>JBBRPV010000003.1:0-91100 GCA_038227445.1 Burkholderiales bacterium | reverse complement strand
GTCAGGCCAGCGCTTTGCCTTCGGCTTCCTTCAGATTCGCAGTCACCCACGACACCCTTGCCGTTCGGCTAACTCTTCCCCTTGCCGGGTGAGTAGAGGTCTTCCACCTCCAAGTAAATGCGCCCTGCCGGGCGCACCCACAAAAAAGCCCGCATGCAGCGGGCTTTTTTGGAGCAAGCCACAGTGGCTCAGCTGCTCAGGCATTCCTTCATGAAGGCCTTGCGCTCATCGCCTTTGGCGGCCTTAGCCTTCGGGTCGGCATTGCAGGCCTTCATCTTGTCTTGCTGCGTGGGCTTCTTGGCCGACAGGCAGGTCTTCATGAAGGCCTTGCGCTCGTCGCCCTTTTTCTCGCCGGCGTCTTTGTTGCAGTCGCCCATCTTGGACTGCTGCTTGCCCATTGGCGCGCTCGCTCCCTTGGCCATGTCGGGCGCCTCTTTGTGAGTGGTGGCAAAAGCCGATGTCGAAAGAGCGGCCAACGAGAGGGCCAAAACGGTCATCAGGTGTTTCATAGGTTTTCCTTGAAGTTTTCCCGGGGCATGGTTGCCGGCGTGGATTGAAACATGCTGGCGCAGTGCCGGCAAAGCACAAACGTTGTTGGGTGTGTTGCGGTGGACACAGCCGCAACACATCAGGCGCTTCCGGCGCCTGATCACGTCAAAGAATGCGCCGCGGGTGCGCCAGACTTTCGTGAGCAGCGTGCAGTCGGCGCACCAGCACGCCGATGAACGCCGCGTCGAAGCGGTGCCGGCAGTTCGGGCTGACCTGCACCAGCGTCTCGGGCGTGAAAGAGATCGTGGTGGCGTGGTCGGTCACGATCACGTCGGTGCTGTGCCTTTTCAGGTCAGGGCTGGGCGCGAGGTAGGCCATCTCGCCGATCGAGGTGCCAGCGCCGAGCTGGGCCACCTTCTTGCCGTCGCGAAACACATCAACCTCGCCTTGCGCCAGGATGTGGAAACTGCGGCCCTCTTCGCCCTTGCGGAACAGCGCGTGGCCGAAGTGAAAGCGCTGCCACTTGGCGCGGTGCACCACCTCCCAAAGTTCGACGTCGCCGAAGCCGCCAAAGAAGTCGAGCGAACGCAGCAAGTTAAAGCGCTCGGAGTCGAGCACGCCCTGGAGCTGTCCGCGCGGCACTTGCTGGTTGGTGATCAGCCCGGAGAGCGCCTGCGCGAATTCATCCCAGGTGGCGTAACGATCGGCCGGGTTCTTGGCCAGCGCACGCTGCACCACGGCGTCGAGCTCCGCGCTCACGCCGGCGCGCAGCACACCCAGCGGGCCGGGCTTCACGTGGTAGATCTGCTGCATCATGGCCGACTGCACCTGCGCGTCGAACGGTGGGCGCCCGGCGATCAGGTGGTAGAGCACGGCGCCGAGTGAATACATGTCGGCACGCGAGTCGAGCGGGTCGCCTTCGAGCTGCTCGGGTGCCATGTAGGCAAGCGAGCCGACGCGGTGAATCTGCGTCACGTCGGACCCGAGGTTGAGCACGCTGCCGAAGTCGCTGATCTTCACATCGGAGACGGTGCCGTTGTTCAGCAAAGCGAGCAGGTTGGCTGGCTTCACGTCGCGGTGAATCAGGCCTTGGCGATACACATACCCCAGCGCCATCGCGCACTTGAAGCCGATTTCAACGATCAGCTCCAGCGCCAGCAGCTGGTCGGCCCGGCAGTACGGACGCAACGTGCTGCCGGGCACGTATTCCATCACGAGGTAGGGCGAGACCGGGTCGGGGACGGCGTCAAAGATGTGCACCACGTTCGGGTGGTTTAAGCGGCCGACAAGGGCGGCCTCGGCGGCGTAAAAGCGCTCGGTGAAGTGGCCTTCCATCGAGTCGCCGGTCACCGCGGCGGGCCGCACGCGCTTGATCGCCACGTCTCGGTTTTGGAAATCGTCGCGGCACAAGAAGACCTCGCTGGTCGCGCCTTCGCCAATCAGCTTTTGCACTCGGTACTTGCCGATCATCGCGGGCAGGCTCACCGTGCCGGGACTGGGGGTCGGGGTCGTGGTCGTGGTCGAAGGCGAAGACATGAGGAACTGGAAAGTCGCAGGCGCTTGGTGTTGCATCTTCGCACCGACCGCCCACGGGTGCTGCGCCATTTGGTGCAGCATTTCGCTGGGATTCGTGCGCCAGTCACGCCCCGGCGCGGGGCATAACGGGCGAGTCACCCCCGTAGAATCGTTGCATGATCCAAGTCAAAAAAGAGCTGCTTGCCGCGCTCGCTGCTGCGATGGCCGAGGTCGAGCCGGGCACGAAGGTATTGCCAGCATTCGAATCGCCGAAACAGGCAGGGCACGGCGACTTCGCTTGCACTGCGGCAATGCCGCTGGCCAAGGCACGCAAGGAGAGCCCGCGCGACGTGGCGGGCGCGCTCGTGGCCGCACTGAACCGCCAGCCAGCCGTGCAGCGCTGGGTCGACGCGCTCGAGATCGCCGGCCCGGGCTTCATCAACCTGCGCTTAAAGGACGCCGCCAAGCAGGCGGTGGTGAGCGAAGTGCTGGCAGGGGGCTCGGGGTTCGGGCTGCAACCGAAACGAGATGACAAGGTGCTGGTTGAGTTCGTTTCGGCCAACCCGACCGGTCCGCTGCACGTGGGCCACGCGCGCCAGGCGGCGCTCGGCGACGCGATCTGCAACCTCTTTGACGCCCAAGGCTGGCGCGTGACACGCGAGTTCTATTACAACGACGCCGGGGTGCAGATCGCCACGCTGGCCAACTCGGTGCAGGCACGCCTGCGTGGAATCAAACCGGGTGATGCGCAGTGGCCGGAATCGGCCTACAACGGCGACTACATCGCGGACATCGCGGCTGACTTCCTCGGCCGCAAGACCGTGAAGGCCGACGACCGCAGCTTCACCGCGTCGGGCAACGCGGAAGATCTCGACAGCATTCGTCAGTTCGCGGTGGCCTACCTGCGCCACGAACAAGATCTCGACCTGCAGGCCTTCGGTGTGCGCTTCGACCAGTACCTTCTCGAATCGAGCCTGTACTCGAGCGGCCGGGTCGACGACACGGTGCAGCGCCTGATCGCCTCTGGCAAGACCTTCGAAGAGGGTGGCGCGCTGTGGCTGCGCACCACCGACTACGGCGACGACAAGGACCGCGTGATGCGCAAATCCGCTCCGGCCGGAGCGGATTCGTCAGCCACGGACGCCGCCGCCTACACCTACTTCGTGCCCGACGTGGCCTACCACGTGCAGAAGTTCGAACGCGGCTTCACCAAGGCCATCAACATCCAGGGCGGTGACCACCACGGCACCGTGGCGCGGGTGCGCGCCGGCGTTCAGGCCGCTGGTCTGGGCGTCCCGGTGGGCTACCCCGAGTACGTTCTGCACAAGATGGTCACGGTGATGAAGGGCGGCGAAGAGGTCAAAATCTCCAAGCGTGCCGGCAGCTACGTGACACTGCGCGACCTGATCGACTGGACCAGCCGCGACGCGGTGCGCTTCTTCCTGCTCAGCCGCAAAGCCGACACCGAGTTCACCTTCGACGTCGACCTGGCGCTCAAGCAAAACGACGAGAACCCAGTCTTCTACGTGCAGTACGGCCACGCGCGCATCTGCTCGGTGATCCGACAATTTACCGACAAGGGCGGCGATCTGGCGAGCCTGGGCAGCGCGAATCTGGCGCTGCTCACCGCGCCGAGCGAAGCGGCGCTGATGTTGAAGCTCGCCGCCTACCCAGCCATGCTGGCGTCGGCCGCGGCCGATCTGGCGCCGCACGACGTGGCTTTCTACCTGCGCGACACGGCCAGCGCATTTCACAGCTATTACGCCGCTGAACGGTTTCTCGTCGAAGATGCCGAATTGGCAAAGGCGAGGCTGGCGCTGCTGGTTGCAGCGAGGCAAGTCATTCGCAACGCGCTCAGGGTGCTCGGTGTGAGTGCGCCCGAACGCATGTCCCGAGAAGGTGTGGCCACCGAGATGGAAAGCACATGACACTCCAGAACAGTTCGAAGCGCGGTCTTGCGAAAGCACAGCAAAGCGGCGGCTTCGCCGTGGGCCTGATCGTCGGCCTGCTGATCGGCCTGGCACTGGCGCTCGGCGTGGCGCTGTACGTTACCAAGGTGCCAGCGCCGTTCCTCAACAAGGTGCCGCAGCGCACCGCGGGCCAAGACGCGGCCGAAACGGAGAAGAACAAAAACTGGGACCCGAACAGCCCGCTCTACGGCAAGAATCCGGCCAAGCCCGCGAGTGCAGTCGCCGCCGCTTCGGCGCCGTCGCCGGTGGTCGAGCCGGCCTCTGGCGCTGCGCCGGCGGTCGAAGCGGCTTCTGGCACTGCGCCGGCGGTCAAGGCTTCGGCGCCCGCGAGCGACTCGCACGACCCCGCCGCGATCCTCAACGGCGGCGCGACCAGCGCTTCGGCACCGAAGCAGGCGGCGTCAGGTTCTGCGGGGGCCGACCCGTTCGCCTACTTCGTGCAGGCCGGCGCCTACGCCAAAACCGAAGACGCCGAACAACAGCGCGCGCGCTTAGCCATCATGGGCATGGAAACCAAAATCACCGAGCGCGAGCAGGCGGGGCGCACCGTGTTCCGCGTGCGCCTAGGCCCGTTCAATACGAAAGCCGACGCCGAAGTGGCCAAGTCAAAACTTGGCGATGCCGGCATCGAATCGGCCCTTGTGCGGGTGCAGCGCTGACAGGCGATGGCCTGAACTTTGCCCCGCAGGCCCGAGTCTGTCTGCAACTTCAACTACCGAACCGGCTGAATCCAATGAACATGAAGCGTCGCGAATTTTCTGCTGCTGTGATCGGTGTCGGACTCGGCGCCGCGGCCACGGCGGCCCTCGCCCAAGGCGGCCCGGTTGAAGGCACGCACTACGTGCGCCTGAGCCAGCCGGCGCCCACAGCGTCACCAGGCAAGATCGAAGTGATCGAGTTTTTTTGGTACGGCTGCCCGCACTGCAACGCCTTTGAGCCGGCACTGGAGCCATGGATCAAACAGTTGCCGGCCGACGTGTCTTTTCGTCGCATGCCGATAGCCTTCGGCCAGGAACCCTTCTTCGCCCACCAGCGAATCTTCTACGCGCTGGAAAGCCTGGGGCAGCTGCCAGCGCTTCACCGCAGGGTGTTCTACGCGATCCACAGTGATCGCCAGCGCCTCGACAAACCCGCCGACATATCCGCCTTTATGGCCAAAAATGGCGTGGATGCAGTGAAGTTCATGGAGGCGTTCGATTCTTTTTCGGTGCAGACCAAGGCTCGTCAGGCCGCGCAGTTGTCGGCGGCCTACAAGATAGACGGCGTGCCCGCCATCGGCGTGCAGGGGCGCTACTACACCTCCGGCCCGCTCGCTGGCAGCAACGAAAAGTCACTGACGGTCGCCGATTTTCTGATCGAGCGCGTCAGAAAAGGCACCTGATTTTGCCGGGCGCTGTGGCGGGTGGCACCAATGCGCAGCAGCGCATGAAAATCTGTGGGCTAGAATGCACTGCAAGTTTCATGCCTCTATGCGCCCACCACGTCACGCCCGCTGTTTCGGAGCTTTTTTGCCCAGCTGCCTAGGCTGCACAGCGTTGGTGCTCGGCGCCCTGTTTTCAATGCCCGCGCATGCCGAAAAAGCCGACCGCTTCAAGCCGCTGAACGTGGAAGCGGACCAGCCGGGCAAGATCGATCTGCAAAACCAATTCGTCGTTTTTAACGGCAACGTCGTCGTCAGCAAAGGCACGATGCAAATCCGCGCCGCACGTATCGAAGTGCGTGAGACACCCGGCGGCTATCACACCGCTGTGGCAACCGGCGCGCCTGGCAAGCCCGCCACGTTCCGGCAAAAGCGTGACGGCGTCGACGAGTACATCGCTGGCGAAGCCGACAAGCTCGAATACGACGGCAAGACCGACACCATTCGGTTCGTGACCAACGCTTCGGTGCGACGCCTGCGCGGGGCGACCGTTGCCGACGAGATCGCCGGCAACCTCGTCACCTACGACAGCACGACCGAGGTTTTCAGCGGTTCCGGCGGCGCAGCGCCCACGCCCAGCAACCCGGGTGGCCGCGTACGCGCCGTGCTCACTCCGCGCGAAGGCAGCGCGGCTGTGGCCGAAGCGGCTTCGGGCGCCGAAGCGCTGCCGGCCCCAACCCTGCGGCTGAGCCCGGCGCTCGGGGACAAGCGTTGAGCGTGGCGGGAAGGTCCTCGGTGCAAGCCACTTTGTCGGCAAACACGCACCGGCTCGAAGCGCGGGGGCTGCAAAAATCGTATGGCGCGCGAATGGTCGTGAAGGACGTGCACTTGGCCGTGCACAGCGGCGAGGTTGTCGGCCTGCTCGGTCCCAACGGCGCGGGCAAGACGACGAGCTTCTACATGATCGTGGGTCTTGTGCGCGCCGACGCCGGCGAGATCAGCATCGAAGGCCAACGTGTTGACCGGCTGCCGATTCACAAACGGTCGCGCATGGGCCTGTCGTACCTGCCGCAAGAAGCCTCGATCTTCCGCAAGCTCAATGTTGAGGAAAACGTGCGCGCTGTGCTGGAACTTCAAATCGACGCTGAGGGAAAGCCGCTCAAACCGGCCGTGATCGAAACGTTGCTGAACGGCCTGCTGCGCGACCTGTCGATCGACAAGCTGCGCGCTTCGCCGGCCCCGGCGCTCTCGGGCGGCGAGCGGCGGCGGGTTGAGATTGCGCGCGCGCTGGCCACGCAGCCACGGTTCATCTTGCTCGACGAACCGTTTGCAGGCGTCGACCCGATCGCAGTGCTGGAGATCCAGCGCATCATCAGTTTCCTGAAAAGCCGTGGCATCGGCGTGTTGATCACGGACCACAACGTGCGCGAAACGCTCGGCATCTGCGACCGTGCTTACATCATCAGCGAAGGCCGGGTGCTGGCCGAAGGGACTCCGACCGAAATCGTCGACAACGCCGACGTTCGCAAGGTGTACCTCGGCGAACACTTCCGCATGTGATGGCGCTCTTGGTTCGTCGAGTACGCCGATCAACCGCCCAAGGGGATGCGGGTTCGCCCGCGTCCGGACAGGTCGTGCCGGCATGAAACCCACTCTGCAATTCCGGCTCTCGCAGCACCTGGCGTTGACGCCCCAGCTCCAGCAGTCGATCCGACTGCTTCAGCTCTCCACGCTCGAACTCCACCAGGAAGTCGAGCAAATGCTGGAGCAAAACCCGTTCCTGGAAGCCGAAGAAGAGGCCAGCGCAGCATTCGAACCGCTGACCGAACGACTCACGAGCGCTGAGCGTGCTGGCGAGCGCGAGACCGAGCGCGCGGCAGAGAGCGCATCCGAAGGCGGCAGCGAAGAATCGGCACCGCTCGACGCTGCCGATTTCGGCGGTACAGAGCGCGAAGACTGGGAAAACGGCACCGAGCGAGAAGACTTCGACGGCATTCGTGAAACGCCCGGCAAGGCCAGCACCAACAACGACAGAGATGAGTTCGACGGGCAAGACCGCGACGCGCCACTGCCGAGCCTGCAAGACCACCTGCGCGAACAACTCTCCAGCATGCGCCTGTCTCCGCTGGACGCGGCCGCGGTCATGGTGCTGATCGAATCGCTGAACGACGACGGTTACCTCGACGACCCGCTCGGAGACATCGCCGCACAACTGGTCGGCGACGACGCTAGCGAGAACGATCGCGACGACCTGCTCGCGCGCCTGCAATGCGGCCTGCGCTGGTTGCAGAGCATGGAGCCGACCGGCGTGGGCGCGAGCAACCTCGGTGAATGCCTGATCCTGCAACTGCGCGCGCAATCACGCTGCGAAGCGCAGATGATCGCGATCCTTGTTTGCAAGGAACATCTCGAACTTTTGGCGCGGCGCGACCTGAAGAAGCTGATGGCCGCCACCGGCGCCGACGACAACCTGCTGCGTGAAGCGCAGGCGCTTATCGTGGCGCTCGAACCCAAGCCGGGCCGGCAGTTCGCCCGAGCCGAAGCCAACATCGTCATCCCCGACGTGATCGTGCAGAGGGCCGGGCGCGGCTGGAAGGTCGTGCTCAACCCCGACGTGATGCCCAAGCTGCGCATCAACGACCTCTACGCCAACGCGATCCGCCAGCCGCGCGGCACAGGTTCGCGCAGCGCCAGTGCTGAAGGCGCAAACGCCGCCGGTGCTGGCCTGAACACGCGGCTGCAGGAAGCACGCTGGTTCATGAAGAACATCCTGCAGCGCTTCGACACAATCCAGCGGGTTTCCCAAGCCATCGTCGAACGCCAGAAAAACTTCTTCACGCACGGCGCAATCGCGATGAAGCCGCTGGTGCTGCGCGAGATCGCCGACGAACTCGGGCTGCACGAGTCGACCATCTCGCGCGTGACCACCGCGAAGTACATGTCCACACCCTACGGAACTTTCGAGCTGAAATATTTCTTCGGCTCGTCACTCAACACCGAAGCTGGCGGCAACGCGTCAAGCACGGCCGTGCGCGCCCTGATCAAGCAGATCGTCGCTGCCGAGAACCCCGCCGCGCCGCTCTCAGACAGCCAGATCTCACAGATGCTCGACGAGCAAGGCATTCAGGTGGCGCGCCGCACGGTGGCCAAGTACCGCGACGCACTGAAAATCGCGCCCACCCAGTTGCGAAAGGCGATGTAGGTCCATGCCGCTACCCCTGTTTCTGCCCTGCGCTGCCGGCGTCGAGGAGCTCCTCGCAGCCGAGGTGCAACGTGTGCTGCCCCAAGCACAGATCAAGGCCGCACGCGGCGGCGTCGCGCTGGCTGGCGACCCGCTCGAAGTGATGACGCTGAACCTCGAAACCCGGCTCGCTCAGCGGGTGCTCATCGAAGTGGCGCACGGCTCCTACCGCGACGAGACCGATATTTACGAACTCGCGCGCACGGTCGACTGGGCGGAATGGATCACGCCACAGCACACCCTGCGCGTCGACACCACGGCGCACCGAAGCCCTTTGCGCAGCCTCAACTTCGCGGCCTTGCGGGTGAAAGATGCGGTCTGCGACCTGCTGCGCGAAGCCACCGGCGAAAGGCCGAGCGTGGACACGCAGCATCCCGACCTGCAGCTCGTTGTGCACCTGGGTGAACTCGAAGCCACGCTGTATGTCGACAGCTCGGGCGAATCTCTCTTCAAGCGCGGCTGGCGCGAAGACAAGGGCGATGCCCCGCTGAAAGAAACACTGGCCGCCGCCATGCTGGCCGCCGCCGGCTGGCGCGGCACGCCAGCCGAAGGCGGCGCCTTGCACGACCCGTGCTGTGGATCGGGCACGATCGCGATCGAAGCGGCGCAAATCGCCTGCGGCGTTGCGCCAGGGCTGAAGCGTCGCTTCGCGTTCGAACGCCTGCTGCCCTTCACGACCGAAGCCATGCGCTCGCAGCTGCAACGCTTGCGCAGCCTGGCGCAAGCGCGTATTCACTCGAGCGCGGTGCCGATCTTCGCCAGCGACGTGTCATTCCGCATGGTCGACTTCGCGCGCCGCAACGCGCAGCGCGCGGGCGTGGAGGCAGCGATCACGTTCAACGGAGGCGACGCACTGGAGCGGGCCGCGCCCGAGTTGGCGCCCGAGATGCCCGGCACCCTAATGATCAACCCGCCGTACGGTGAGCGCATAGAAGTCGGTGGTAAGGCCGCACGCGCGTCGGCCGAAGACCGCGACACGCCCACAGACTTCTTCCCGCGCTTGGCCTCGCACTGGAAACACGCCTACACGCAGCACGCCGCAGGCTGGACCGCCTACGTGCTCAGCCCCGATATGAAGCTGCCGAGTGCGATGCGGCTGAAAGAGTCGCGCCGCGTGCCGATGTGGAACGGGCCCATCGAATGCCGGCTGTTTCGGTTCGATCTGGTCGCAGGCTCAGCACGCAAACCCTGAAGAGAGCAGCGCAGCAACCGACCCGGAACGACAGCTTGGCGGCCCTGAGCCCGCTTGTGTTGCACCACCCAGCCCGGCACAGAGCACGCCTCCGGCGACGTCACCCGTGACCGACAGCATCGCCATCCACGGGCTCGGTGCCAGGCTCAGGGCCACGAGGCCTTTGATCGCGATGAAGGTGGCGTTGTTGGTGAGAAACAGGCCCTGACAGCGCAAAGGGTGAGGGGCAACAACGGCAGCTTCATCGGGTTCCATCTGCGCTCAGCGCGACGTGCGAGAGAAGCGCCAGCGGCGCGGTGTCGGCGCGCAGCACACGTGGGCCGAGCGAGACGGGCGCGAAGCCGGCCCCGAACGCGGCCTGCTCTTCGGCTTCGGTGAGGCCACCCTCGGGGCCGCTCAGGCACACGAGGGCAGTCGGCCTCGCGCCGAGACGGGGCAGAGGCTGGGCGCCGCGCAAGCTCAGCACCCAGCGGGTGCTGGCTGGGTCAATCGGCAGTTTTGCAAGCCAATCGCCGATGGTGCGCACCGGCTCGATCCGCGGCAAGCGCGTGCGCCCGCTCTGCTCGCACGCGGCAATGGCCACGCCTTGCCAGTGCGCCAGCTTCTTCTGCACGCGCTCGCCACTCAGGCGCAACACAGATCGCTCACACATCAACGGCTGAATGGCGGCCACACCGAGCTCCGTGGCTTTTTCAATCAGGCCGTCCATGCGCTCGTTGGCCGGCATGCCCAGTGCCAGTGTGATGGGCCATACAAGTTCACGGTCGACTGGTGTGCCCGGCCCCACCTGCACGGCCACGTCGCTGCGGCCCATTTGCGTCACCGTGGCAAGCCACTCCTCGCCGCTGCCATTGAAGAGCGTGATGACTGCACCGGGTTGCAGGCGCAGCACCTGCACGTGGCGCGCCGGGCCGGCAGGCAAGGACAGCTGTGCACCGGCCTGCAACGGCTGGTCAACAAAAAAACGGGCAGGCATGCGGCGAGTGTGCCTGAGAGCATTCCAGGCGCGCTGTTTGGGGCCCGCTTTTCGTCATGAAACGGCCCGCACGACAAGGTGACCTGCTGCGCCGAGATGACCGAAACGTAAAGGGCGCGAGCGTTGTAGCGGATGCGGCGGATGCAGCGCCCGCCGCATCCCGCTTTAGAACGTGAGTCGAATTCGAGGACGCCGATGGCGCTGCCGCTCATCAACGGGGCGAAGTGCTTTCGCGTGGTCACCGTTCGCGTCGAACTTCAGCCCCGCACCATGCGCTTGACCCGAACGCGCCAGCGCCGCAGCACGCCGCGCACGCCACGCCACGTCGCCGATTCGGCCAGCACCGCCTTGACGCGCCGCTTCGTTTCGCGCCACCACCTGATCGCGCGCGCGAACCAGGCGATCTCCATGAGCTGGGGCTCGGTCAGGATGAACAGGCGCCCGACAAGCGCGGTGCCGAGCAGCTTGGCCGCCACGATCACCCCAATGCCCAGGGTCGCGCTGCCTTTATGGATGAGCCACAGCGCCAGCAGCTTGAGCGGGAACAACAACAGCGCCGGCACCAAGAACAGCACCAGCGCCCAGCGGCTCTGCACGCCACGGATGCGCGCTTCCAGGCGCGCGATCATCGGCCACCGCGCGAGCCGTGCAGCCCAGGCCGTGAGCGGGCGCCAGCCCCACTCTTCGATGGCGAGCACGACGGTGGCCAGCACCAGCAACACGCCTCGGGCAAAACGCCACAGGCCCTTGAACAGCTTCATGTGCCGTGTTGCAACCAGTCGTTGATGATTGCGGCAGTGTAGGTGCTGGCCACCACGTCGATGAAGCTCTTGAAATCCACGTGCGCGCTGTCGTCGGCGCGGTCAGAAATGCAGCGCAGCACCGCGAAAGGCACACCGGCGTCAGCGCACACCTGCGCCACGGCAGCGCCTTCCATTTCGACCGCAAGCGCGTCGGGCAGCAAATCGCGCAGCGCATTGCTTTGCTCCGAGCTCGAGACGAAACGGTCGCCGCTGACGACAAGGCCGCTGTGCAGCCGCGCGTGTTCGATGTTGAAGCTGTGCCGCGCGGCAGCGCCGAGCAATGATTCGCCGCCGTCGAGGCATCGCTGCGCCGCGACGGCCAGCGCATCGGCAAGCTCGGCGTTGACCTCGAAGTGGGAGCGTCCGCTCGACGGCACCACGAAGCGGGGGAACAGCGGCGACACGTCGAGGTCATGCTGCAGCAGCTGGCGGGCCACGACCACATCGCCCACTTTCACGCAGCTTTTCAACCCGCCGGCCACCCCGGTGAACACCAGCGCGCGGGCCGAAAAGCTGTGGAGAAGCAGCGTGGCCGTGCTCGCCGAGGCGACCTTGCCTATGCCAGAAAGCGCCAGCACCACGGCCTGACCATGGAGCCTGCCAAGGTGGAAAGTGCGACCGGCCCGGTCGATGCGACGCCGTTGCTGCAGTGCGGGCAGGAGGGCACGCAGTTCCTGCTCCATCGCGCTGACGATGGCCAGAGGTGCGTCAGCCATGCAGAGCAGCGCTCAATGCCAGACTGACGCTTCTTCAGCCACCGTAGAGCGCACGCCGGGCGGCAACAGCAGCGGCGTCGCCCCTTCGTTCGCGGATCTGGTCGATGGCGCGGTGCGCAACCGACTGCAGCTCCTCAGCGGTTCGTGCCTTTTCGACCGCGAGTGTCAGCACGAAGCCACGCAGGCCGAGCTCTTGCGAGATCATGGTCGTGAGCGTGGCGGTGAATTCCGCGTAGTCAGGTGGTGCGGCGGCCGCGGGCAGAACCGCTGAAGCCGCTTGCCCAGGTGCCGCCGTGCCTTCGAGCCAGCCCTGCTGCGACGCGACGCCCTCCACCAGCGGCGCGATCAGACCCAGCGAGTGCAGCTCGACGAAGTCATTTGCCGATATGCCGGCCAGCTGAAGGAGCAACATCTCTTCGCTCTTGCTACCGTCAATCACGAGAAGCAGGTTGCGCTTCGGGCGCTCGTTCACCAGAGTGCGAGCCTGCATTTCGCTCCGCCCGGCCTCGGTCTTGATCCAAATCACCGCTTTCTCCTGTCAACGGCAAACTCGCCTGCCTCGTGGGGCCTGGTGCAGTGCTTAGCACCGTGGGCTGCGTAAAACCGTGACTTTAGCCGCCTGGCGTCGTTGCAAATCCTCGCGATGCCGCAGGGCATCGCTGAGGTTCGCGCCTCATCAGCCGACCAAATTCATCGGTTTTTTTGAAGTGCACACAGCACGACCCACCGCACTCTCTGCGAGAGCAAGAATGTATCAGTCTGGAACACTCAAAGGCGGTGCATCGTGATGATGGCGTGGTCGTTGGCCATCACACCTTGTCACGCAGCTCGCGGCGCAGGATCTTGCCGACCGGTGTCTTGGGCAGGTCGGCGCGGAACTCCACGATCTTGGGTCGCTTATAGCCAGTGAGATTGGCTTCGCAATAGGCGCGCACGTCGGCCTCGGTCAGGGCCGGGTTGCTCTTGACGATCACCAGCTTCACTGCTTCGCCAGCCTTTGCGTCGGCAATGCCGACCGCTGCGCATTCCAAAATACCGGGCATTTGAGTAACCACATCTTCGACCTCGTTCGGGTACACGTTGAAGCCGCTCACCAGGATCATGTCTTTCTTGCGATCCACGATCTTGAAATAGCCGCGCTCGTCGACTACGCCAATGTCGCCGCTACGGAAGAAGTGGTCGCCCGTCATCACCTTGGCGGTCTCGTCGGGCCGCTGCCAGTAGCCGGCCATCACCTGCGGGCCGCGGATGCAGATCTCGCCAGGCGCGCCCAGCGGCACTTCGATGCCGTCGTCGTCGAGCAGCTTGAGTTCGGTGTTGGGCATCGGCAGACCGATGTTGCCGCTGTACGAAGTGCTGTCGACGGGGTTGCAGGTGGCCGACGGGCTGGTTTCCGACAAGCCGTAGCCCTCGACGATCGGGCAACCAGTCTTCTCAAGCCAGAGCTTGGCGGTGGCGCTTTGCACCGCCATGCCCCCGCCGACAGAGATCACGAGACCGCTCCAGTCAACGCTGCCGAAGTCGGGGTGGTGCGCCATCGCGTTGAACAGCGTGTTCACGGCCGGAAAACTGTGGAACGTCTCGCCTGAGAGTTCCTTGAACATGCCAGGCAGGTCCCGCGGGTTGGCGATCAAAATGTTGCAGCCGCCCATGCGCATGGCCAACATCATGTTCGTGTTGAAACCGAAGATGTGATAGATCGGCAAAGCGCAAATCGTGACGATCTGCTGGCCTGCGGGAATCTTTTTGAGCGCCGGTTGGTACCAGGCTTCGGCCTGCAGGATGTTGGCCACGAGGTTTCGGTGCAGCAGCACCGCGCCCTTGCTCACGCCAGTGGTGCCGCCCGTGTACTGCAGCACCGCAATGTCATCGGGGCCCACCTGCGCAGGCTTGAAGCTCTTGCCGCGGCCTTGCGAGATGGCATCGTTGAAGGGCACCGCGCCGGGCAGTTCAAAAGCCGGCACCATCTTCTTCACCTTGCGCACCACGAAGTTAACGATCATCGACTTCGGGAAGCCCAGCATGTCGCCGAGCGCCGTGACGATGACCTTCTTCGTCGGCACGTTGGTCATCACCTTTTGCAGCGTGGTCGCAAAATTCTCAACGATGATGATCACCTTCGCGCCGGAGTCCTTAAGCTGGTGCTCCAACTCGCGCGGCGTATACAGCGGGTTCACATTCACGACCACATAGCCGGCACGCACAATTGCCGACACGGCCACCGGGTACTGCGGCACGTTGGGCAGCATGATCGCAACGCGGTCGCCCTTGTCAAGGCCTAGCGTCTGCAAGTAGGCTGCCATGGCACGCGAGGCGTCGTCGACCTGCGCGAAGGTAATCGACTTGCCCATGAACTTGTAGGCCACGCGCGCGCCGAATTTCTTGAAGCTCTCGTCGAGCAAGGCCACGAGCGATGCGTACTGCTCCACGTTGATCTCTGCCGGCACGCCAGCGGGGTATTGCTTCAACCAGGTTTTTTCCATCGGGTGCTCCCTCAACCAGCGCGGATTCTGACGGACCTAGGCAGCGCGCGGCCTAGGGTTTTTCGATAGATGACTTCGGCACCATATGCGCAGCATGAGGTGCGTGGTGCAGTGCTGGGGGGTGGCCTGCCCGGACTTGCGCTTGCGGCACGGGTGGCGCGGCTTCACGCTGGCGGTCCACCTCAGTTCGGACGGAGCGGGCTTCGCGACCGGCACCGCGCAACACATCGCTCGCGGCTGCCCCAACTAAATTTACGTTCTTTGAGAGAAGGAAACGAGAAATGAAACTGCTGCGATACGGAGCCAAGGGCGCAGAAAAACCCGCGCTGATAGACGCACAAGGCCTCGTGCGCGACCTGTCGGGCACGCTGGCCGACATCACCAACCACACACTCGCGCCGGACAGCCTGCAGCGCCTGCGAGAACTCGACCCGGCATCGTTGCCGGCGCTGATCAACCCAGGCCGCGTGGGCGTGCCCTGGGCCGGCTGCGGCAAGTTCATCGCTGTGGGCCTGAACTACGCCGACCACGCGGCCGAGTCGAACTTGCCGGTGCCCCCCGAGCCGGTGCTGTTCTCGAAAACGGTGTCGTGCATGGTCGGCTGCAACGACGCCGTTGTGCTGCCGCAAGGTTCGGTCAAGGGCGACTGGGAAGTCGAACTCGGCATCGTGATCGGCACCAAGGCACGCTACGTGAGCGAGGATCAAGCGCTGAAGTTTGTGGCAGGCTACTGCGTCGTCAACGACGTGTCGGAACGTGAATACCAGATGGAGCGCGGCGGCACCTGGGACAAGGGCAAGGGTTGCGACACCTTCGGCCCGGTCGGCCCGTGGGTTGTCACCGCCGACGAAGTGCCCGACCCGCAGGCGCTGTCGATGTGGCTCAACGTGAACGGCGTGCGCCGCCAGACCGGCAGCACCAACACGATGGTCTTTGGTGTCGCTCATCTGGTGAGCTACATCAGCCGCTTCATGACGCTGATGCCCGGCGACCTGATAGCCACCGGCACGCCGCCGGGCGTGGGCATGGGCGCCAAGCCGCACCCCACCTATTTAAGGCCGGGCGATACGATGCGTTTGGGCATTCAAGGCCTGGGCGAACAAAACCAGCGTGTCTACGCTTGGGACCCGGCGCTGATCGACAACTGAAGCAGGCCTGGCTATGGGTCATCGAAGCAACGGTGCCCGCACGGCCTTGCAATTTGGCGTGGCTGAGTTGCCCAAGTGGCCGAGGGTGGCCCGCGCGAGACTGCTCTGCCGCGCGGCGTCGTCCCCTTCCACGCCGGCAGAAAATGGCGGGGGTGGTAAAACAGCGGCCGGTGTCCGCCCTGAATCGGGGCGCGAAGCCTTCCCACCAACAACCCGGAACGACCATGAGCGCAGACAGAGACCGCGGCATTCGCCGACAAAAGCAAAAGCGGGCCAAGGACAAGAAAAAACAGGCCAAGCAACAGTACGGCCAGCTCAAGCCGACCACTCCCGCCGTAGCCTGATCAGATCAACCTTGACGCAAATGCTCTCCACGGCTCGGGCTACGGCGAACATTTGCAACAAGCCTGGGAGCCGTTTTTGTCAGCTGTCTGGCGCGAGGCACCTAGGTGTAGGACGGGTGGGCCAGCGCGGCTTGACCCCGGCACCAGAGCCGCTCACCGCCAGGCCGAAAGCGCGGACCACGAGAAAACGCCCGGTGCCGCTGCTGCGTTCGCAGTGAAGGGGCGACGGGCGAAGGGCCAGAAAGCGACTTCCTGGCACACCAGGCGAGACGAACAGGCCCGTCAAGCTGGTGATCATCAGCATCGCTAAGCCGCAGGGTGGCGCCACGCGCTTTACGCAGGCGGAATGGTTTCATTTGCGCGGTGACGGAATTTTTTGCTGAGGATCGGTGTTCGTTCTCGCTTGGCCAAAGCGTGCGCGCGTGCCTCTGCTCGCCAGGGCCGCGGTCTGGGGCACATTGGGGTCTCGCAAAAGGCAGTGGTGTCCGGATGCCGCCACCGGCGGCGGTGGCGCACCGAGGAACAAGACAATGTGGATCCTGACCGTGGCGCCGCGAGGCAGCAACTTCTACGAAGCCGACTCGCTGTGCGGTAACAAGACCCTGATTTCCGACACCTGCGAGACCGTCATATTCGCCCGCTCGCAAGGAGCTGATGGCCACCAGCTGGTGGCGCAGCGCGGGCGTGACACCTTCCTCGTCGGTCCATCGCCGGTGCGTGGCGTCACGGGCGACATGGAAGCACAGATGGCCAATCTGGCGAAGCAGTTGGGCGCAGTGATCCTGGCCTGATCTCCTCCACAGTCGGTCGGTCATCAGGCGCCAAGGCAGCCACTGGCGCCGTCCGGCTCGGTCCGCTCGGGCACCTGCCGAGCACCCCACAGGCGCCGAAGCTGAAGCCCGCTTAGGACGAGCCCGCCACACGCATCGCCTCCTCCCACACCCGCCGGGGCACATAACCCGTCAGCCGCTCAACCGTGAGTTCGATGAACTCGTCAGCGAGCACATGGCCCAGGAATGACAGCACGTCGACAGTGACGTCGCCGCCGATGCGCAGCAGGTGCTGCTCCGCTTCGACGGCGTGGCGGTACGGGATCACGGCGTCCTGCTTTCCGTGCAACAGGTGCACCGTGGTGACCGCGGCCGCGCGCTCGGGCAGATCATGGAATCGCCCCGCAATGGCAACCACGCGACCGGCACACGCGTTGTCGCCGTGAGTCGCTTCCAGCGCCATGATCGCGCCTTGCGAAAAGCCGATCAGCGCGGTGGCCACAGGTCCAAGGTTCGATACCGCCTGCCAGTGCACGACCGCGTGGAGGAAGGCCGGCAAGGCGGCAGTCAACCGCGACGTGCGGTCTCCTTCGTCGACGCCGAGCTCCGACAACCACTGGTAGCCGGTGCCGCCATCGGCCGACTCCGGAGCGACCACGCTGACGATGAAGGCGTTGGGAAACTGCCGGGCAAGGCGTTCGCCGAATGGACGCATGGCCTGCGGCGTTTCGGCCTGGCCATGAAACAGCAGCACCAGTTGTTCGGCCCGCCCATTCGGTTGTTGGATCACGATCGATTCGGTCACGGAACTCTCACCTTGAAATCAAACACCGACACCCTGTTTCCGCTCGACTGTATTCTGGAGCGCGAAAAGCGCACCCTCGCACCGTCCTTCGCGCCGCCTCTCACCCGCCTTCGGGCACGAACCGATGACCACACGACCCCTGTTCGCGCAGTTGCACCACCTCTTGCTCGCGCTGCTGCTGTGCGCTGCCGCCTGGCCCGCGCGGGCCGCCGATCCCGGAACCCCCGAGAACCTGCTGATCGTGCTGCTGCGCGGCGAAGCGGCCGACTATGAACACGGCAATGGGGTGGAACGCGACGGCGCGCGGGCCGCGGCGCTTTACTGCCGCGCGGCACGCCTGGGCGACACCGAATCTCAGTTCAACCTGGGCTGGATGTACGCCAACGGCCGCGGCGTGGAGCGCAACGATTCTCTCGCCGCGTTCTTCTTCCACGCCGCCGCCGAGCAGGGCATGGAGCAGGCCATCCGCATGCTCGGCACCGTGGGGGGGCCCACCACCGAGGTGCCCGACTGCATGCGCGAGCCAGCCGCGCCGAAACCCCGAATGACTGCCACTGCGCCGCGCCCGGCAGCACCGGTTCGGGCAATCACGGCACCGCACTCAATCGCCGAACTGGTCGCGAAGATCGCACCCGAGTACCGGGTGCCTGCGCAGCTGGTACTGGCGATCATCGAAGCCGAATCCAACTTCGACATCGTGGCCCTTTCACCGAAGAGCGCAAAAGGTCTGATGCAGCTGATCCCCGACACCGCGGCGCGTTTCAATGTGCGCAACCCCTACGACCCGGCGCAGAACATTCGGGGCGGCACCGCCTACCTGCGATGGCTGCTGGCCTACTTCGAAGGCGACGTGACTTTGGTGGCCGCGGCCTACAACGCCGGCGAAGGCACGGTCGAGCGTTACCGCGGCGTGCCACCCTACGTGGAGACACGCGCCTATGTGCGCAAAATAGTCGACGCGGTGGGCGCACTGGTTCAGCCCTTCGACGGCAGCGCCACCCAGCCTTCGGCGAAGATGCAATTGTTGCGAGCGCCGCGGCTGTCGAAGTGAATGCAAAGGTATAAACGGACCGTGAACAACATCCTCATCCTCGGTGGCAGCGGCTTCGTCGGTCGCAGCGTTTGCAACCAGCTGGTCGAGCGCTCAGGCGGCTCCGGCGGGCAAATCGTGGTGCCAAGCCGCCGGCCTGATCGCGCCAAGCACTTGCAACTTCTGCCGACCGTGCGAGTGGTGCCTGCCGACGTGCACAGCGCAACCGACCTGCGGCAGTTAGTGCAAGACGCCGACGCCGTGATCAATCTGGTGGCGATCTTGCACGGCAGCGCCGCCGAGTTTGAGCGGGTGCATGTTGAGCTTGCGCGCAATTTGGCCGAAGCCTGCCAAGCGGCCGGCGTGCGCCGGCTCGTGCACGTGAGCGCGCTCGGGGCGAGCAAAACGGCACCCAGCCGCTACCTGCGCTCGAAGGCGGCGGGCGAGGCTGCGCTGCAGGCGGCCCGGCTCGACCTCAGGATCCTGCGGCCCTCGGTCATCTTTGGTGAGCACGACAGTTTCACAAACCTCTTCGCCACGCTGCAGGCCGTGGCGCCCTTCGTGCCGCTGGCTGGCGCGCACGCGCGCTTCCAGCCGGTGTGGGTGCACGACGTGGCCGCGGCGATCATTCGTTGCCTCGACGCGCCGGCCGGCATCGGTCAGACCTTCGAATGCGCCGGACCCGAGGTGTTCACGCTGCAGCAGATCGTCGAACAGGTGGGGCGATGGTCCGGGCACGAACGGTGTGTGTTCGGGCTGCCTGATTCGGCCGCACGGGCTCAGGCCTTTTTGATGGAACTGATGCCAGGCACGCCGTTGATGTCGCGCGACAACATCGACTCGATGCGCGTGCCCAACGTGGCGGGTGGCCAGCTGCCGGGCCTGGAAGCACTGGGCATCAATGCTTCGCCCATGGCAAGCGTGGTGCCTGCCTACCTCAGCGCCGGACGCGGCGTGGCCCGGCTTGACGCCTGGCGCGCAAAGGCAAAGCGCTCGTGAGTGGCCGGGGCTGAGCGTGTTCGAGCAAGGCTTGGCCGGATTGACCCTCGCCGTGTGCGCGCTGCTGCTGCTGCGCCTGGTGATCGGCGAGCGGCGACGCTACCGGTTCGACGCGGCAGCGCGTCGCCTTTGGTTCACTCTGCGGCGCTTCGGTCTGTCGTTACAGCGCAAGCTGCTTTCACTCGGGCATTGGCGCGCTTCGCGGCGCCAGGCTGCGCACGCCGCCGAAGAGGCGATACGCCGCGCACGCAGCGCTGACGGCTCGTGGGACGGCAACGTCTACAAGCCGAAGTCGTTCCGCAAGCCGCCGCGCGACAAGTTGCACTGATGGCAAAAGCTCCGGAGCGCTGGAGTGCCAGCGCTGGCACGCGCGACGTCGTGCGGCTCGATATTCCGGCCGACGCGCAGCGCGAGCGCAGCTTTGAGATCTACTGCCGCCTCGTCGTCAGCAACAAAGCCGGCCGCACCGACGCGACCCACGCGATGCGGGTGCTCGTCGACGGCGCGCTCGAATGGTCGCGGTCCATGCTCACGCACGCTGGCGGTGAAGACTCGCTTGACCTGCGCTTGCGCCGCAGCGTGCTGGCGGGTCGGCCGCTGCGGCTGAACGCAAGCTGCGAACTGCGCGGCGCCCAACGCGTGAGCTTGTCGATCAGCGCCGAAGAAGAGTGAACCTGCAAAGCGAGCGCGTCGAACGCGCTGCTTTGGGCTGAAGATCGCTTCCGTGGGATGCCGGGCTGCTTTCGCCGCCTGGTCGTCGAAGCGGGGCGCGGAGTCGTTGTTCAACATGGGTCGCTCAGCGTGGCACTTCATGGCCTTTTACTTCATGTTGGCGCCCTTGGGCGCCGCCTCTTAGGGCGGCCGTGTCGCGGTGATGCACTCGTCGTTTTCGGTCAGTGCGATCAGCGGCGTCACCCACTCCAAAACAGACTCGGTGTTGCGCATCAGCGGCCCGCAAGAATTCCAAGCAAACAGCAGTTTGGCCGCGCGACGGTATCGCAAAACAATCCGTAGGAGTCGGTGAAACCGTGCAGTTCGCCGCAAAAGTCAAGCCGTTACACGCACGCATCGCGGTACGTTGCCCACAACATTGCGTACGCTACGGCTGTGATGTTTCGTTGAAAAAAATGCAGACAAGGTGAACGTTATGCAGATGATGAATCGATGGATCAAGCAGGGCGTGGTGGTGGCTTGCGTGTGTCTGGCAGCCAGCTCCTTCGCCCAATCGGTCACGCCGGCCGCTGGCGGCGCAGCAGCAAGCGCTGCAGCAACGCCTGCCGCGTCGATAGTCGCCGCCGCCGCCATCGCGCCCGCAGCGGCCCCTGCTTTTAACGGCGGCGACACCGCGTGGATGCTGGTCTCCACCGTGCTCGTGCTGCTGATGACGATGCCCGGCATCATTCTTTTCTACAGCGGCATGCTGCGCACCAAGAATGCACTCTCCATCGTGGCCCACACCGTCGCCGGTGCCGCCGTGATCACGCTGGTGTGGGCCATGTTCGGCTATTCAATCGCATTCACCTCGGGCGGCCCATGGTTTGGCGACACCACCCGCTTCTTCTCTGAAGGGCTGGTGGGCAGCAAGGTCGGCGCGCACATCGTCGCACCCACGATCCCCGAGTCGGTGTTCTTCTTGTTCCAGCTCTCGTTTGCAATCATCACTTTCGCGCTCGTGCTCGGCGCCACCGCCGAGCGCATGCGGCTGGGCATCACGCTGCTTTTCGCCGGCGCCTGGTTGCTGCTTGTCTACGCGCCGATCGCGCACTGGATCTGGCACCCCAATGGTTGGCTCGCAAAATTGGGCCACATGGACTTCGCAGGCGGCACTGTCGTGCACGTGCTCTCAGGTGCGACCGGCCTGGCAGCCGCCCTCGTTCTCGGCCCGCGCCGCGGTTTTGGTAAGGAACCAATGGTGCCGCACAACCTCTTGATCACGGTGCTCGGCGCAGGCCTGCTGTGGGCCGGCTGGTTCGGCTTCAACGCCGGCTCGGCTTTCGAAGCCAGCGCCCGTGCGGCCGGTGCGCTGCTGGCAACCCAGGTTGCGGCCTGCGCTGGCGCGATGCTGTGGGGCATGTGCGAATACATCCGGCGCGGCCAGTGGAGCGTGCTGGGCACGATGACGGGCGCCATCGCAGGCTTGATCGCGGTCACGCCAGCGTCGGGCTTTGTCGACTTCGGCGGTGCGCTGGCGATCGGCTCGATTGCCGGGGTGCTGTGCTTCTTCGCGGTCGTTTCGTTCAAGGCCCTCACCGGCATTGACGACTCGCTCGACGTGTTCGCGCTGCACGGCGTGGGGGGCCTGATCGGTACCGTGCTCACGCCGGTTTTTGCGACCAGTGCCGTGGCACCTGTTACCGCCACGGTGTGGACCAACGGCCTCGGCGCGCTCGCCGTTTTGGCCTACGCTTTCGGTATGACCTGGGTGATCCTGAAAGCGATTTCACTCGTCTTGCCCCTGAGAGTCAGCGCCGCACAAGAGAACGTGGGGCTCGACATTTCCGAACACGGTGAGATGCTTGCGCCCACTACCTGACCCAGGCCGCCCACCAGCCCGTCACCCGCAACTGTTGGCAAGTACCCCATGAGCCTCGACGACAGCGAGATCATGAATTACCTCGTGCGCATGGTCATACCCATGCGCCGCGAGTTTGGCCGAAAGCTAGATGTCGGCCAGTTCATGCACGACTTCCAGTACGCAGCAGAAGTGCTGGAGCAGGCCAGCTCGAGTGTCGACCCGCGCTTGCGTGAGTACGGGCTTTATGTCGAGAAGCGCATGCACGGCGCGCGCATCGCCGACTCGACATCGCCGCCGCCAAAGTCAACGCCAGCACCAGCACCAGCACCAGCGCCAGCGCCGACGACTGTCGACAAGGCCGCCACGGCCCCGACACCGCCGGCCCCTTCGCCCGCGGCTGACGAGGCCACGGAAACAGAGTTGCGTGCGCGCCTACTGAAGAAGTACACCTCCGGCTTGCGCTGACACCGCGCAGCGGCAGCGGCAGCGGCAGCGGCATCGCCATCGGCATCGGTTTTCGGCGTGCCCGGGGTGCCGCCCGTTTTGCCGCGTCAAAAGATGCACGGCGTTGTCCAAGCTGTTTTTAGGTTCATTCTTCGGGCGGCGCAGTCCTTCACTGACCCGGGGTGATCGCTGACACCCGCCGCGGCGAATGCAACCTATCTTTGGGTCCATGCGGGGCAACTGCGAACAACGCAGTGCGGCCTCGCCCACACCCGAAAGGAACCGCGATGGAGAAAACCTCAGAAGAGACCTACACCGACCTGCTGCGAGCACTCGGCAGCCCAACCATTGTCGAGCCCGAAGCGCTCGTCGGTTATTTGCGCGATGTGGAACGCATGTGTGTCTCTGGCCACATCACGGCGCTGCAGTTCGAGCGCGCACGCGAGGCCTACGCCGCCACGATTGAGCGCGATCCGCGCCAGAGCGTGCAGCGGGCGCCCGAAGCGGCGGCAGACCGCGACTTGGCCTTGCCTGCTGCCGGCGCGCTGAACCTCGACCCCCTCAGCGGGGCGCATGGGGCGCACCCGGTCGGCACAGGGCTGGGCGCGGCGTTGGGTGGAGCCGCTGCCGGTGCGGTCGTCGGCACGGTCATGGGCCCGGTCGGCACGGCCCTCGGCGCAGCGGTGGGAGCAGTGATTGGCGGGCTGGCCGGCAAGGGTGTCGCCGAGCTGATCGACCCAACGGCTGAAGAGGCCTACTGGCGCACCCAGTATTCGACGCGACCCTACGTTTCACCCGACTCAAGCTTCGACGACTACGGCCCGGCCTACGGCTACGGCGTCAGCGCGCATCGAGAGCATGTCGGCGTGTCGTTCGACGATGCCGAGGGGCCGCTCTCGGCCGGATGGGAGCGCGCCCGCGGAGCGTCCACGCTGGAGTGGGAGCGGGCGAAGCTCGCCACGCGGGATGCCTGGGAGCGGGTCGGCGGGCGCCCGTAGCGCGCCGATTGCAGGTTGCAGGCTGCTTCGGCGGCTCCGCCGCGCTCAGAGCTTGTGAACATATGAATCGGGCCCGATTCATACGTTCACAAGCTCTCAACCGTGCAAGCCGGCGAACACGTTCTGAACGTCTTCGTTCTCGTCGAGCGCGGCGAGAAACGATTCCACTTCGTCGAGCTGCTCTGCGCTCAGGCTGGCGGGGTCGACCGGCGTCTTCGGCCGGTAACCGAGCTTCGCCGACACGACACTGAAGCCCTGCGGCTGCAGCGCGCGGGCCACCAGGTCGAGATCGGCGGGGTCGGTGATGAACAGCGCGGCGGTGGCGTCGTCGTCGGCGGCCTCGAAGTCTTGTGCGCCGGCTTCGATGGCGGCCACTTCGGGGTCGGCGCCAGCGACCGCAGGTTCGGCTTCGATCAACCCGACGTGGTCGAAGTCCCAGGCCACCGAACCGGAAGCGCCGAGCTGTCCTTTGCGGAACAGCACGCGCATCTGCGAGGCCGCGCGGTTCAGGTTGTCGGTCAGGCACTCGACCATCACCGGCACGCGGTGCGGCGCGAAGCCTTCGTACAACGCGTACTCGAAGTGCACCGCTTCACCGCTCAGACCGGCGCCTTTTTTGATGGCACGCTCGAGCGTCTCTTTCGGCATCGAGACCTTGCGCGCCTGCTCGACCACCAGCCGCAAACGCGAGTTCGCCGCGGGGTCGTGGCCGTGGCGCGCGGCGATCATGATGTCTTTCGCGAGCTTGCCGAAGAGGCGGCCTCGCGCGTTGGCCGCCGCGTCCTTGTGTTTTGCTTTCCACTGCGCGCCCATCGATTGCGTTCCCCCGGTTTCGCATGAAGAACCACGAGATTGATCTGCGTGGCGTTTGTGTCTTTACTCGATCGCCTTGACCATGTCTTCCACCACCTTCTTCGCGTCGCCGAACACCATCATGGTCTTGTCCATGTAGAAGAGTTCGTTGTCGAGCCCGGCATAACCGGCGGCCATTGAACGCTTGTTGACGATGATGGTCTTGGCTTTGTAGGCCTCAAGGATCGGCATGCCATAGATTGCGCTGCCCTTGATCATCGCGGCCGGGTTCACCACGTCGTTGGCGCCGAGAACGATGGCCACGTCGGCCTGGCCGAATTCGCCGTTGATGTCTTCCATCTCATAGACCTGGTCGTAGGGCACTTCGGCTTCGGCCAGCAGTACGTTCATGTGGCCCGGCATGCGGCCCGCCACGGGGTGGATTGCGTACTTGACGGTGATGCCTTTTGCGGTGAGCTTGGCGGCAAGTTCCTTCACCGCGTGCTGTGCGCGTGCCACCGCCAGGCCGTAACCCGGCACGATGACCACGGTCTCGGCGTTGCCGAGCACGAAGGCAGCGTCGTCGGCACTGCCGCTCTTGACCGGGCGCGCCTCGGCTTTCGCGCCGCCCGCCGTGGTCGCCTCGCCACCGAAGCCGCCGAGGATCACGTTGAAGAACGATCTGTTCATCGCCTTGCACATGATGTAGGAGAGGATCGCACCCGATGAGCCCACCAGCGAACCGGCGATGATCAGCATGGCGTTGTTCAGGCTGAAACCGATGCCTGCCGCGGCCCAGCCGGAATAGCTGTTGAGCATTGACACCACCACCGGCATGTCGGCGCCGCCAATTGGGATGATGATCAGCACGCCCAACACAAAGGCCAACGCAAGCAAGGCGTAAAAATCGGACCAGCTCTGGCTGTCGACGAAGCCATACGTGAAATACAGCAGCGCGAGCCCGAGCACCAGGTTCAGGATGTGCTGGCCCTTGAACTGCACCGGCGCGCCTTGGAACAGGCGAAATTTGTAGGTGCCCGAAAGCTTGCCGAACGCGATCACCGAGCCGCTGAAGGTGATGGCGCCGATGGCCGCACCCAGCGCCAGCTCGAGCCGGTTGCCGCCCGGAATGGGCTCGCCCTTTGCGACGATCGCGAACGCGTGCGGTTCGGCCACTGCAGCCACGGCGATGAACACCGCGGCCAGGCCGATCATGCTGTGGAAGAACGCCACCAGCTCCGGCATCTTGGTCATCTCAACCGTCTTGGCGCGGTAGGCGCCGTAGCCGCCGCCAGCCACGAGCCCAAGCAACACCCAAGACAGGCCGCTGGCCGTGCCTGCAAGCTTGACGATCAGCGCCCCGGTCGTGACCGCTGCTATCGCCATTCCGGTCATGCCGAAAACGTTGCCGCGAATTGAAGTGGTCGGGTGCGACAGCCCCTTGAGCGCCTGAATGAAGCAGACGCTGGCGATCAAATACAACAGCGTGACAAGGTTCAGACTCATTTCTTCACCTCGGTTGCCGGAGCCTTCTTTTCCTTCTTCTTGAACATCTCAAGCATTCGCCGCGTGACGAGAAAGCCTCCGAAGATGTTGACCGCGGCAAGCGCCACAGCGAGCACGCCCATGGTTTTGCCGAGGTTGGTTTCGGTGAGTGCCGCCGCGAGCATCGCGCCGACGATCACGACCGCCGAGAGCGCGTTGGTCACCGCCATCAGCGGGGTGTGCAGCGCAGGTGTCACGGTCCAGACCACGTGGTAGCCGACGTAGATCGCCAGCACGAAGATGATCAGATTTGTAAGGGTGGGGGAGACGAGTTCCATGGTGCTTATTTCCTCTTAACTTCGCCGGCTTGCGTCATCAGGCAGGCCGCCACGATGTCGTCGTCCATCGGCACGTTAAACGTGCCCTCTTTTGTGATCACGAGCTTCAGGAAGTCGAGCACGTTGCGCGCGTAGAGCGCGCTCGAGTCGGCAGCCACCAGCGCGGCGAGGTTGGTCTCGCCGACGATGGTGACGCCGTGCCTCACGACCGTCTTGTCGGCCTCGCTCAGCGGGCAATTGCCGCCGACGCCGTTCGCGCCCTTGCCAGCGGCGATGTCGACGATCACCGAGCCGGGCTTCATTGACTTGACCATCGCTTCGGTCACGAGCACGGGCGCTGCGCGGCCCGGGATCAGCGCGGTTGAGATCACGATGTCGGCCGCAGCCACGCGCTTCGCAACTTCGACGCCCTGCCGCGCCAGCCAGCTTGGTGGCATCGGCTTGGCGTAGCCGCCGACACCTTCGGCCGCTTCCTTTTCTTCCGGCGTGTCGTACGAGACTTCGATGAACTTGGCGCCGAGCGACTCGACCTGCTCTTTCACCGAGGGACGCACGTCGCTCGCTTCGATCACCGCGCCGAGCCGCTTGGCGGTGGCGATGGCCTGCAGGCCAGCGACGCCGACGCCAAGGATCACGACACGCGCGGCCTTCACCGTGCCAGCGGCGGTCATGAGCATCGGGAAGAAGCGCTGGTATTTGTCGGCCGCGATCATCACGGCCTTGTAGCCAGCGATGTTGGCTTGTGAAGACAGCACGTCCATGCTTTGCGCGCGCGTGGTGCGCGGCGCCGCTTCGAGCGCGAAGCTCGTGACGCCGGCTCCGGCCAGGCGGTGCAGACCATCGGTGTCGAACGGGTTCAGCATGCCGACCAGATTGGCGCCGGTCTTCATCAGCGACAGTTCGCTGTGAAGCGGCGCGCGCACCTTCAGCACGAGATCGCAACCCAGAGCGCCGGCAGCGTCGGTTATTTCAGCGCCGGCGGTTTCATACGCTGCGTCGGTCACGCTGGCGGCCAAGCCGGCCCCCGATTGCACTCGGAGCGTGTGTCCCTGAGCCTTCAGCTTCTTGGCCGTTTCGGGCGTGACGGACACGCGCGTTTCACCGGCCGCTGTTTCAAGCGGTACCCCTATCAGCATGGATGCCTCCTCAGGCTTTTTATGTTGGAACTTCGGAAGCGGCTCATTCTGCCGTACGTTAACGGCGAGCCACCGCGGTGCGACTGCCAAGAGCGCCGGAACACGGCCCATAGGTTACGACCGCGCCTTACCATCGCCGGCATGGCCGACCGCTGGACACCGAGCGTCACTGTCGCCGCGATCATCGAGCGTCGCGAAGGCGAGACGAGTCTGTTCCTGCTCGTCGAAGAGAACACGCCTGAAGGTTTGAAACTCAACAACCCAGCCGGCCACCTCGACCCCGAAGAATCACTTCAGCAGGGCGTCGTGCGCGAGGTGCTCGAAGAAACCGGATGCGTCTTCACCCCCGAGCATCTGGTGGGCGTGTACCTGTCGCGATTCCAGCGACCGGCCACGGGCGACGACGTCACCTTCCTTCGCTTCGCATTCTGTGGCAGCGTGGGCGAACCCGACCTGAGCCTGCCGCTTGACGAGGGCATCGTGCGCACGCTTTGGATGACGCTGCACCAGCTTCGCGAAAGCCGCGCGCGCCACCGCAGCCCGCATGTGCTTGGCTGCATCGAAGACTATCTCGCTGGGCGGCGCTACCCGCTCGGCACGATCTCGACCCACGCCACGGTCTACGCGCCGGAGATCAAGCGCTGATTCGCCCCGCCGGCAACCCGAGCACTGGGACACGATCAAGCCCGCACGTTCGAGCCGCGCCGCCATGTTGGCGCGCAGGCCACGCGTGCACACCTCACGGAGGCGACACCTTGCCCTCACCGGCCTTATCAGTCAGCCGAGCGGTGGGCGCGCCGCACTTAAAATTTGGGGCATGAAACCCCAGCGTGTCGTCGTCGGCCTGTCGGGCGGCGTCGATTCGGCCGTCACGGCCCACCTGCTCAAGCAGCAGGGGCACGAGGTCGTGGGCATCTTCATGAAAAATTGGGAAGACGACGACGACAGCGACTACTGTTCGTCAAACGTCGATTTCATCGACGCAGCCGCCGTCGCCGACGTGATCGGCATAGAGATCGAACACGTGAACTTTGCAGCAGACTACAAAGACCGCGTGTTCGCCGAATTCCTGCGCGAATACCAGGCCGGCCGCACGCCCAACCCCGACGTGCTGTGCAACGCCGAAATCAAGTTCAAAGCCTTTCTTGACCACGCGCTGCGTTTGGGAGCGGGCAAGATCGCGACAGGGCACTACGCACGCGTACGCGAACGCGAAGGGCAATTTGAACTGCTGAAGGGGCTCGACCCGCTGAAAGATCAGAGTTACTTTTTGCACCGCCTGACGCAAACCCAACTGGCCAAGACGCTGTTCCCTGTCGGCGAACTGCCCAAGACAGAGGTGCGGCGCATCGCCGAAGAAGCTGGCCTGCCGAATGCGAAGAAGAAAGACTCGACCGGCATCTGCTTTATTGGCGAGCGGCCTTTCCGAGAGTTCCTGAATCGTTACCTCGCCAACACGCCGGGGCCGATCAAAGACGAGCACGGCCGCACGATAGGCGAGCACGTAGGCCTGAGCTTCTACACGCTGGGTCAGCGCAAAGGCATCGGCATCGGCGGGCTGAAAGAACGCGGTGTGGCGCGCGGCGGCAACGAACACGCCCCCTGGTTCGTTGCACGCAAAGACATGGTGACTAACACACTGTTTGCGGTGCAGGGCCACGGGCACCCGTGGCTGCAGTCGAGCACACTCATTGCCGATGGTGCGAGCTGGGTCGCGGGTCGGACGCCCGAGAACGCGCACTTGAGCGCGAAGTCGCGCTATCGCCAGGCCGATGCCGCGTGCCGCTTCGAAGCCGAAGCGCCAATGCGCTTCCGTCTCGATTTCGCGCAGCCGCAATGGGCCGTCACGCCCGGGCAGTCGGCGGTGCTGTACGACGGCGAGGTGTGCCTGGGCGGAGGAGTCATCTCCCAATGAATAAGTCTCGCGCTTCAAGGCCTCGCCGAGGGGCTGCTGGTCTTTGTGTTGCGCTGCACGCTCAAGCCGGCGTGCTGGCCGCGCGTTTCGACGGCGTATCAGCGCCGCGGCTCTGGCGTGCCGTAACGGGTAAGACTGCTACCGCGCGCGGCTGAGATCGCTCCGGTGCAGGTGTGCGCCGAACCGGCACAGCGGCGCGCATTACGTCGGGTGGTCGGCCGCGCAACATGCCCTGGCAGGCCAGTCCGCGCGCAGCCACGAAAACGGCGAAGGCTACGCGGCTACCCCGTTCCACGGCGTCAATCGCCACCATGTGCTCGCGACACAAAGCCCGAGCAAGCGGGCGGACGGCGGACGAACATTTGTAACGGCAAGCGTGCCGTTTGAAGCGGCGGACCAGGCGAGTCGGATTTGTGAACTCCCGATTGAAGCCCGAGTGGCCGTCCTTCATGCCCGAGCGGTAGAACCAAAAAATCTAAAAAATCTAAAAAAGCGGAATAGTTCACGGGCAAGAGCGGTGGGCAGCAACTTCTTACAGAACCAACAGGCCTGTTGCCTATGGCCGCCTAGACAGACTGCAATCAATGCATTAAGGTATACATTAATTAAAGCGGTTTCCCGCCAGACCTGCATCTTTCATTTCCATCAACAACACCGCGGTGTTTGATCCGCGCACGGAGATAACAATGTCTAAGATCAAATTTTCGAAGAACAAGCTGGTCTTAGCTGGCCTACTCAGTTGCGCCACTGCCGCGTCGGCGCAGACGGTTGTGAGCTTCACGGTGGTCAACGCCGACACCGGTGCCGACATCGCAACGTTTACTTCAAGCGGCACGCTCACCACCCGCCCGTCTCACATCAACCTGCGGGCCAACACAGATCGCACAAGCAAGGTCACCTTCAAAGACGCCTCGACCACCCACACTGAATACGTCGTTCCGTTTGCCTACAAAGGTGATTTGAATGGCGTTTACAACAAGTGGGCTCCGGTGGACGGTGTGTACGTTATCGACGCGACGCCGTATTCGAGCTCTGGCGTGGCAGGCCCGAAGGCCTCTTTGACGCTGACGCTGAGCTCAGCTCCTGCTCCTGCTCCTGCTCCTGCTCCTGCACCAGCACCAGCACCAGCACCAGCACCAGCACCAGCACCAGCACCAGCTCCAGCTCCAGCTCCAGCTCCAGCTCCTGCTCCTGCTCCTGCTCCTGCTCCTGCTCCTGCTCCAGCTCCAGCTCCAGCTCCAGCTCCAGCTCCCAACCCGCCCCCAAGCTACAAGCTGTGCGCGACTGAACGTCAACGTTGCGACTTCACCGGAGCGGGTTTGGTTGTCTACGGCGCGCTCAACAGCTGGACATCGCCCCGCGCCTTCACAGGCGGCGTCGATTGCAACAACGCCGTCTTTGGTGACCCCTTACGCGGCGTGCTCAAGGCCTGCTATGTCACCTTGACACCAGCTCCAGCACCAGCACCAGCACCAGCTCCAGCTCCAGCACCAGCACCAGCTCCAGCTCCAGCTCCAGCACCAGCTCCAGCTCCAGCACCAGCTCCAGCTCCAGCTCCAGCTCCAGCTCCAGCTCCAGCTCCAGCTCCAGCTCCAGCTCCAGCTCCAGCTCCAGCTCCAGCTCCAGCGCCGTCGGCGGCAGCTCAGACCTTTTCGATGGCTTACGCTGCTGCGCCGGCCGACAATCCTTTAAAAGGTTTCATGCCCTATGCGGGCTCGTATAAGACGTTCCCGCACAGCATGGAGTGGTTCTACATCCCCTGGTCGGCGCTGCAAACGGACTACAGCACCTTCTCGTGGACCGAGATGGACCGCCGCCTGAACGAGATCGCCGCCCGCGGGCACCAAGCCGTGTTTCGCGTTTATCTCGACTATCCCGGCTCCGCTTACGGTGTGCCGAGCTTTCTTGCTCACGTGCCCAAACAGTCCTACTCCGGCAGTGGCCCCAGCTTCAGTCCGGACTACAACAACCCGGACCTGCAGCGGGCGCTGCTGAACTTCATCGCGGCATTCGGCGCGCGCTACGACGGGGATCCGCGCGTGGGCTTCATCACCGCGGGTCTTCTCGGGTTCTGGGGCGAATGGCATACCTACCCCTACAACTGGATGCCGCCAGCCGCTTTCAAGACCCAGGTGTTAGATGCTTTTGAGCGGGCCTTTCCCCGAACGATCATCCTGGCACGGTCGCCTCAGTCTGGTGTCAACATGGACCGACCCCGTCTGGGCTTCCACGACGACTCGTTCGCCTACACGACCATTGGCTCGACCTCGTGGTACTTCTGGCCATCGTTGCAAGCCGCTGGGCTCGGGCAAATTTGGCGCACTCGTCCCATCGGTGGTGAGGTGCGCCCAGAGGTGCAGGGCTGCATTTGGAATGACCCCACCTGCACACCCGCCGGCCAGAGCTTCGATCTCTCAGTGACCACGACGCACGCCTCTTGGATGCTGAACCAGGGCACCTTCACGGGAGCGCTCAGTCCCGCGCAGCAGGCTCGCGCGATGGCGGGCGCCCGCTCGATGGGCTACACCCTTTACGTACCCACTGCCACGCTGGAGCCGGCACAGGTGAGCAGCGCGCTGCGCGGCACGGTGACCGTGGAGAACCGCGGCGTGGCGTCGTTCTTTTACCCGTGGCCGGTGCTCCTAGGCGTGCTCGACGGGCAAGGAAAATTGCGCACCTGGCCGATGACTTGGGACCTGAGGACAGCGCTTTCCAACGCAACAACAACTTGGAGCTTTGATGTTGCGGGGCATGGCCTGGCGGCCGGCTCGTACACCCTGCTCATGGGTGTGCCCAATCCCATGGCCAACGGTCGGCCCCTGCGCTTTGCCAACAGCGCGCAGGACCAAAACCTCGCCGGCTGGCTCAGCCTGGGGGTGTTCACCATTCGACCTTGAGCCCGGGCTCGGGGCTTCTGGCCCCGAATCAACTTTGGTTGACATTGCAGTCGCTGCAGGAAAGGCATGCCAAACATGGCGCTAAGCATTGAACAAGGAAGCCGCACCCTCATGCTCGCTATCGCCGTAAGCACGGTGAGCGCGTGCGGTGGTGGCGGCGGTACGAGCAGCGACCAACCCACGGCATCCGCTCCAGCTCCAGCTCCAGCTCCAGCTCCAGCTCCAGCTCCAGCTCCAGCTCCAGCACCAGCACCAGCACCAGCACCAGCACCAGCACCGGCACCGGCACCGGCACCGGCACCGGCACCGGCACCAGCGGCTCAGACCTTTACGATGGTTTACGCCGCCGCGCCGGCCGACAATCCTCTAAAAGGCTTCTTCCCCTACCAGGGCACGTATACGTTCCCGCACAGCCAGGAGTGGTTCCACATGCGCTTGTCGGAGGTGCAAACGGACTACAACACCTTCAACTGGGAGCCGCTGGACAAGCGTCTGACCGAAATTGCCGGCCGAGGTCACCAAGCCAGGTTCTCCGCGTATCTTGACTACCCCGGTCAGCCTACCGGTGTACCAACTTTTCTCTCCCAGATCCCCCGGCAGATCAGTGGATCCGACTCCGCTGCGGACTACAACCACCCGGACATGCAGCGAGCCCTGCTGAACTACATTGCAGCGCTCGGCGCGCGCTACGACGGCGATCCCCGCGTCGCCTCCATCACCATGGGCCTCCTGGGGTTCTGGGGTGAATGGCACACCTATCCGTACAGCTGGATGCCGTCAGACGCATTCCAGAACCAGGTGGCCGACACGTATGCGCGCGCCTTCCCTAGAACTTTGCTGATGGCCCGTGAACCAAAGCCCAACATCAACTTGGACCGGCCTCGTTTGGGCTTCGACGACGGCTCCTTCGCGTACGACACCAACGGCCCGACCTCGTGGCATTTCTGGCCCAAGTTGAAGGCCGCCGGGCTGGGGGAGCTTTGGCGCACGCGCCCCATCGGCGGCGAGATATTTCCTGACGTGCAAGGGTGCCTTTTGGACATCCCGACCTGCGCGCCGGCGGGACAAGAATTTGGGCTCGCAGTGACGAACACTCACGCTTCGTGGATGCTGTACCACGGCATATTCACGAGCGCGCTCACTGCCGACAAGCGCGCCCGCGCCATCGAGGCGGCTCGGTCGTTGGGCTACACGCTTCACATACCCTCCCTTACGCTGGACCCGGTACAGACCAGCGGCGCGCTGCGCGGTACGCTGACGGTTGAGAACCGAGGTGTGGCGCCGTTCTACTACCCGTGGCCCGTAAAGCTGGGCGTTCTCGACGGCCAGGGGAACTTACGAACCTGGTCGATGACTTGGGACCTGAGAACCGCTCTGCCAAGCGCACCAACAACTTGGAGTTTTGACGTTGCGGGGCATGGCCTGGCAGCCGGCTCGTACACCCTGCTCATGGGTGTGCCCAACCCCATGGCCAGCGGTCGGCCCCTGCGCTTTGCCAACAGCGCTCAGGACCAAAACCTCGACGGTTGGCTCAGTCTCGGGGGGTTCGTTGTTCGACCCTGAACCAGGGCGCAGTGATTGCAACCCTGAACCAACTTGTGTCGACATTGCAGTCGCGGCAGGAAGGGCAGGTCAAGCGTGGCGATGAGTATTGAACCGGGACGCCGCACCCTCATGCTCGCCTTCGTTTTAAGCGCGGTGAGCGCATGCGGCGGCGGTACGAGCAGCGACCAACTCGCGGCACCAGCACCAGCACCAGCACCAGCACCAGCACCCACCACCACCACCCGAGACGCCGTGCGTCTGGCGGACCAGGGCAGCTTTGGCCCGACCGAGGCGTTGGTCACGACCATCAAGGCCCAGGGCGTCACCGCCTGGGTCACGGCGCAGATGGCGTTGAAAACCTCGAGCTACACCAGCGGCCAGGGCGGCGCCGTGCATCAGTACACCGGTAGCGGCAATTTTTGCGATGGCAAAGACAGCAACTGCTGGCGCGACTGGTCGTCCACTCAGCCGCTGGTGTGGGACTTTTATCGCAACGCCGTTGCGCAACCTGACCAGCTGCGCCAGCGCGTGGCGTTTGCGCTGCAGCAGATTGTTGTCATCAACAACCTCGAAGTCGATGGCACCTACGGCTTCCGGCAGTACTACAACAATCTGCTCGACAACGCCTTCGGCAACTACCGCCAGGTCTTGAAGAAGGTGGCGCTTTCGCCGTTGATGGGCGACTTTTTGAACAACGCCAACAACGACAAGGCTGCACCGAACGAGAACTTCGCGCGCGAACTGCTGCAGTTGTTTTCGCTCGGCACCTGCGAGCTCAACAGCGACGGCAGCCTCAAGGGCAACACCTGCAGCGCCACGTACGGCAACGAGGTCGTGCGCTCGTATGCCTACGCGATGACCGGCTGGACCTACCCCGCGGGTGGCGCCACCTCTTACGGATGCTGGCCGAAGGGGCTGAACTGCCGCTACTACGACGGCGACATGGTCGCGGTCGACGCGTTTCACGACACGAGCGCTCGCGCGCTGCTGGCCGGCGTGACGGTGGCCGCCGGCACCAAGGCGCCGGCCGCGCTCGAAGCCGTACTCGACAGCCTGATGGCGCACCCGAACATGGCGCCGTTCATCGGCAAGCAGTTGATCCAGCACCTCGTCAGCAGCAACCCTTCGCCGGGGTATGTGGCGCGCGTGGCAGCGGCGTTCACGAGCGGCACATACGGCAGCTTCGGCAGCAGCCAGAAGGGCGACCTCGCCGCGACGGTGGCGGCCGTCTTGCTCGACGCCGAAGCGCGTGGCGACAGCGTGACAAGCACCGCCGGCAAGCTGCGCGAGCCAGCGCACATGTTCGCCGGCGTGCTGCGCGCGCTGAACGGCAAGACCGACGGTGATGCGCTCGCCTGGTGGTGGGGCGACAGCCTGCGCCAGCACGTGTTCCGCCCGCCCTCGGTCTTCAACTACTACCCACCCGACTACCCTGTGCCTGGCTCCAAGCTGGTCGGCCCGACCTTCGGCATCCACAGCGGTAACGCGGCGCTAGAGCGGCTGAACTACCTGACCTACCTGATCGACTGGGGCGGCAGCACGCCCGACGCCAAGGTGCCGAACGCACTCGGCACCAGCGTCGATTTGAGCGCGTTCTTGACCGACGCAGCTGATGCCACCAAGCTTGTCGACCGCCTGTCGATGTTGGCGATCGGGCAGACCCTTCCGAACGGCCCGCGCACCGAGGTGATCAACGCGGTCTCGTGGTGGACATCGAGCCGCGACGCTGCGAACTGGCAGGTCAACCGCGTGAAGACCGTGGCGTACCTCGTATTCGCTTCGCCAAACTACCAAGTGCTTCGTTGAAAGGGCCAACGATGAATCAGAACGAGAACGTACTTGCCTGCACCCGCCGGCGCTGGCTGCAGCGCAGCGGCGCCACGCTGGCCGGTGCGCTTGGCATGGGCACTGTGGGCAATTTGATGCTGCTGCCGCGCAGCGCGCGCGCTGCCGACTACAAGGCCATGGTCTGCGTGTTTCTCTATGGCGGCAACGATGGGCTGAACACCGTCGTGCCGACCGACACGGCGCGCTACAACCAGTACGCCGGCGTGCGCGGCGGGCTGGCAATCCCAAAGGCCAGCCTCGTATCGCTGGGTGGGGTGAACTATGGGCTGCACCCGTCGCTCGTCGGGCTCGCGCCGGTGTGGGCCGACGGCAAGCTGGCCCCAGTCTTCAACGTGGGTCCGCTGCACCAGCCACTCACGAAAGCGCAGTACCGCGCCGCCGTCGCCAACTCGTTGACCGTGCCCGACAGCCTGTTTTCGCACTCCGATCAGCAGACACTGTGGGAAACAGGCAGCACCAATTCGCTCACCCGCACCGGCTGGGGCGGGCGTGCGGCGGAGGCGCTGGCGACGGTGAACCCGGTGATTTCGGTCGCGGGTTCGGCACGGTTCGGTTTATCAAGCCTGCAGACACCGCTGGTGCTGCCTGGCCCGGGCTCGACCTTCGGCGCCTATGGGCTGCAGCCGGCCGACCTCGCCTGGGAGCCCAACGCGGCGCGCAAGGCGGCCATAGACGCGCTGTACGCCCAGGCGCAAGACGTGACCCTGGGTGACGCCTACACCCAGGCCCAGCGCAACGCGTTCACGGTGTCGGAGCGGCTCGCCGCCAGCGTCAAGGTGACACCGGGCGGCGCCGGCGCCTCGGCCGTGATCGACGCAGCCTTTGCGCCCATCACCGTGGCCGGCAAGATCACTTCGTCGCTGGGCAACCAGCTTTACCAGATCGCCAAGTTGGCCGCGAACAACGCCACGGTGCAGGGAAACAAGCAGTTGTTTTTCGCGTCGATGGGCGGCTTCGACACACACGGCAACCAGGCCATCACCGGCAGCCCGGCCGAAGGCGAACATGCGCGCTTGCTCAAAGACTTGGGGGACGCGCTGGGGGCGTTCTACACGGCGCTGAAGAATCTTGGCCTGAGCGACGCGGTCACCACCTTCACGCAGAGCGATTTCGGCCGCACTTTCGCGACCAACAACAGCATCGGCACCGATCACGCCTGGGGCAACCAGCACCTTGTGATGGGAGGCGCGGTGAAGGGTGGCCTGACTTACGGCAACTACCCCGAGCTGGCGCTGGGCGGCGCCGACGACGTGGGCGTAGACAGCTGGGAACTGCAGGGCCGCTGGATTCCGACCACCTCGGTCGACCAGTACGCGGCCACCTTGCTGGGGTGGTTCGGCGCCAGCGAGTCGCAACTCGACGCGGTGCTGCCGAACCTCGCCAACTTCGGTGCGACACGCAGGCTGGCGTTTCTCTGAACCGAAACCCACCGACTTTATTTGCGCTGCAAAACCTGCAACCTGCCAACAGGTTCACTCCTCCGCAGAAGCGGGCTCCAACGTGCAAAAACCCAGCGCGGCCATGTTCGAGGTGCAGGTGGACGGCGCCGCTTTGCGCTGCCCAGCCGGAGGAGTAGACGGCACCAACACCTCGACCGCCTGAGCCACCGTCGGGAGGGTTTCAGGCGCCTTGCGGCCGAATCGGGCCGGCGCACCCGGTTTGGCTCGCGCTGGCACGCGCGCCGGCTGGTCGGTGACCGCATCGGTCGGGGCCACTTCTTGGGGCGGAAACGAAAGGCGGCGGTCAGTCAGCGCGCCAGCTTGCCCGAGGTCTACAAGCGGAAGGTCGGCGTCCACGGCAACAGGCGCGGCGCTGCCGACCACCGGCCGTGGCGGCGCGGCCGGCACACTCCACCATTGCAGTCCCGCAGTGATTGACAGGAGTGCCGCGACGGTGATCAGCAGCGCGATCAGCAGCCTCGGGTAAGGGGACTGGGCCCGAGGCTCAACCGGCATCGGTGCTGTCACTGGCAGCGGCTTTTCCACCAGCGTGGTGAGCACAGGCAGTTCACCGAAAGGGCCGGGGGCCGACAAGGCCGGGACCTGCAGAACCAAAGTCGGAACGTCGCCGCGCGACACGAGGCGCAGGCCACGCTGACCATTGGCGGCGCCCGCATGTTCGGCCACGGCCCGATCCGGCGCGAACGGCACGGCGAGTGGCGCGGCCACAGGCGCGGCGTCCGGTGGGTGAGGCAGCTCCGCAGAGGCGAACGGGCCGATCACCAGAAGGTCGGCCTCACAAGCCCAGCAGACCAGCGCAGAGCGCCCGTTGAGGGCGCTGCAATGACGGCAGGGCACGAGGTGCGTCGCCCGCGTTTCAAGCGCAGGCAGCGGCGAGTGCCGTGCACCGGGGGTCGGCTCCAAGACCGCGCCGACGCGCTGCGTGGGCTCGGCACCGACTGCGGCCGAATTCCCCGGGCCGGGCTGACGAGCCAAATTCATAACAGAGTCTCCATTTTCCGCCACTCGCTTTTGGAAGGTCTGACAGCGACCCGGGCCCGCAAATTACTCCGATTCCGCGCCCGCGCCATCCCCAAGTGCATTGTTGAGCAGTGTCCGGCACCTAAAACCGCGCCTTTGGCACCGTGGCATCGCGACAATTTGCGAAGACACCCGGCGGTCAAAGTCGCAGGTTATGTTCCACGCAGCGCGCACCGCTGCACTACAACGTCAACCCGGCGGCGCAGCCTCGGCCTTGGCGCGCTGCGCGCGCAGTGCCGCGGCTTCGCGCAGCGCCTTGAGTTTTTCGCGCGGGTCCTCCTTGGCCACTGCTTCGTGCAGCTTCATCTCACCAATGAAGCGGCTCGGCATCGCCATTACAAAATCACGCCCGCGCTTGCGGCGCTTGAGCGCACTGACCGCCAGCGTCGTGCGAGCGCGGGTGATGCCCACGTACATCAGGCGTCGCTCTTCTTCCAGGCGCTGCGGAGTCATGTCGTCATCTTCGCTGCGAAACGGCAGCAGCCCTTCGTTCACGCCGACCAACATCACGTGCGGCCATTCCAGCCCCTTGGCGGCGTGCAGCGTGCTGAGCGTGACCACGTTCTGGTCATCCCCGCGCTCGGCCAGGCTGATGATGATGGAGATGGTCTGCGCCACATCGAGCACGCTCTTCTTTTCAGTCTCGAACGCCGCGCCACCGTCGTTTTCGATCTCGCCTCCGCAGCGCTTGGCGATCCAGTCAATGAAGTCGAGCACGTTGCTCCAGCGTGCGGCCGAGAGCTTTTCGCTCTCTTCGTTGTCGTAGAGGTGCTTTTCGTAGTCGATATCTTTCAGCCAGCCAAGCAGCAGCAGCTTCGCGTCTTCGGAGCCGCTGGTGTGGCGGGCTCGGTGTTCCAGATCGTTCACATAGCGACCAAACTCGTGCAGCGAACCCAGGGCACGGGCGCTGAGCACGCTGCCCAGACTCTCGGCGAACAGCGCGTCGAACAGGCTCGACTTCCAGCGCGCTGAAAACTGCGCCAGGCTCGTCAGCGTCTGGTGGCCAATGCCACGCTTGGGCGTGTTGACGGCACGCAGGAAGGCCGGGTCGTCGTCGTTGTTGACGAGCAGGCGGAGCCAGGCGCAGAGGTCTTTGATTTCGGCGCGATCAAAGAAACTCTGGCCACCCGACACCTTGTACGGAATGCTCGCTTTGCGGAGCGCCTTCTCAAAGACGCGCGCCTGGTGGTTGGCGCGATAGAGCACGGCGAAGTCCTTCAATTCGACCTCGGCGCCGCCCGACACCGACGCCCCCGCCGTGCCGCCACCGCGCAGCGCCTGGATGCGCGCGACCGCGCGCTCAGCTTCGTGTTCTTCGTTATCACTCTCAATCAGGCGCACCGGGTCGCCGTCGCCGAAGGCACTCCACAGCTTCTTCTCGAACAGCTTCGGGTTGTGGCCGATCACCATGTTCGCGGCACGCAGAATGTTGCCGGTGGAGCGGTAGTTTTGCTCCAACGCGATGACCTTGAGCGTCGGGTACTCCTGCGGCAATCGCTTCAGGTTGTCGATGGTCGCACCACGCCAGCCGTAGATGCTTTGGTCGTCGTCGCCCACTGCGGTGAACAGCGCGCGCTCACCAACCAGCGCCTTCAGCATCTCGTATTGGATCGTGTTGGTGTCTTGGTACTCGTCGACGAGCACATAGCGCAGTGTGTCTTGCCACTTGTTGCGCACTTCTTCATCACGCAGCAAGAGCTTGTGGGGAAGACCGATCAGGTCGTCGAAGTCAACCGCCTGGAACGCAGCCAAGCGCTCTTCGTAGCGCTGCATCACGCGCGCGGCCACTTGCTCGTCGGCGTTGCTCGCAGCAGTTTGAGCCTGCTCACTGTTGATGCCCTGGTTCTTCCAAAGGCTGATCGCCCATTGCCAGCGGCGCGCCAATGCGTTGTCGGTGCTGGCGCCGGCGTCTTTCAGGATGGCCAGCACATCGTCGCTGTCGAGAATGCTGAACTGCGCTTTCAGGCCGAGGCGGCTGCCGTCGGCACGCAAAATGCGCACGCCCAGCGAGTGAAAGGTGCTGACGACCAGGTGCTTGGCGGCGCGCGGACCGACGAGTTCTTTCGCGCGCTCGCGCATTTCCTGCGCCGCCTTGTTGGTGAACGTGATCGCAGCAATTTGTCCCGGCGCATAGCCCGCCTGCAGCAGCCGCGCGATCTTGTGTGTGATGACGCGCGTCTTGCCCGACCCGGCCCCAGCCAGCACCAGGCACGGCCCGCCTAGGTGGTGCACTGCTTCGAGCTGGGCGGGGTTGAGAGAAGGCGGGGGCGAGGACACGAGACCAACAAGGCGCGGCAGCGCAACAGGGCGTCGGATCATAGCGGGACCGGCATTTGACCTTTCCCGGTGGAATGCTTGCGGACGATTGCAACGCACCTGCTCGTCCCGAACGCGCATGTTCGCGGCGCGGCGTTCGACGTGATCTCATTTGTCCACGCCGAGGCCAGCAGGCGGCTGGCAATGTTCGACCGACTCTTGCGTCAACACGCGCGACCACCCGCCGCTTCGGCTTGCGATACTCCGGGCGCGATGCAAGCAATCCTCATGGTCACGATCCCGTTCTTTGCGCTGGTGCTGCTGGGCTACCTGGCCGGTAGGCAGCGCGTGCTACCGGAGTTGTCGATCCCTGGGCTGAACGCCTTCGTGCTGTACTTCGCGCTGCCCTGCCTGCTGTTTCGCCTCGGCGCGAGCCTGCCGTTCGCGAAGCTGATTGACCCGGTGCTGATCGGCATCTATGCATCGTGTGCCCTGCTGATCGTGGCACTGACCGTGTCGCTGACGTTGTGCCGGCGCGAAGGCGGCCCCGGCGTGAACCTTAAAGACGCTGCGTTCGGTGGCCTAGTTGCAGCGTTTCCGAACAGCGGCTTCATGGGCGTGCCGCTGCTCACCGGCCTGCTTGGCGACGCCGCCGCGGGCCCGGTGATAGGCACCCTGCTGGTCGACCTGTTCCTGACGAGCACCTTGTGCCTGACGCTTGCACAATCCCCCACGCGTCGCGCTGGTGTCGATGTTGAAAGCTCGGTGTTTGCATCGGTGATGCGTTCGTTGCGCGGCACGGCAGCGAACCCGCAGCCTTGGGCGATCTTCCTAGGCGCCGTGTTCGGCGCAAGCGGACTTGCTCTGCCGGCGCCGGTGCTGCAGTTCGTGAAGATGCTGGGCGAGTCGGCCACACCGGTCGCACTCTTCACGATCGGCGCTGTGCTGTGGCGCTCCAGCCAGCACGTGCACACACGTCCACCGCTCGGCAGTTACGTGCCGGTTGCTCTGATCAAGCTCCTCGTGCACCCGCTGCTGGTGGGCTGCATGGGACTGGCGGTTCGTGCCGCCGGCATGGACGTGCCGGTTTTCGGATTGATGGTGTTGGTGCTGGCGGCTGCCCTCCCAAGTGCCAGCGGTGTTTCACTGCTGGCCGAACGCTTCGGGGCTGACAACGGACGCGTGGCGCGCATCATCATGGCATCGACGGGGTTCGCGTTCATCAGCTTCACGCTGATAGCGTGGGCCTTGGGCGCCCGGGCGGGCGGCGTCTGACGGCAGGCGAGCCTCGTCGCCACTCAATCGCCGCGCACAAAAAAACCCGCCGAGCATCACTGCCGGGCGGGTCTTGCGGGGCGCGGCAGCGTGAATCGCTGCCCTGTCTACTTGCCGCGGAACTTGCGGATCGCCGCGATCTGCGCTGCCATCGCGGCGAACTCGCCTTGCGCTTTCGCGAAGTCGATGTCGCTCTTTGCGTTTTTCATCGCGTCTGCAGCCAGCCGCTTGGCTTCGCTTGCTTTGGCTTCATCAAGATCGTGGCCGCGGATCGCGGTGTCAGCGAGCACGGTCACACGGCCGGGTTGCACTTCGAGAATGCCACCGGCCACGAAGACGAACTCTTCTTCACCGGTGTCCGCGCGCACAATTCGCACCGCGCCGGGTTTGATGCGGGTGATCAGCGGCGTGTGGCGCGGCAAGATGCCGAGCTCGCCGCTTTCACCCGGCAGCGCCACGAACCGGGCCTCGCCGGAGAAGATGCTTTCTTCGGCGGAGACGACGTCTACCTGCAGGGTTGCCATCTGTTGATCCTTTTCGCGTCAGGAGCTCAGTTGAGCTTCTTGGCTTTCTCGAAGGCCTCGTCGATCGTTCCGACCATATAGAACGCTTGCTCGGGCAAGCTGTCGCACTCGCCGGCCACGATCATCTTGAAGCCGCGTATGGTTTCTTTCAGTGGCACGTACTTGCCCGGAGAGCCGGTGAAGATCTCGGCCACGTGGAAGGGCTGCGACAGGAAGCGCTGGATCTTGCGCGCGCGGGCCACGGCCAGCTTGTCTTCGGGCGAGAGTTCATCCATACCCAGCACCGCGATGATGTCGCGCAGCTCCTTGTAGCGCTGCAGCGTGCCCTGCACCGCGCGGGCAGTGTTGTAGTGGTCTTCGCCGACAACGTTCGGATCGAGTTGGCGCGAGGTTGAGTCGAGCGGGTCGACTGCCGGGTAAATGCCAAGCGAGGCGATGTCGCGCGACAGCACCACGGTGGAGTCCAAGTGCGCAAACGTGGTGGCGGGCGATGGATCGGTCAAGTCATCGGCAGGCACGTAAACCGCTTGGATGGATGTGATGGAACCCACCTTGGTGGAGGTGATGCGCTCTTGCAAGCGGCCCATCTCTTCTGCCAAGGTGGGCTGGTAACCCACGGCCGAAGGCATGCGACCCAGCAGCGCAGACACTTCGGTCCCTGCCAGCGTGTAGCGGTAGATGTGGTCGACGAAGAAGAGCACGTCATTGCCTTCGTCACGGAACGACTCGGCGATCGTGAGGCCGGTCAGCGCGACGCGCAGGCGGTTGCCCGGGGGCTCGTTCATCTGGCCGTAGACCATCGCGACCTTTGAGTCCTCAAGCTTCTCCTGGTTTACGACGCCAGAGTCGGACATCTCGTGATAGAAGTCGTTGCCCTCGCGGGTGCGCTCGCCGACGCCGGCAAACACCGACAGGCCGCTGTGCGCCTTGGCGATGTTGTTGATGAGCTCCATCATGTTCACGGTCTTGCCCACGCCGGCGCCGCCGAACAGGCCGACCTTGCCGCCCTTGGCAAACGGGCACACCAGGTCGATCACCTTGATGCCGGTCTCGAGCAGGTCTTGCGACGGGCTCAGCTCGTCATAAGCTGGCGGCTTGCGGTGGATCGACATGGTCAGCTCTTGCGAGACCGGGCCGCGCTCGTCGATCGGGCGACCGAGGACGTCCATGATGCGCCCGAGGGTGGCGCGACCCACAGGCACCATGATCGGCTTGTCGGTGTTTGAGACTGTCAGGCCGCGTCGCAGCCCATCGGAAGATCCGAGCGCGATCGTACGCACCACCCCATCGCCAAGCTGCTGCTGGACTTCGAGCGTGAGCTCGCCGCCTTCAAGCTTCAGTGCGTCGTAGATCTTTGGCATGGCGTTGCGGGGGAACTCGACGTCCACCACCGCGCCAATGCACTGCACAATTTTGCCGTCAGCCATTATTTTTCCTTTTACTCAAATCTTGATGTTCAAAGCGTGACGCGCTGGGCCTAAACGGCCGCCGCACCCGCCACGATCTCAGACAGTTCTTTGGTGATCGCCGCCTGGCGCGTGCGGTTATAGATCAGCTTCAATTCGCCAATCAGGTTCCCCGCGTTGTCGGTTGCGGCTTTCATTGCGACCATACGCGCCGAGTGCTCAGACGCCATGTTCTCGGCCAGCGCCTGGTAAACCAGCGCTTCGGTGTACCGCACCAGCAACTCATTGATCACACTCGGCGCATCGGGCTCGTAGAGGTAGTCCCAGCCGTGCTGCGCACCATCTTTTGCCGTTTCGGCGCTCAGGCTCTCGGCCGACAGCGGCAGCAACTGCTGCACCACCGGCTCCTGCTTGATCGTGTTGATGAACCGCGTGTAGCACAGGTAAACCGCAGCGAGCTTGCCCTCGGCATACGCGTCGAGCAGCACCTTGACGGGGCCAATCAGCTTGTCGAGCGTGGGTTTATCCCCGAGGTGCGTGGCGTGCGAAACCACCTGCGCGCCGATGCGGTTCAGGAAGCCGTAGCCCTTGTTGCCAATCGCCACTGCCTGGCTTTTGCGGCCCTGCGCTTCGACTTCCTTTAGCTTGGTGGTGACGGCCCGCAACACGTTCGTGTTGAGGCCGCCGCACAAACCCTTGTCGGTCGTAACGAGGATGAAGCCAACCGTCTTCGCGTCGTCGTGTGTCAACGTGAACGGATGCTTGTACTCGGGTGTGGCTTGCGACAGGTTCGCTGCCAGACCACGAATTTTCTCGGCGTAAGGGCGCGCGGCGCGCATGCGCTCTTGCGCCTTGCGCATCTTCGCGACCGAGACCATTTCCATGGCCTTGGTGATCTTCTTCGTGTTCTCGAAGCTCTTGATTTTTCCGCGTATCTCTTTGCCAGCTGCCATGACGAATCTCCTATTGCGTCGTCAAGCGGCCGAGGCCGCCGCCGGGCCGCCCCAAGGCGGCCGTGCGTGCCCTCGAAGGGCAGGAACGAAGTGACGTGGGTGCTGTCATTTCACGCAAAGGACTTCTTGAACGCGGTGATCGCGCCCGACAGCTCGGTCTCGCCGTCTTTGTCGAGGGCTTTGGTGTCCTCGATCTTCTTCAGCATGCCGGCGTGGCTGGTCTTCAGATGCGTGTGCAGACCATGCTCAAAAGCGAGAATCTTTTTCACGTCCACGTCGTCCATGAAACCCTTGTTCACGGCGAACAGCGTCGCGCCCATCAGACTCACCGACTGCGGCGAGTATTGGTTCTGCTTCAGCAGTTCGGTCACTCGAGCGCCGCGGTCAAGCTGCTTGCGGGTCGCCTCATCGAGGTCTGACGCGAACTGCGCAAACGCGGCCAACTCACGGTACTGCGCCAGGTCGGTGCGAATGCCTCCCGACTGGCCCTTGATGATCTTCGTCTGCGCCGAAGAACCGACGCGCGACACCGAAATACCAGCGTTGATCGCTGGACGAATGCCCGCATTGAACAAAGAGGTTTCCAGGAAGATCTGGCCGTCGGTGATCGAGATAACGTTGGTTGGCACGAACGCCGACACTTCACCGGCTTGAGTCTCGATGATCGGCAGGGCGGTGAGTGATCCGGTCTTGCCCTTTACCGCGCCCTTGGTGAAGGCTTCGACATAGTCGGCGTTAACACGCGCGGCACGTTCGAGCAGGCGCGAGTGCAGATAGAACACGTCGCCGGGATAGGCCTCTCGGCCAGGCGGACGGCGCAACAGCAACGAGACCTGGCGATAGGCCACCGCCTGCTTGGAAAGATCGTCGTACACGATCAGCGCGTCTTCGCCGCGGTCGCGGAAGTACTCACCCATCGTGCAGCCAGAATAGGCCGATACGTACTGCATCGCCGCCGACTCGGCGGCGGTGGCGGCGACGACGATGGTGTATTCCATCGCACCGTTGGCTTCCAGCGCACGCACGACGTTCTTAACCGATGAAGCCTTTTGGCCGATCGCAACGTAGATGCAGGTCATGTTTTGACCTTTCTGGTTGATGATCGTATCGATCGCCACTGCGGTCTTGCCGGTCTGGCGGTCGCCGATGATCAGCTCGCGCTGGCCACGGCCGATCGGCACCATTGAATCGATCGCCTTCAGGCCAGTCTGCATCGGCTGGTCAACTGATTTGCGAGCAATCACGCCCGGAGCAATCTTCTCGATTGGCATCTGCATTTTGGCGTTGATCGCGCCTTTGCCGTCGATCGGCTGGCCGAGTGCATTGACGACACGGCCCTTGAGTTCGGGGCCGACCGGCACTTCCAGAATGCGGCCGGTGCACTTGACCGTGGCGCCTTCGGCGATGTGCTCGTACTCACCCAAGATCACAGAGCCGACCGAGTCGCGCTCGAGGTTCAGCGCGAGGCCGTAGGTCGGCGAACCATCGGGCGCCGACGGGAATTCGAGCATTTCGCCCTGCATCACATCCGACAGACCGTGGACACGACAAATGCCGTCGGTTACTGACACCACCGTGCCCTGGTTGCGAATGTCGACCGAGGCGCCCAGGCCTTCGATACGGCTCTTGATGAGCTCGGAAATTTCTGCGGGATTCAAATTCATTGCCTTGTCTCCAATATCTGAAAGAGCAGGTGCTACGGACGAGACGCCAATCGCGGCTTCAGGCCACGAGCGAGGTCCGCATTTGTTCAAGACGCGCCTTGACCGAAGTGTCGAGCACCTCATCACCAACGACCACACGCACACCGCCGATCAAATCGGCGTCGATCTGAACCGCGGCATTGAGCTTGCGCGCGAAGCGCTTCTCCAGCGAGCCGACGAGATCGGCGAGCGTGGCAGGTTGGATCGCGAAAGCGCTGTAGATCACCGCGTCGGACACACCGGAACGTGAATTCACCAGCGCTCGAAATTGCGCGGCGATTTCAGGCAGCACGCTCAAGCGGCCGTTGTCGATCACGGCACGAAGCAGGTTCTTCGACGCGTCGGAGAGTGGCACATTGACCACCGACGTGATCACCTCGTGCACCTGCGACGCAGCCGACTTCGGCGCGTCGGCGAACTGCTGCAGCTGCGCATTGCCGGCGACGGCCGCGAGCGCGTCCATCTCGGCTATGGCCTGCCTCAAGTCACCCTTGGAGGCGACCTGAAACGCTGCTTCGGCATACGGCCGGGCGAGGGTTGCTAGCTCTGCCATGGCTCAGAGCTCAGTCTTAAGGCGGCCCAACAGCTCGGCGTGAACACCTGCGTTGACTTCGCGCCGCAGGATCTGCTCTGCACCCTTGACAGCCAGCAGCGCCACCTGCTCGCGCAGGCTCTCCCGAGCCTTGATCGACTCTTGCTCGGCTTCGGCTTTGGCCGACGCGATGATCTTGGCGCCTTCCTCACTCGCGCGACCCTTGGCTTCTTCGATCATTGACTGCGCGAGACGTTCGGCGTCTGCCAGGCGCTGCGCCGCATCTTTGCGCGCGGAACCCAGCTGCTCCTCAACCCGCTTGTTGGCACTGCTCAAATCGGCTTTGGCCTTGTCGGCGGCCGACAGGCCGTCGGCGACTTTCTTGGCGCGCTCGTCGAGTGCCTTGGCCATTGGCGGCCACACGAACTTCATCGTGAACCACACCAGAATAAGAAACACGATCATCTGTGCGATCAGCGTAGCGTTGATGCTCACGTTGTAGCCTCTGGAACTTAAGTAGTGATGTTTCCGGCGCCGCGGGACGCCAGCGCCGGACCGACTTGGTTCAGCAGATTACTTCGGCAGATTCGCGATCTGCGCCAGGAACGGATTGGCGGTAGCGAACCACAGCGCGATACCCGTGCCGATGATGAACGCGGCATCAATCAGACCAGCCAACAAGAACATCTTGGTTTGAAGCTCGTTCATCAGTTCCGGCTGGCGCGCGGCCGACTCAAGGAACTTGCTGCCCATGATGCCGATTCCGATACAGGCGCCTACAGCACCCAGACCAATGATGAGACCGGCGGCGAGGGCGACAAAGCTGATGACTTCCATGGTGACTCCTTAAGGGGTTGATTTTTAAAACGAAAGAAAACGAGACAAGGGCTCAGTGCGCGTCGTGCGCCTGACCGAGGTAAACCAGGGTCAACATCATGAAGACGAAGGCCTGCAGGGTGATGATCAAAATGTGGAAGATGGTCCACACCGTACCGGCGACGAGGTGCCCAGCAAACAGCGCGATTCCGCCAGCACTGAACGCAAAGCTTCCGCCCATCAAGGCGATGAGCATGAAAATCAGTTCGCCGGCGTACATGTTGCCGAACAGCCGCATGCCGTGCGACACGGTCTTGGCCACGAACTCGACCATCTGGATGAAGAAATTGAACGGATACAGGAACCACTTGTCGCCAAACGGCGCGGTGAAGAGCTCATGAATCCAGCCGACCATGCCCTTTATTTTGATGTTGTAGTACAGGCACAGAATTAACACGCCCAGAGACAGACCCATGGTGATCGACAAGTCGGCGCTCGGCACGACCCTCAGGTTCGGCAGGCCCAGCGTGCGGTCGTTGACCCAGGGCAACAGGTCAACGGGCAACATGTCCATCGCATTGAGCAGAAAAATCCAGACGAAAACCGTCAACGCCAGCGGCGCGATCAGCTTGCGGCTGGTAGCGTTGTGCACCATGCCTTTGGCTTGGCTGTCGACCATCTCGATGAGAATTTCGACGGCAGCCTGGAAGCGCCCAGGGACACCCGAGGTGGCCTTGCGCGCGGCCAGCCACAACAGCCAGCAGGCCAGGGCACCAAGCACCGTCGAGAAGAAAATCGAATCGAGGTTGATGACAGAAAAGTCGACCGGCCCGTGCTGGTGCTTGTTCTGCAAATGGTGCAGGTGGTGACTGATGTACTCACCCGCGGATGGGGCATGCGCCGCGCCTTCAGCTGCCATGGTTTTTCGAAGCCTCGCCGTCCAATCGACGGGGACGCCACAAGAGCGCCACCCAGTTCACCTTAATGCACAGAACCATCGCGACCAACAAAGCCGGCCAGCTCAAGTTCGGTACAACCTTGGCAGCGATCACCAACATGGCGATCGCTACCCCCATCTTCAGCATTTCCCAGAACATGAAACCAGCAGCCGATGCCACCGCGCCCTTTGTCCCGCGGGTCATGCCGCGCGCCATCAAGGCACTCGGTATCACGGTGGCCGCCGCCCCGTAGACCGCCGACCACGCAGCACCCTCGCTTTGCGTGCAACCCCACACCAGGCCGGCACATAGCAAACCCGCTAGCGCTTGCGCTGCCACCACCCGCCACGGAGAAATCGACGGGCTTCTTGTCCTTAGGTCTTGCGCTTCTGCCTTGGTCAGGGCCCTTGGGAGGTCCCGCTCATGTTGGTCGTTGAAGCCAGCGCCACACACATTCGAAGGTACATTCGTGGTGATCATGACGGGCATCGGACTGCTAGCAGCAAAGCCTCGGAATTATACGAGGAAACCCGCGCGCCTCGACCCTCAGGGTGAACCGAACTGTCGTTGCCCGCGTTCACAGTGCCCACGATTGACACGAGAGCCAGCGCGCCGTTGTCCATCAAGCTCTGCCCGCTGACAGGGCCACGGTCTGGCGCATCAGCATGTCCAGCTGCTGACGTGCTGAAGCGCGCAGGCCGGCGCAGCTCGGGTGGAAGCTCGACGCGTTGCTCACGGGTCCTTCCAAATGGCCGATAGCGGCCACACCGCAAGTCGAACCCGACTTGAGCGGCGAAGCCGTCGGCGACCCGCCGCAGGAGCTGGCTCTGGAGCGCGCCGCAGCGGACCCGGCTGACGTGCAGCTCCAAGTGATTGCGGGCGCTGAAACGCCCAAGCTTGCGCAGCGCGCCGCCTCAGTGTCGCGTCAGTTGTGCAGTGAGCAGAAGTTGGCCGGCAGGCCAGGTATGTCAACGTCGAGTGCGAACACGCACCCAGCCAGCGGCTGCGCGGCGAGCTCAGCTTCGGGCCGTTTCTCGCGCGCGGTGGTCAGGTAAAGCGTCTTTAGATCGGACCCACCGAAACAAGGCATCGTCGCACAGCGCACCGGCAGCCGCAGCTCGCGAATCACTTCGCCGCGCGGTGAAAGGCGCAGCACACGCTGACCTTCGAACATCGCAACCCAATAACAACCTTCTGCATCGACTGCCGCGCCGTCGGGCCGGCCGCCGTAAGTGTCGAGCGCCTGCCCGGCCTCTTTCATGGGGAAGCTCGCGAACACGCGCTGGTTCGCAAGGGCGGCAGTGGCCGGATCGAAGTCGAACGCAAAGATCGTGTGCGCCTTGGTGTCACTCCAGTACATGGTGCGGCCGTTCGGACTCCAGGCCAGTCCGTTTGACACGGTAATGCCGCCTTTGCGAAGCGCGAGCTTGCCCGAGCTGAAACAGTACAACGCAGCCAGCGCGGGCTCGCGAGGCTCGTAGACCGTACCGACCCAGAACCGCCCCTGAGGGTCGCACTTACCGTCGTTGAAGCGCTCGTTCGCTGCGTCGTATGGCGACTCGGCCAGGCGCTCGCGCTGGCCGCTGACCCCATCGAAGCGCCACAGCCCGTCGCGCATCGCGAGCAGCAAGCCGCCCCCTAACAGAGGAGCGAGACTGGCCGGCTCGGCTTCGAAGCGCCACTGTGCCAGCGCTTGCGTCGCAGGGTCAAAGCGCTGAAGCGAGCGGCCGGAAATATCGCAGTAATAGAGCACCTGTTCGCCGGGATGCCACACCGGCGACTCCCCGAGCCGCGCCGGTGTGGCCACCGCAACCCGGAGCTGCGCTTCCTCGGGCATCACACCACGGCGACTTCGAGTTTCATGGTGGCCTCGAAGGTCTCCCCCGGCGCCAGCGCGCGCAGGCCATGCGCGGCCGGGTCGGCCATGTGGATCGCATTCGACAGATGACTCACCGGCTCAACGCAGAAGTAGTCTCGGTCGTGTGGTGTGTAGACCACCAAGTAAGGCATCGACGAGCTCAGCTGCAGCGAAAGCTTTTCGTCGCGGATGCGCGCAGGGCCCGTCCATCCTTCGAAGCAGTTGTCGTAGCTAAGGTGCGACACGTCGCTGTCGATGCCGGGTTGCGCGACCTTGCGCGTGGGCAGCTGCGTGGCGTCGGAATCCCAGCGATCGGAGAGTTCGACGTGAAGGCGGCTGCGGGCACGCTTCGGAAAGTAAGGATGCCAGCCCAGACCGACTGGCTGGGGCACATCGGCGGTGTTCGTGAACACCATCTGCACGCTCATGGCCTGCGGCGTGAGCGTGAAGTACTGGCGCGCGTCGAAGGCGAAGGGCCAATCGGCGTCGGGCGTGTGCACGTAGCGCAGCACCACTTCGAGCACGCTGCTGGAGACGATCTCCCAGGGCCGCAGCCAGCCCACGCCGTGCAGCGAATGCGGGTTGTCGCCGAAGTTGGGCTGGGTCGTGTAGTCGTGGCCCTTCCAGCGGAACTTGCGGTAACCCAGACGGTTTGAGTAAGGGACCAGTGGGAAGCTGGCCGACGGCCGCGACGCCTTTATAGACGCCGGTTCGGCCGACACCAGAATCGGCGTGTCGCGGTGCCAAAACCCGGCAATACAGCCACCCAGATCGGGCCGCAGCGCGAGCCGCAAGGCGCCCGCACGCAATTCAAATGGCTGCAATTCAAGACTCAGGTTCGATGATCCAGTCATGGCCCTCCCGGCGCTCTCGGAACGCTGCACTGACCGCACCGGTTGGCGAAGCCCTGCAGGGTCGCTCCATCCTACCCCGGTCTCGGGTGCGTACAGGGCGGGTCAACCCAGCTCCGCTTTCAGGTAGTGCGCACCAGGAATCGGGTTGAAGTAGTAGGGCGGGACAGCTGCGAAGCCAAGCGTCTCGTAGAGTTCGCGCGCAGCTTCCATGTCGTCCAGCGTGTCGAGCAGCATCACCGAATAGCCTGCACGGCGCGCTTCGTCTAGCAGCGCCTGCGCCAGCATGCGGCCCAGACCAAAGCGGCGAAATGCAGGGCGCACGTACAGGCGCTTCATCTCGCAGGCGTTGGCGTAGTCCACATCGGCGAGCGCGCGAAAGGCGCCGCACCCGGCGAGCGCGCCGTCGACAAAGGCCAACAGCAGGTGCCCCGACGGCGCGGCATAGTCACCAGGCAACCCGTCAAGTTCAGCGTCGAAGTTCTGAAAACACAGGTCAACGTTCAGACTTCGGGCGTACTCGCGAAGAATCTCTCGCGCTGGCGCCCTCCACTCGGCCGACTCGGCACAAGCCAGCGAGATCTCGGGGGGCCTTTCGACGGCGCTCATGGTTCGAACCCCCGCGCTTCAGGCGCCGAGGCCGACGACCCAGGCCACCAGCGCGGAGCAGGCCCCCAACAGCACCAGCGCCAGCACCCGGGAGGCCCAGCTGTCGGCCGAGGCCGGCACGCCGGGGCCGAATGCCTTGTCGCCAACAACCATCGGGCGCACCAAATTTTGTTTCTTCCTGATCAGGTAGTAGACGATCGCGGCCACGTGCAGCAGCACCAGCGTGATGATCAGCCACTGGCCGAAGCTCGTGTGCCACTCGGTGAGCAGCGCGCTGGTCGCACCCGATACGAACTTGATCAACGGCCCGGTGTTCGAGATTTCATCGTCAGCGAACAGCCCGGTGCCGATCTGCGCCGCCAGACTCGCCAGCAGCGCGAACACCGAGAAGGCGCCGAGGGGATTGTGCCCAACCTCGTGGTGTTCGCCGACCCGGCTCTGACCACGCAGGTAACGCAGCGTCGCGGCCGGCGAGTAGATGAAGCTCGCAAAGCGCGACCAGCGCCCGCCAACCAGCCCCCACAGTACCCGAAACGCTAGCAGGGTGAACACCGCATAGCCCAAACGGAAGTGCCACACCATCGCGTTGCCGCCTATCCTCGCGCTGACCACCGAGCCGATCACGCAGGCGGCCAGCGTCCAGTGGAAAAAGCGGGTCGGCAAGTCCCACACACGAACAGGCATCGGCTGCGGCGTCATCAGTGCGCTCATGTCGGAAGGAGCCTGGGCGGCGCACCGAGTTTCGATACTTGAGAAGATAACCGCAAGCAGGCTTGGGTTGTATGGCGTCGGGATTTTTAAGGCGAATTGGAAATAAGCGGCTGGGTCGCTGCGCACACTCCGCAGCGGACTGCTCGTGGTCAAGGCTGTCGCGCGGGCCCGCACAGCACTGTCAAACCCCGTTCACACCAGGAGATACCGCATGAAACGCTTGTTCCCTTCGATGCTGATGACCGCCGCTGCTCTGGCCGGCTTCCAGGCCGTCGGCCAGCAGCGTCGTGGCGGGCGCTTCGATCAGGCGCCCTTCGCGAAACGACTGCTGGTAGGCCGTGGCATGCGCCGAGACCACGCCGACGATGCGGGTGGCCGCGCCGGCGTGAGCGCGCGCAGCAGCGCAGGCGCAAATGCCGGAGCCCTGCCCGATAGGCACGAACACAACCTCGGGCTGCACCGCCTCGAAGAATTCGAGCCAGTAGGTCGCCACTCTCCGCACCAGATCGTCATGGAACGAAGGCACGGCATGCAAGTTGTATTTGCAGGCAAGGTGGCCCGCGTGTTCACGTGCCGCCTGAAAGTCGCTGCCGTGTTCGATCAGTTCGACACCGAGCGCGCGCATTGCCGCATTCTTTTCGACCGAGTTGCCGCGCGGCACGACGATGGTGGCGTGAAAGCCGTGCCGGCGCGCCGCGAAGCCGACCGATTGGTCGTGGTTCCCGCGGGTGGCGCCAATGACGGCTCGGCAGTCGGCCTCGCGTTGGCGCAAGGCATCGAAGTACACCAACCCACCACGCAGCTTGAACGCACCGACGGTGGTGTGGTTCTCGTGTTTGACCCAGGCCTGCATGCCCAGCCGCTGGTCGAGCAGCGGCCAGCGTTGCTGCGTCGTGGGCGGCATGGCCTCGCGCACGATGCGGCGGGCGTTTTCCATCGAAGAGCGGTCATCTCCATGGCGGTCAGGCCTCGGTAGGGTTGGAATGCAGCGTGACGAGGCCAAGCGGCCAAAGTCGCAGCTTTATGTTCCACAGAGTGCGCAGCACCGCACCAGCGTGGTTGATCACGATCAGCGGCTTGGCGCGCTTGGCGACTGCGAGTCCGAGGTGGTCAAGTGGGCATGTCAGGGGTGCCCGCGACTCAGAACGACACTTCGCCGCGCACGCAGCTCACGCTCGCACCGCCGACCCAGACCGTGCCCGCTTCGCGGCTGATGTGCACGCGCCCGTCCCGCTGCAGCTGGGTGCCTTGCGCAGCCACATAGGCCTCGGGCGCCGCGCCGCTTTCGATCAGCCACTGCGCAAGACTCGCGTTCAGGCTGCCGGTGACCGGGTCTTCGTATCCTGCGCCTTCGCCGATTAGCGCCCGCACCTCGAACTGCGCGACGTGCCCCGCATCATGCGGGCCAACCACACCCAGTTTGATGCCGCCCAGCGCAGGCCAGTCGATCTGAAGATTCAACACAGCCGCGGCCGAGCGCAACCGCACAGCCGCCCAGCCGGGGCCGTTGTCGACCCACTGGTGGCCAGCAATATCTTCATCCCGCAGCGCCAGCGCCTTGCCAATGCGCGCCAGCAGATCGTCTTCCAGCGGCCCGGTGCGCAAGCGCGGCGGCGCGGCGAATGCGAGCCGCTCGCCACTTCGGCGAATGCGGACCAGGCCGGCCGTGCACTGCTGCACGGTCTCGCCGCCTGCAAGCGGAGCACCACCCGCCTCTTGCCACGCATGGCAGCTGCCGAGCGTGGGATGGCCGGCGAACGGCAGCTCGCGGTGCGGCGTGAAGATGCGCACCCGGTAATCGGCAGCCGGGTTGGTGGGTGTGAGCAAAAACGCGGTTTCGCTCAGGTTGGTCCAGCGGGCGAAGGCCTGCATGTGTGCCTCACTGAGCTCATCGGCACCGTGCACCACCGCGAGCGGGTTGCCTTTGAACGGGGTGGCGCTGAACACGTCGACTTGGGTGAATTGCAAGGGCATGGGGACTCCAGACGAAGTGGGTCAAGCGGCTCAGGCCATAGCAGCTCCGCGTGCCGCGCGCACCGGAATTCCGGCGGGGTCGAACCCGTCGAGGCAGAACACGTTGACGCCGAAAAAGTCGGGTGTCACGCGCCTGCGATGAAACGGGTAGATGCCGAAGCACGCACAGAAAAAATGGTCGGCTCGGGGAGGTCTGATTCGATGCTGAAGCGCACGCGTTGGCAATGGCAGCTGCTCGTCAAGGTCTGAACCGGATGCAAGTTCATGCTTCCCTCAGAGCCTGCGCCAGCAGCTTCACACCACGATCAATCTCTGGCGCGGCCACGGTGACGAACGACAAACGCAGCGTGTTCAGGCGCGGCGCTTGTGCAAAGAAGGCCGCGCCCGGTACGTAGGCCATGCCGAGCGCCACTGCCTTCGGCAGCAGCGCGGCGGCGTCCACGCCCTCGGGCAACTCGATCCAGAAGAACATGCCGCCGCTCGGCACCGTCCAGCTGCAACCCTTGGGCATGTGCTCTTCGAGCGCAGTGCGCATCGCGTCGCGCTGCGCCTTGTAGCGAGCGCGAATGGTCGGCACGTGGCGATCAAGAAAACCGTTGCGGATCACCTCATGCACCACGCGCTGATTGAAGCCAGGCGTGTGCAAATCGGCAGCCTGCTTGGCCTGCAGCAGCTTGGGGCACAGCGCGTGCGGGGCGATCACGTAACCCAGGCGCAGGCCGGGCGCGAGCACTTTCGAGAACGAGCCGAGGTACACGCTGCCTTCACTCCAACGCGACGCGAGTGGCGCGGGCGGCGCGGTCTCAAACCACAGGTCGCCGTAGGGGTTGTCTTCGACGATCGGTAACGCGAGTTCGCGCGCCGCGTCGATCAGCCGGGCGCGACGCGCTTCGCTCATGCAACGCCCGCTCGGGTTTTGGAAATTGGGCAACAGGTAAACGAACCGCGCGCCGCGCCCGACGCCGAGCGACTCGGGGATTGGGCCGTCGGCATCGCAGGGGACGGTCACGACTTCGGGTTCGTAGGGCGCGAACGCCTGCAGCGCGCCGAGGTAGGTGGGCGCTTCGACCGCGACCGTGCTTCCAGCATCGATCAGCACCTTGCCCACGAGGTCGAGCCCCTGCTGCGAGCCGGTGGTGATGAGCACCTGCGAGGCGTCGACATGCACCCCCTGCGATGCCATGCGCGCAGCGACCCATTCGCGCAGCGGCGCAAAGCCTTCGCTGGAGGCGTATTGCAGCGCTTCACGCGGGGACTCGCGCAGCACCAGCGCAGTGGCCTCGCGCATCGCCTCGACCGGGAAAGTGTCGGGCGAGGGCAGCCCGCCAGCGAGCGAAATAATGCCCGGCTTCTCGGTGATCTTCAGAATTTCGCGAATCACCGAGGGGTTCATGCGCTCCGCGCGGCGCGCCATTTTCCAGGGGCTGGCATTCATCAGGTATTCCTTTGCAAGGGAGTGGCGTTGGCCGGCATCTTCTTGCCGACGAACACGACGGCGATCACCGCCAGAGAAAACAACACGGTCGATGGTTCGAGCGTTTCGCCGAGCACGGGCACGGCGAACAAAAGCGCGAGAAAGGGCTGCACCAGTTGCACCTGACTCACACGAACGGCGCCACCAAGCGCCAGGCCGCGGTACCAGGCGAAGAACCCGAGCCACATCGAGAACAACGTGACGTAGACAAAGCCGCCCCACGCGCTGGCGCGCACCGCTTGCTCTGGCCAGACCCACAGCGTGATCGGCAGCGTGAAGGGCAGGCTGATCACGAGCACCCAGCAAATCACCTGCTCGGCCTTCAGCTTGCTGGCCAGGCTGGCACCAGCCACGTAACCCACTGCGGTGCTGCACACGGCGAGCAGCAGCAGGCCGTCGGCTGCCGACAGCCGGCCTCCGCCCTGGTACGCCGCGAAGGCCAGCACCATCACGCAGCCGAGGAGCGCGCAAACCCAGAAGCCGAGCGACGGGCGCTGCCGAAAGTGCCACGCCGCGGCCACCGCCGTGGCCAGCGGCATCAGGCCGGTGACGACGGCCGCGTGCATGGCGTCAACATGGCGCAGCGCCAGGCTCAGAAAAAGTGGGAATCCGACCACGGTGCCGAGTGCACACAACGCCAGCGCGCCGAGGTGGCAACGCTGCAGCGCGGGCGCGCCAGTGAAACGCAGGTAGGCGATGCTCAGCAGACCGGCGAACGCAGCGCGCCCGGCGGTCACGAAGCCCGGCCCGAGCTGCGGGTCGCTGGCCGGGCCGACGGCAAGACGCGTCATCGGCAACGTCATCGCGAAGATCACCACACCGAGCAAGCCGAGCCAGAGGCCACGGGCTTCGTCGGCATTGTTCGCGCTCATCGTTGAACCCCCGCGCGGGTGCGTCGCGGCAAAGCATGGTGGAGGCAAGGCATGGCGCTCAGTCTAGTGGCAAGACCAGCACAGAGACAGTACACTTTACGTGCACACACCAAATTCTGTACCGGTCTGCCGACCAACACAACGCCACACCCGCATGCTTGATTCAAGCGCCCCCGAGGCCCTGACCCCGCTGACTCGTGAGGCTGACACCTCGCTGACCGAGCAGCTCTCGGCCCGGTTCGCCGAGCGCATTCGCCAGCGCTTGCTGGCGCCGGGCGCGAGGCTGCCTTCGGTACGCGAATGCGCACGCCGTCACGCGGTGAGCCCACACACCGTGGTGGCGGCCTACGACCAGCTGCTGGCGCTCGGCTTGGTCGAAGCGCGCAAACAGCGCGGCTTCTTCGTGCGCGAGACCACCCCGGCACGCGCACCCAACAGCCGGGAGAGCGCCACTGAGCGCAGTTTCAGCCACCCCCTGCCGATCAGCGCCACGGCGCTGATCCGCGGCATGTTCCAACCGCCGGGCGGGCATTCGATGCCGGGGCTGGGCACGTTGCCGGCCGACTGGCTCGATCTTCCGATGTTGGCCACAGCCTTGCGCGCCGTCACCCGTGGTGCGCAGCTCGGTGCCATGTCGCTGCAATATGGCGACCCGGCTGGCGAACTGCGGTTGCGCGAAGCGTTGGCAACCAAGCTCGCTGACCACGGCGTGAGCGCGTCGGCGCAGCAGATCGTCACCACCTTAGGCGCCACGCAGGCGCTCGACGTGGTCACGCGCACGCTGCTGCGCGCTGGCGACAGCGTGCTGGTCGACGAGCCCGGCTGGTCGGTCGAATACGCGCGGCTGGCGGCGCTCGGCATGCGCGTGTTGCCGGTCCCGCGTGGCCCGGACGGTCCCGACCTGGCGGTGATGCGGCGCCTGATCGAAGCTCAAAAGCCGGCGCAGCGCCCGCGCCTGTATGTCACCGTGTCGGTTTTGCACAACCCGACAGGGGCCTCGCTGTCGCTGCAATCCGCGCATCGGGTGCTCGAACTCGCCAAGTCACACGACCTGCAGATTGTCGAAGACGACACCTACGCCCACCTCGCACCAACGCACCTGCCGCGCCTGGCCGCGCTCGATGCGCTGGAGCGCACGGTCTACATCTCGGGGTTTTCGAAGATCTTGGTGCCGAACTGGCGTGTCGGTTTCATGGCGGCGCCGCTCGCGCTGGTCGACCGACTGATCGACACGAAACTGCTGACCACACTCACCACGCCCGGCATCACCGAGCAGGCGCTCGCGTACTGCCTGGAGCAAGGCCTGCTTCGGCGCCACACCGAGCGGGTGATGCAGCGGCTGGCGGCGGCACGAGCCCGCACCGTGAAGCTGGCCGAAGCGCACGGTTGCCGGTTTCAGGCACCGCCGCACGGCCTGTTCGGCTGGGTCGACGTGGGCGTAGACACCGAGCGGCTGGCGCAGCTGATGCTCGACGACTGGCTGATCGCCCCCGGCGCGCTGTTCCATGCCACGCATCGACCCACGACGCTGATGCGCATCAACTTCGCGACCAGCCAAGACGCGCGCTTCTGGCGCGCCCTTGACCGAGCGAGGGCGGGGCTGTGAACCGCTCTTCGGAGCCGGCGGGATGGTGCTCCGAGCATCGGGGCTCATGTTGCCGGCCGTCCGGGCGCAAAATGCACCCGACATGAATGGCGAGTTGTTCGATTCCACCATCCCCTTCGGCGAGCCAGAGTTGCCGCGCGCGAGCGCGTTCAGGCGCTACCTGGATGAACTGGGAGCCGAGTCGCGTCGCTTGGGTGCCGGGCCGCGAATCTCGCGCATCTCGCAGCTCAGCCCGTCGCTTCGCGCCGACCTGCTGCGCTTCGAGCGCGACGGCGGATCCGAAGCCATGGAGATTCTGGCAGCTTGCGTGAGGCATTCCAAGAGAGTGACTATTCACCTCAAGTGCGGCGATTGGGTTGTGCCGCTGACGGTGTTCCCGCAAGAGCGGCTGATTCACTGCCCGATGAAACTCGATGAATTAATCGAACGCCACCTGCTCGAACTGCGCGTGATGCATGTCGAACCCGCGCTGCTGCGCCCGCCTGGCGACACGGACGCGGCGCTGGTCGGTGACGCCCAGTTGCACCACTCGCTTGCCCCGTTGCTGTGGGAAATGGCGATGCGAGGCCCGCGCCGCGAGCTGTTGCCCGAGATCGCCGGGCCGGCGGTCTACCGCGTTTCGCCGGGGCTCGACATCCGGGCCTTACCGGCCAGTGGTGTGCTCAAGGCCGCAATCGAGCGGCTGCGTCCCCAGGCCGCCAACCTGAACGAGATTGCCTCGTGGCCTGCCCTCGACAAAGAACGCGCTGCCCGCTTGTTGAATGCGCTCTACCTGCAGTCCGGCCTGATCGTCAGCCGCTCGCACCCTGCGGCGGTGCGCGACAGCTGGTTCGCCGGGCTGTAGCGCAACAATTGCTTCAGCGGGCGCCGAGCGCTTCCCAGCGTTCCATGGCGGCCAGCAGCTGCTCATCGATAGCAGCAACGCGCGCTTGCGCTTTCATGGCACGGTCGGCTTCCTTTGTGTAGGACTCGGGCTGAGCCAGGAACGCGGCCAAGTCCTTTTGCTCGGTCTCCAGCGTTTCGATGCGCTTGGGCAACTCATCGAGTTCACGCTGTTCCTTGTAGCTGAGCTTGCGCGGTTTCGTGGCGAGCGCAGTCACAGTGGCCGCCGCGGCAGGTTTCGCTGCGGGAAGCACAGCATTCATGCGTGTGTCTTTCGACTTGCCGGCCGCACGCGTGGCCTGCTCGCGCAGCAGCTTGGCGCGGTCGCGCTGGATCTTCCAGTCTTCGTAGCCGCCTTCGTACTCGCGCCATTGGCCGGGTGATTCGTCACCTTCCCAGACGATCGTGCTCGTGACCACGTTGTCGAGGAAACGCCGGTCGTGGCTGACGAGAAAGACCGTGCCCTTGTAGGCCTGGAGCAGTTCCTCGAGCAGTTCGAGGGTGTCGATGTCGAGGTCGTTGGTCGGCTCGTCGAGGACCAGCACGTTGGCGGGCAGCGCGAACAGGCGCGCCAGCAGCACGCGGTTGCGCTCACCGCCGCTGAGCGTGCGCACCGGCGAGTTGGCACGCTCGGGCGAGAACAGGAAATCGTTCAGGTAGCTCATCACGTGCTTGCGCTGGCCTGCGAACTCAACCCACTCGCTGCCCGGACTGATCGTGTCGGCCAGCGTGGCGTCGAGGTTGAGCGTGCTGCGCATCTGGTCGAAGTAGGCCACTTCGAGCTTGCTGCCCTGGCGAATTTTTCCGCCGTCGGGTTGCAGCTCGCCGAGGATCAGCTTGAGCAGCGTCGTCTTGCCCGCACCGTTCGGACCGATTAAGCCGACCTTGTCACCGCGCAGGATCGTGGCGCTGAAATCCTTGACGATGACCTTCGGAGTCTCGTGATCGTTGAAGCTCAGCGACACCTCTTTCAGCTCGGCGACGATCTTGCCGCTGGGCGCACCCGAATCGACTTCGAGCCGCACTTGGCCGAGCGAATCGCGGCGCTTTTGGCGCTGGTCGCGCAGCACTTCCAAGCGCTGGATACGTGCCACGCTGCGGGTGCGGCGCGCCTCCACGCCTTTGCGAATCCACACCTCTTCTTGTGCCAACAGCTTGTCGGCGCGGGCGTTGGCGAGCGCGTCTGACGCCAGCTGATCCTCTTTCAAACGTTCGTAAGCGCTGAAGTTGCCCGGGTAGCTGCGAATGATGCCGCGGTCGAGTTCGATGATTCGGGTGGCCACGGCATCGAGAAACGCCCGGTCGTGGGTGATCAGCATCACGCTGCCCTTGAAGCCGCGCAAAAGTTCCTCGAGCCAGGCAATCGAGTCGAGGTCGAGGTGGTTGGTGGGCTCGTCGAGCAAAAGTACGTCGGGCACGGCGACGAGGGCTTGCGCCAGCGCCACACGCTTTTTCATGCCGCCGGAAAGTTGGCCGATGTCGCGCGTGCCATCGAGGTGGAGCTGCGCGAGTGTGGTCTCTACGCGCTGCTCCCAGTTCCACGCGTCAAGCGCTTCGATGCGCGTTTGCAAGGCGTCCAGATCGACACCGTCGGCATGTTCTTCATAAGCCTGGCGCACGGCGCGCGCTTCGGCCACGCCCTCACTCACCGCTTCGAACACCGTGTGACCGGGCTCGAACGTCGGCTCCTGCGGAACGTAGCAAATGCGCACGCCCTGCGTCATCTGCAGCAGGCCGTCGTCGAGCTTTTCGAGCCCGGCAATGATCTTCAGCATTGACGACTTGCCGGCACCGTTGCGGCCGATCAGGCCAAGCCGCTCGCCCATCTCGAGCGAAAACGCTGCTTGGTCGAGCAGGGCCACGTGGCCATAGGCCAAGTGGGCATTGGAAAGAGAAAGGAGAGCCATGGAGTCACGCGTGGCCTGCGCGCGTCTCACGCGAGGCTTTTAGGGAAAACGCGGATTATCCCTGCCCGCCCTCAGCCATGCCGTGCCCGGCGGTACGAGCCGGCGGGTACATCACGAAACGCGCTCAACGCAGCCTCAAGGGCTCGATGATTTCTTGCTGCAACACGTTCGGCGGCGACAATTGTTTCGTCAATCGGTTGGCGGGCTTGGGCTTCGGGGTCGTCGGCCCGCCGCCTGTCGGGTCATCCGCATTCGCTACGGTGCAGCATCAGCCGACACTGGCTTCCAGTGCATCAACAAACATCTTCGCCACGTCGAAGCCGCTTTGCTGCGTGATTTCCTGGAACCCGGTTGGGCTGGTGACGTTGATCTCGGTCACGCAGTCGCCGATCATGTCCAGCCCGATCAGCAGGAGGCCGCGGGCTGCGAGCACCGGGCCAATCGCTTCGGCCACCCCGCGGTCGTGCGCGCTCAGCGGCTGGGCCACGCCCTTGCCGCCCACGGCGAGGTTGCCGCGAATCTCGCTACCCTGTGGAATGCGAGCGAGCGCATGCGGCACTGGCTCGCCGCCGATGATCAGGATTCGCTTGTCACCCTTTGTGATTTCGGTCAGGTAACGCTGCACCATCACGGTCCCGGCGCCACCCTTGTTCAGCGTTTCGATGATGCTGCCGAGGTTCAACCCGTCGGGCCCGACACGGAAGATGCCCATACCGCCCATGCCGTCGAGCGGCTTGAGAATGATGTCGCGGTGCTCGGCGTGGAAATGTTTGATGTCGCTCGCGTCGCGCGTCACCAGGGTCGGGCCAATGAACTGCGGGAACTCGAGGATCGCGAGCTTTTCCGGGTGGTCGCGCAGCGCGGCCGGCTTGTTGAACACACGAGCGCCCTCACGCTCGGCCTGCTGCAGCAGGTGCGTTGCGTAGAAATACTCGCTGTCGAAGGGCGGATCCTTGCGCATCACAACCGCGTCGATGTCGGCCAACACCACCGGCACCTCGTGCGGCGCTTGTTGTCTGGCCACGAACCAGTCGTGCTCGTCGCCGGTGAGCGTGATCTCGCGCACGTAGGCCGTGACCCGGCCACCGCGTTGCCACATGATGTCTTGCGGGCCGCAAGCCATCAGGCCATGACCACGCGCTGCGGCCTCGCGCATCATGGCTAAGGTAGAGTCTTTGTAGGTCTTAAAGCCTTCGAGCGGGTCGGCAACAAAGAGCAGCTTCATGGGGCGATCTCAGGCGACTGAACGGGGCCGCCACTGTTGCACAAATAGCGCCAATGCGCCCGCGACCACGCCCCAAAAGGCCGAGCCGATGCCCGCCAGGCTCACGCCGCTGAGCGTGACGAGAAAGGTAATCAGCGCCGCCTCGCGGTGCGTGTCTTCTTTCAACGCCAGCGCCAGACCACCGCCGATGCTGCCGAGAAGCGCCAGTCCCGCGATGGCCACCACCAGCTCGCGCGGGAACGCCGTGAGCACGCCGGCAACGGCCGCGCCAAACAAGCCGACCACGCAGTAGATCAGCCCACAGGTCGCCGCTGCCATATAGCGCTTGTCGGGGTCGGGATGGGCTTCGCGGCCCATGCAGATCGCAGCCGTGATGGCCGACAGGTTGAGCGCGAAGGCCCCGAAAGGTGCGAGCACTAATGTGGCCAACCCGGTCAGCGTGACGATCTTTGAGATCGGTATGTCGAAGTGCGCGGCGCGGATCGCGGCCACGCCGGGCAGGTTCTGCGACGCCATGGTCACCACAAACAGCGGCAGCGCCATGCTCACGGTCGCCCGCCAGCTGAAGTCGGGTGCGGTGAACACCGGCAACGTCAGTCCCCAGCGCACACCTTCGAGATGCAGCTCGCCAGTGGAGGCGGCGAACACGACGCCGACAGCAAGCACACCGGGCACCGCATAGCGCGGCCAGAGGCGGCGGCCGACGAGGTAGGCGCAAAGCATCAGCAGCACCATGGCGAACGCCGATTTCAGCGCCACGAAAGCGTCGAGCCCGAACCGCGTGAGCACTCCGGCAAGCAAGGCGCTGGCGATTGCCATGGGGATACGCGAGAGCAGCCGTTCGAACCAGCCGGTGATGCCAAACAGCGTGATAAGCGCGGCGCAGACAATGAACGCGCCCGTCGCCTCGGCCATGCCGAAGCCCCCCGCGATGCCGGCCGTTGCGAGCACCGCAGCACCCGGGGTGCTCCACGCCACCATCACCGGCTGGCGCAACCACAACGAAGGCAGCAAGGTGCACAAGCCCATGCCAAGTCCGAGTGCCCACATCCACGAACTAATTTGCTCCGGCGTGGCGCCAAGCGACGTGGCCGCCTGGAACACGATGGCCACCGAACTCGTGAAACCGACCAGCACGGCGACGAAGCCCGCAGTCGCAGCAGAGAGTGAAAGGTCGGTAAGTTGGGCTCGCATTCAGCGAGGATAACGACCGGCTGAGAGTCCGGGTCCGCGCTGGACCTCCCCATACGACCCGAGCACCCGCTCGGCGGGAGGCGCAGTTATCCCGGCGCAGGGTGCCTCATGCATTGCTGTCGTGTTTCGTGCTGGGCAGCACCTTTAAAACCGGAGCGTTGGAGACCGTGGCTTTGCTCAAACCGGATGGATACCGCGGTATCGCTAGGATTTGAGACGCCGCCGCGGGTAAAAAGGCCCGGCATTAAGTGCCAGACAGCGCGCAGCGCTGCACTAGATTTCGAGCTTAGAGCCGAGTTCGACGACCCGGTTGGTAGGCAGGCTCAGGAAGTCGGCCGCAGCGGCCGCGTTGCGGTGCATGCCGACGAAGAGCTTCTCGCGCCAGTCGGCCATACCACCACCAGTGGTCGGGATCACGATGTCGCGCGACAAGAAGTACGACGTGTCCATCTCGTCGATGACACAGCCGCGGTACTGCAACAGTGCCAACGCCTCGGGCACGTCGGGCTCGTTCTTGAAGCCAAAATTGAGCGTCACCTGCCAGCAGTCCCGCCCGAGCGGCTCCATCTCGCATCGCTTGTCGAAACCGATCCAAGGCACTTCATGGTGCTTCACCGTGACGAACAGATTGGTCTCATGCAGCACCTTGTTGTGTTTCAGGTTGTGCAGCAGCGCGTTGGGCGTGATGCCTTGGTCGCTGACCAAAAACACCGCCGTGCCCTGCACCCGAGTGGGCGGACTCAGGAACACCGCTTCGAGAAAACTCTTCAGGTCGATCGCGTCTTCGCGCAGTCGCGCCGCCATCAGCCGGCGGCCTTGCTTCCAGGTCATCATGAGCACGAACATCACGGCACCGATGGCCACCGGGAACCAGCCGCCGTCGAACACCTTGACGACGTTGGCACTGAAGTAGACGAAGTCGACGGCGAAGAAAAAGCCGGTCGCCGCGAAGCTGAGTGACCAGGGGTACTTCCAGCCGTAGCGGATCACGAAGAAGGTCATGGTGGTTGTGATCAGCATGTCGATCGTCACCGCGATTCCGTAGGCTGCCGCGAGCTTGGTGGTCGACTGGAACACCACCACCGCGACCACGATGCAGATGTACAAGCTCCAGTTGATGAAGGGCACGTAGATCTGGCCGGCTTCCTTGACCGATGTGTGCAGGATGCGCAGGCGCGGCAGATACCCGAGCTGCACCGCCTGCTTCGTGACCGAGAACGCGGCCGTGATCAGTGCTTGCGAAGCGATCACGGTAGCGCAGGTGGCCAGTCCAATCAGCGGGAACAGCGCCCACGTTGGCGCCATCTCGAAGAACGGGTTGCCGACCCTGCTCGGGTGTTCGAGCAACATCGCGCCCTGGCCGAAATAATTGAGCACCAGTGCAGGCATTGCCAGGCCGAACCAGGCCAGGCGAATTGGCTTCTTGCCGAAGTGGCCCATGTCGGCATAGAGCGCTTCCGCGCCGGTCACGCACAGCACGACCGAGCCGAGCGCGATGAAGGCCACGGCCGGGTTGCCGACGAGGAACACGAGCGCGTAGTGCGGGCTCAACGCCCACAGGATCGACGGGTTCTCGGCGATGTGCACGAGGCCCAGCACGGCCAGGACCAGGAACCAGACCACCATCACCGGCCCGAACAACCTGCCCACGCTGGCGGTGCCGCGGCGCTGCACCATGAACAGCGCGGTCAGCACCATGAGTGTCAGCGGCAGGACGTAACTGTGCAGCGCAGGCGCCGCGACCTCCAGGCCTTCGATCGCCGAGAGCACCGAGATCGCCGGCGTGATCACCCCGTCGCCAAAGAAGATCGCGGTGCCAAAAATGCCGAGCAACAACAGGCGCTTGCGCAGCAGCGGCCGGTCTTTCACGGCCTGCGATGCGAGCGCGAGCATGGCGATCAGGCCGCCTTCGCCATTGTTGTCGGCACGCAGGATCAGCACGACGTACTTGACCGAGACCACGACGGTCAGGGTCCAGAACACCAGCGAGAGAACGCCGTAGATGTTTTCAGCCGTGAGCCGCACGTGCCCGTGCGCAAACACTTCTTTCAGTGCATAGAGCGGGCTGGTGCCGATGTCGCCGTAGACGATGCCGATAGCACCGAGAGTAAGGCCGGCGAGCGCTGACTTGCTTGAGATGGACGTGGAGCTCACTCGGGACAAACGCTGTTCAAGACCGGGATCGGTTCAGAATTCATTTTGCAGTCTGGGCCACGTTGGGAAGGCACCCGAAGTCGGGTGTCACCCACGGTGCGAAGCGTAATTCTGCTCCTGAGTTCGGCACCCACCGGCCGCCCGCGCACGCCATGTTGCGGCGCAGCAACCCTGCCCCGGCCGCAGTTGCCAAGCCTGGGCCGACGGGCTACTCGTAGACTTCGGCGTCGGGGTCGGTGGCTTCGAGCTCGTAACTCGCCGCCACCATCGCCAGCCGCGCGACCACGCCGTACATGTAGAAGCGATTCGGCGCGCTGGCCCCGGGCTTCGCGCCCGGTTTGGGCAACTGGTTGTGTTCGGCGAAGGCTAGAGGCACGAAGCTCGCGCCCGGCAGGTTCAGGTTTTCGTCGATGCCCCGTTCCGCATTGACACGGTAGAAGCCGCCCACGACGTAGCGGTCGATCATGTAGACCACCGGCTCGGCCACCGAGTCGTTCACGCGCTCGTAGGTGGGTACGCCTTCTTGAAGGATGACTTCGCTCACCTCTTGCGCTCCATCGGTCACACCCAACTTGTTGTGCGCCTTGCGGTTCAGGTTAGAAAGCTCCTTTGGGTCGCGCACGGTCATGAGCCCCAAGCCGGCGGTACCAGCGTCGGACTTCACGATGATGAACGGCTTTTCCTGAATGCCGTATTCCTTGTACTTGCGCCGCACCTTGCCGAGCAACAGGTCGGCGTTGCTCATCAGGCATTCCTCGCCGCTTCCGTCGGTCAGATTCACCTCGCCGCAGCGCGCGAACATCGGATTGATCAGCCACGGGTCCATGCCAAGCAGCTTGGCGAACTTCTTCGCCACCTCTTCGTAGGCGGCAAAGTGTTTCGACTTGCGCCGCACCGCCCAGCCGGCATGCAGTGGTGGCAGCAAGTACTGCTCGTGCAGGTTTTTCAGCACCATGGGAACGCCGGTCGATAGGTCGTTGTTGAGCAGTATCGTGCAAGGGTCGAAGCCCTTCAGGCCCAGGCGCCCGCGCGTGCGCACCAGCGGCTCAACCGTGAGTGCGCTGCCGTCGGGCAAGGCGATCTCGGTTGGCTTGGTGATGGTTTCGTCAAGCGTGCCCAGGCGCACGTTCAACCCCGCCATGTGGAAAATCTGCATCAGCCGCTGCACGTTCGCCGGGTGAAACGTGCTGCCCGTATGCTTTTCAGGGATCAACAGCAAATTCTTGGCCTCGGGGCAGATCTTCTCGATCGCCGCCATGGCCGCTTGCACCGCCAGCGGCAACATTTCGACCGTCAGGCTGTTGAAGTCGCCGGGAAACAGGTTGGTGTCGACCGGCGCAAGTTTGAAGCCAGCGTTACGCACGTCGACCGCGGTATAGAACGGCGGCGTGTGTTCCATCCACTCAAGCCGGAACCAGCGCTCGATTGCCGGCAGCGACTCGAGAATGCGTTGTTCGAGTTCGTTGATCGGGCCGGTGAGTGCGGTGATGAGGTGAGGAACCATGGCAGGGCCCGAATAGGTGCGACCGCGAAGATACGCGGGCAAGTAATTTTAGGCATGTGGGGCTTCGGCCAACGCGCACAAGTCCCGCAACGCCAAGCCGCACATACAAAAAAGGGCCGCAATTGCGGCCCTTGGCTACGAAGAGGTCGCCGCAGGCGACCTCTTCGACGTCTTCTCCGAGGTGTTGCCCCGGCGTCAGTTGTGGTACGCCGTCTCGCCGTGCGAGCTGATGTCCAGGCCTTCGCGTTCATCTTCTTCATTGACACGCAGGCCGACCAACTTTTCCGCGACGAAATACGCCACGAACGAGACCACACCCGACCACACGACGGTGAGCAGCACGGCTTTCAGCTGGATCCAGACCTGCGCGCCGATGTCGTTGGAAATGACACCCGCCGTGACCCAGTCGCCCACGAGGCCGGGGCCTCCGAGAGATTGGGTATTGAACACGCCGGTGAGCAGCGCGCCAACGATACCGCCGACACCGTGCACGCCGAACACGTCGAGCGAATCGTCGGCACCGAGTATTTTCTTCAAACCGGTCACGCCCCACAAGCAGGCGAAGCCGGCGACGAAGCCAACAATGATCGCCGCAATCAGGCCCACGTTACCTGCTGCCGGGGTGATGGCCACCAGGCCGGCCACTGCACCCGAGGCCGCGCCCAGCATCGATGCCTTGCCCTTCATCAGCGCCTCGCCAATACACCAGGCGAGCACCGCTGCAGCCGTGGCACTGAAGGTGTTCATGAAGGCGAGCACAGCGCTGTTGCTGGCTTCGAGCGCCGAACCGGCGTTGAAGCCAAACCAGCCGACCCACAGCATTGCAGCTCCAACCATCGTCAGCGTCAGCGAGTGGGGGGTGAATGCTTCCTTGCCGTAGCCAATGCGCTTGCCGATCATGTAAGCACCGACCAGGCCGGCGACCGCCGCGTTGATGTGCACCACCGTGCCGCCCGCGAAGTCGAGCGCGCCCATCTGCCACAGGTAGCCGGCCTTCGCGTTCATCGCGTCGACCACGTCCTTCGAAGCGTACGCGTCCGGCCCCATCCAGAACCAGACCATGTGCGCAATCGGCGCGTAGCTGAAGGTGAACCACAGAGCCATGAACAGCAGCACCGCCGAGAACTTCGCGCGTTCAGCGAAAGCACCCACGATCAGGCAACATGTGATGCCGGCGAAGGTCGCCTGGAACGCCATAAACAGCAGCTCAGGAATATAGACACCCTTGCTGAAGGTGGCCGCCATCGCAAAGGTGCCGGCCGCAGGGTCGAACAAGCCCTTCATGAACAGCCGGTCGAAGCCGCCAATGAAAGCGTTGCCCTCGGTGAAGGCCAGGCTGTAGCCGTACACGCACCAGAGCACAACGATCATCGAAAACGTGACCATCACCTGCATCAGAACCGACAACATGTTCTTGCTGCGAACCAGGCCGCCGTAGAACAGCGCGAGCCCCGGTACGGTCATCATGATCACGAGCAGTGTGGCCACGATCATCCAGGCAACGTCACCCTTGTTGGCTACGGGAATCGAGGCGGCCGGCGCGGGCGAAGAAGCCATGGCAGCGGGTTCAGCGGCAGACGCCATTGCCGCAGCGGGGGCGGCGGCCGCTGAAGGTGCGGAGGCGGAAGCGGCGCCTTGAGCCAAGGCGGCGCCGGTCGGTCCCGCCAGACCCAGGGCGAGCCCCAGGAAGAGGGAAGCAATGAGTTTTCTCATGGATGTCTTCTCGTTCCGGTGCTTCACAGCGCGTCTTTGCCGGTTTCGCCGGTTCGAATGCGCACGACCTGTTCTAGCGTGGATACGAACACCTTGCCGTCGCCGATCTTGCCAGTGCGGGCCGCACTTTCAATGGCTTCGATGACACGGTCAACGATCACATCGTCGACCGCCGCCTCGATCTTCACCTTTGGCAGGAAGTCGACCACGTACTCCGCGCCGCGGTACAGCTCGGTGTGTCCCTTCTGGCGGCCAAAGCCCTTGACTTCCGTCACCGTGATGCCTTGAACGCCGATGGCGCTGAGTGCTTCACGAACTTCGTCGAGCTTGAACGGCTTGACGATCGCAGTCACCATCTTCATGGGTTTTCTCCAGGTTTGAGGTTTAGAACGTCTTCTTGACGCCAACAACGAGGCTGGTCTTGCCCAGGTCTTTGCCGTTGGCCGGTGAGGCATAAGCCTTCACGCCGTTGATCGATTTGGTGCTGGCACCGACAAGGGCCGCGCTGACGATGTACCCCTCTACGTCGTAGCTGGCGGTCACCGAGTAGTCGGTGTAGGAGTAGTCGCTGTTCTTGGCCACGCGCTGGTAACCGACGTGCGATGCGAGTGTCACGCCGCTGCCCACATCGAAGCTGGCAACGGCCTCAAGGTAGCCACTGTTCTTGCTGTTGTATGTTCCAAAGAGCCTTGAGACCGCATGGGAGTACTTCACGGTCGTAGGGCCGAAGGTGAACGCGCCGTAGATTTCGGTGGTGTTTGGGTCTTTGAAGCTCGCGTCCCATGTCGCGTTCCTGGCGCTCGGGTAGACGTACTGCAGCACGCCAAAGTCATACGTAACGTCTTTCTCGATCTCGCCCTTGTACCCACCGTACAGATCAATTTCGACATTGGCGCCGCCGCCAAAGTCCTTGATCCACTTGATGTTGGAGATCCACGCGCCGACGTAGAAACCACCGGGAATCGCAAGGTCGATGCCGGCTTGAACGGCAGGACTCAGGCGCGTTTGCGAAATACCGCGGAAGCGGTAGTCGCTGAACACACCGACGTTGAAAGACAGAGGGTTGTCTTCAGCGTGCGCTATGGCCGGAAGGGCTGAAAAGACCAGCGTTGCGGCGAGCGAAATTACGGTTTTGTTCATTTTTCGTGATCTCCAGTTTCAGTGGCGGGTCGTGGCGAAAGCGCTCTGCTTCGTTTTGCAGCTTTTGTGCCATGCCGTGCATGCACCTTCACACCCTCTCAATGCCCTAGATTGAATCAAACGGCACCCAAAGAGCATGTTTTCGGTGCACCCAAAAGGAACGCCCCCGTTTGGGGCGCCCGAAAGGGCGAGGTCACTCGCTTTTCTGATCGGCACAATCGACGCTCAAGAAACGCAGACGAAGCCGAAGCGTCGGCACCAGATCAGGAAGAACCATGTCGCTTGCCGTCATTCACAGTCGGGCGCTGCACGCCTTGCACGCCGCCGAAGTCACCGTCGAAGTTCATCTGGCGAACGGCTTGCCGAGCTTCACTTTGGTCGGGCTGGCCGATACCGAAGTAAAAGAAGCGCGCGAGCGGGTACGGGCAGCGCTACAAAACAGCGGGCTCGAGTTCCCGGCCAACAAGAGAATCACCGTCAATCTCGCTCCGGCCGACCTGCCCAAAGAGTCGGGGCGTTTCGACCTTCCGATCGCGCTCGGCATCCTCGCCGCCAGCGGTCAGGTGGACCGCGCTCGCCTCGACGCCTTCGAGTTCGCTGGCGAGTTGTCGCTCGCCGGTGACCTGCGCCCGGTGCGTGGCGCCCTCGCGATGGCGCTCGCACTGCGGCGAGGCGGTGCGAGCCGACAGCGTGCGCTCGTCTTGCCGCTGGCCAGTGCGCAGGAGGCCGCCTTGGTCGACGGCTTGGCCATCCACGGGGCAGCCCATCTGCTCGACGTGATTCGCGCGATGCAGCCGGGCGATGCGCAGCTGGGATCGGGCTTACCGCAGGTCATCGCGTTGCCGCCCGCGCCGCCTCCGCCCGTGCCCGACCTGCGTGAAGTGAAAGGCCAGTCGACCGCCAAGCGCGCGCTCGAGATCGCGGCCGCCGGCGGACTCAGCGTGTTGCTGATCGGGCCACCTGGCACCGGCAAGTCCATGCTGGCGCAACGCTTTGCTGGGCTGCTGCCGCCCTTGACACACGACGACGCGCTCGAATCGGCGGCGGTGCAAAGCCTGACCGACGGTTTCTCGCAGGAGCGCTGGGGCCAGCGCGTGATGCGCGCACCGCATCACACCGCGTCGTCGGTGGCGCTGGTGGGGGGGGGCTCACCACCGCGACCCGGCGAAATTTCGCTCGCCCACCACGGCGTGCTGTTTCTCGACGAATTCCCCGAATTCCAACGCGCGGCACTTGAAGCGTTGCGCGAGCCGCTGGAGACCGGCCGCATCGTGATCTCGCGCGCAGCCCGCCAGGCCGAATTTCCGGCGCGCTTTCAGCTGCTCGCGGCGATGAACCCCTGCCCTTGTGGCCACCTCGGCAGCCCGCTGCGCGCCTGCCGATGCTCGCCGGACGTGGTGGCACGCTACCAAGGCCGCATCAGCGGGCCGCTGCTCGACCGCATCGACATTCAGGTCGAGGTGCCCGCTGTTCCCCCAGACACACTGGCCGCATCGGCCGACGGTGAAACCAGTTCCACCATCGCGCGGCGGGTCGCGCTCGCACGCGATGCCGCCCTGGCCCGGCAAGGCGGGTTGAATTCAGCACTCGCCGGTGAAGCGCTCGACCTGCATTGCGCTCTCGACCTCGCCACCTCGAAGTTCCTGCAGGCCGCCGCTGCTCGGCTGGGCTGGTCGGCGCGCGGCTTTCACCGCATTCTTCGGGTCGCCCGAACCATCGCCGACCTGGGCGGCGCAAACGCCATCACCACGGCGCACCTGGCCGAAGCGATTCAGTACCGCCGGGTTCTCACGGTTCAATAACCTGACGCTGCGGCATTCACGCCGCTTTCATGAACCCGAGGTTGCGGGTCAAGTTGGGCAGGTTCGGGAACACCAGGTCCAGCTCGGCACTGCTCGCCCCAAACCACTTGCCGAGCGTGGCGCCCAGCGTGTCCACCGAGGTCCCCGGCAGGAAACCGCTGTTTGCGCAGTTTTCCAGATTCAGGCCGTACTGCGGGAACTTGCCGTAAATCTCGCTGCCATCGACGGCGCCGCCCATCACGAAGTGGTGCGAACCCCAGCCGTGGTCGGTGCCGTCGCCATTGCTGGTGAGCGTGCGGCCGAAGTCAGACGCGGTGAACAACGTAACCTGGTTGCGCATGTCCGCGCCACCGAGTGTCGAGAGCGTCGTGTCGAAGTAGCCCATGGCGTGCGACACCCGTGCCAGCAGGTCGGCCTGGTTCAGGTTCTGCCCGTCGTGCGTGTCGAAGCCGCCCATCGCGACGAAGAACACCTGGCGCTTGACGCAACACGGTGTTGGTGTTGCCACTGGCGACCAGGTCGCCAAGCTTGCCGCCCCAGCCGAACTTCGCGCCTTCGGGCCCGAGCGCCTGCCAGGTCCACTGCTGGTCGTTGTGCGAGCCCAGCGCGCGTGGCCGCGGCTTCACGTTGGCCACGTACTCGGCGCGCGTGAGCGGCTGCACCATCGGGCCGGCGTTGGCCAGGATCGCCAGGCGGTTCGCACCGAACAGCTGAGCGGCTTCGGCCATGCTCGGGTGCAACGCGCATGTAAAAGCCGCGTTCTCTGGCGACGCGATGAACTTCGGCAGGCTCGGCGTCACCCCGCCGAGCCTGCCAGGTGAGCCCAGCGTGTTGGCGGCGTTGATCGGTGTGCCGGGCGCCTTCAGCGCGATCGGGTCGGGTGCGACCGAGCGCATTCGCGTGTATTCGTTGAACGACAACGGATCGGTGAGCAGCACCATGTGCGACGAGTCGTTGCCGCCGTACAGGAACAAACAGACGATGGCCTTGTAGTCGGTGGTCGCTTGTGCAACGGCCTTGGCAAGGGCGGCGTGGTTGAGTGCGAACGGGGCCGCTGCCAGCGCCAGCTCGGCGCAGCAGTCCTGGCGCAGGTCACGCGTGGTGCTCACGGTGATCCAGTTGCGGATCTAGCTCATGTAGCCCGCCACCGACACATCGTGGGTGATCTGAAGTTCGGGCACCACGAGGCCTGCATCGGCAATGGTCTTGCTCGTGGGCACATAGCCGGGGCGAAAGAAGTTGAACACCGAGGGCGAGAACATTGGCGTCTGGTTCAGCCGCATGGCCGGGTCATCGGTATTACCAATCCCGGTGTAGAGCCCGCTGGTGGACTTGACATTGAAAGCACGCATGAAATTGGCCAGCCGCACGAGCGGCTCGAGCACCCTGCCGTAGCTCGCCGCATCGCCGGCGGTGCGCGCTTCGGGGTCGAGCAACACGGCGCGCCACACCGCCTTCAGGTCGCCGCGCACACCCGTGCCGTTGTCGTTGAACGCGGCCGACACGCGGCCGACATAAGCCGGGCTCGGGTTGCCGATGACCACGCGCCGGATCAGTTGTCGGCCGATGAACGGCCCGACGTTCGGGTTGTTGAAGAGCGTGTCGAGCGCGGCCTTCAAGTCGCCCTCGGTGTCGGGCGAAGCTTGCGCCGGGATCGTCACACCGAAGAAGCTCTTGGCGCTGATCGAGTGGTAGCTCGTGTTCGCGGTGTACTCGTTGTAAGACGGCATCGGGCGCCAGTCGCGTTCAAGTTGGGCGTCCTGGCCGAGGAAACGGCGGCTGGTACGGTCTGTGAGCTCGGGGCCGGCGTACCAGCTCCACCCGGTGAACACCTGCGACAGGCCCGCCAGATCGGCCGAGTTGTAGGCCGGCGTCGCCTTTGCGTCGCTGCCGAGTTCGGTGCTGCCATCAGCGGCAAGCTTGTACTGGCCAATGGTGAACAGTTGAGTAACCTCGCGTGCGAAGTTCAGGTCGGGCACGCGCCCGGTGGCGGCGTCTTCTTTCTGGTTCTTCAGGTGCGACAGGTACACACCCATCATCGGGTGCAGCGCCACCAACTGCAGCAGGTCACGAAAATTGCCGAAGGCATTTCCGCCCAGCATGTCGTAGTACGAACCCACACCGCGCGGCTGGTTGCGCAGCGTGGAGTCAGCGAAAGAGATAAGGAAAATCTGCGACAGCGCGAAGCTGGCTCGCTGGCGGAACGGGTCTTCACCGGCAATCGCCTGACTCCACCATGAGTCGAAGAAGTTGGTGCTGCTGATCGTGCCGTTGTTGGTGGCAGCAGGGTCGGCCGACCCTTGGTTCAGTTAGCTGCGGTGAAGCACTTGCGTTTTGGCAAACTGCGCTTCGAACCAAGCGGCATAACCGGTTGCCGACACGGCATTGATCTCGGCTTCGGTCGGGCCAAAAGTGGCTTGCGTGAGGAAGCGTGCACTGTCGGCTTTTGCGGGGCCCGCAACCCACTTTGCCCATCGCAGCAGAGGAAACTCAACCTGCTGTCGTAATTCTGCAAGTGGCTTTCCTTGGCGCCCGACATCGCCCTTACGCTTCGTCGCAACTGCCGGGCCAACAACTTTGGAACGCTTCGGCAACGCCTGTGAACGAATCGGTCCTTTGCGCGCGTGCCGCCACAAGCCGCGCCAATCATGCGCGGCCGCAGAACGGGCTGCGTCAAGTGGCTACAACAACGAGTGACGCTGTTTGCAGCGTTCGAGCGAGCGAGGCGGATTTGTTCGCGATGGGCTCAGAGCAGCAGGGCTGCCAGCGAGCGTCGCACGGTTGCTTCGTCGCAGGCGCCGCGCCGCGCAAGGTCTTGCAGCTGGTCTTCGCCGATCTTGCCGACGTTGAAGTAAGCCGACTCCGGGTGCGCCAGGTAGAAGCCACTGACGCTTGCCGCCGGCGTGATCGCCATGCTTTCGGTCAGGCCCATGCCGATGTCGGCACACTGCAGCACGTCGAACACCGCGGTCATCACGGTGTGGTCGGGGCAGGCCGGGTAACCCGGCGCGGGACGGATGCCGGAGTACTTCTCTTCGATCAGTTCGGCGTTGCTCAGCGTCTCGTCGGCGGCATAGGCCCAGAACTCTTTGCGCACTCGCTGGTGCAGCCGTTCAGCGAAAGCTTCGGCCAAACGATCGGCCAGTGCTTTGAGCATGATGGAGCTGTAGTCGTCGAGGTCGTCCATGAACTGCTTGTCTCTTTTCTCGGCGCCGATGCCCGCGGTGACCGCGAACAGGCCGATGTAGTCGGCCACGCCAGAGCCCTTGGGCGCGATGAAGTCGGCGAGGCAGCGGTTCGGTCGCATCACACCGTCGACAACGGGCCGCACGCTTTGCATGCGCAGGCCGCGCCAGGTCATCAGGACCTCGCTGCGCGATTCGTCGCTGTAGATCTCAATGTCGTCGTCGTTCACCGTGTTGGCCGGGTACAGGCCGATCACGCCGTTGGCGGTGAGCCAGCGGCCTTCGATCAGGCGGCGCAGCATGCGCTGGCCGTCACTCAGCACACGCCGCGCCGATTCGCCAACGATCTCGTCGGTGAGGATGGCCGGGTACGGGCCGGCCAGGTCCCAGGTCTGGAAGAACGGGCTCCAGTCGATGCAGGCAGCGATCTCGACCAGGTCCTGGTTGCGAAACAAACGCCGACCAGTGAATTTCGGCGCGACGGGCGTGAACGACGACCAGGCTATCGGCGTCTTGTTGGAGCGTGCCGCGGCGAGGGTGACCAACGGCGTGGCCTTTTTATTGGCATGCTGCTCGCGCACACGCACGTAGTCGGCATTCAGCTCGGTGATGTAGGCCGCAGCGCGGTCGTCGCTGAGCAGCTCGCTGCACACACTGACCGAGCGGCTCGCATCGGGCACATAGACGACCGGACCTTCGTAGTGCGGTGAGATCTTCACCGCGGTGTGCACGCGGCTGGTGGTGGCGCCACCGATCAAGAGTGGAATTTTCTTGATGCGGAAGTAGTCGTCACGCTGCATTTCCCCGGCGACGTACTGCATTTCTTCGAGACTCGGCGTGATGAGGCCCGAGAGGCCGATGATGTCGGCGCCCTCGACCTTGGCGCGCGCCAAGATGTCTTGGCACGCGACCATCACGCCCATGTTCACCACTTCGAAGTTGTTGCACTGGAGCACGACGGTGACGATGTTCTTGCCGATGTCGTGCACATCACCTTTCACGGTGGCGATCACGATCTTGCCCCTGGCCTTGGCCTCACCACCGGCCGCGATCATGGCCAGCTTTTCAGCCTCGATGTAAGGCAAAAGGTGGGCCACGGCTTGCTTCATCACACGCGCGCTTTTCACCACCTGCGGCAGGAACATCTTGCCCTGCCCGAACAGGTCGCCGACCACGTTCATCCCACTCATCAGCGGGCCTTCAATCACGTGCAGTGGGCGCCCGCCTGCGCTGAGAATGCGCTGGTAGACCTCTTCTGTGTCGTCGGTGATGAAGTCATTGATGCCGTGCACGAGCGCATGGCTGAGGCGCTCATCGACCGGCTTGTTGCGCCAAGCCAAGCGGGCCGTGTCGTCTTTGGCCATTCCCTTGGCGCTTTCGGCGATCTCGATCAGGCGCTCGCCAGAGTCTTCGCGACGGTTTAGCACCACGTCTTCCACGCGCTCGCGCAGTTCGGGCTCGAGGTCGTCGTACACGCCCACCATGCCGGCGTTGACGATCCCCATGTCCATGCCCGCCTTGATCGCGTGGTACAGGAACACGGTGTGGATCGCCTCGCGCACCGGGTCGTTGCCGCGAAAGCTGAAGGATACGTTCGAGACCCCGCCGCTGACCTTCGCGCCGGGCAGGTTCTGCTTGATCCAGCGCGTGGCGTTGATGAAGTCGACCGCGTAGTTGTTGTGCTCTTCAATGCCCGTCGCGATCGCGAATATGTTCGGGTCGAAGATGATGTCTTCTGGCGGGAAGCCGATCTCGTCGACCAACATGCGGTAGGCCCGTTCGCAAATTTCGATCTTGCGTTCATACGTATCAGCCTGGCCCTTTTCGTCGAAGGCCATCACCACCGCCGCAGCACCGTAACGCCGGACCAGCTTGGCCTGGTGCCTGAACTGCTCCTCGCCTTCTTTCAGCGAGATCGAGTTCACGATGCCCTTGCCCTGAATGCACTTCAGACCAGCTTCGATCACCTCCCACTTCGAGCTGTCGACCATGATCGGCACACGCGCTCTCTCGGGCTCGCCGGCAATCAGGTTCAGGAAGCGCACCATCGCGGCCTTGCTGTCGAGCATGGCCTCGTCCATGTTGATGTCGATCACCTGCGCGCCGTTTTCGACCTGCTGGCGCGCCACGCTCAGGGCCTGCTCGAACTCGCCGTTGAGGATCATTCGCGCGAAGGCTTTCGAGCCGGTCACGTTGGTGCGCTCGCCGACGTTGACGAACAGCGTGCCGTCGCCAATCAACACCGGCTCCAGGCCGGAGAGCTTCATTGGGGGGACGGAAATTTTGGTCATCGCAGCACACTCGCGTAGAGGCCCGCGCTGCTCACCGCGGACCGTGTCAGGTCGGGTGAGCGCCGTTGAACCGGCATCTGCGTGAGACACCGTGCCCAAGCCTGGCGGCCGATGATGCGGCCGTCGCAACGCTCCTTGGACGAGTCAAGATTGTAGTCAACCGGCTTAAGATTCCAGCGCCAGTTCGCCGAACAACGCGCTTTTATGCCCACATCGCGGCCGGTACTTGCCGACCTTCTGCGCGATTGAGGCGATGTGCGCCGGCGTGGTACCGCAGCAACCGCCGGCGATGTTCAGAAAGCCCGCCTTTGCGAACTCTTCGAGCAGACTGCCAGTGATTTCCGGTGTTTCGTCGAAGCCGGTGTCGCTCATCGGGTTGGGCAGGCCGGCGTTCGGGTAACAGCTGACGAAGGTGTCGCCGGCCACGCGCGCGAGCTCTTCGATGTAGGGCCGCATCAGGGTGGCGCCGAGTGCGCAGTTCAGGCCGATTGCCAGCGGCCGTGCATGGCGCACGCTGTGCCAAAACGCGCTCACGGTCTGACCCGAAAGAATGCGGCCGGATGCGTCGGTCACGGTGCCGGAAATGATCACGGGCAGGCGCTCCCCGGTCTCCTCCATCAGCTCGTCGAGCGCGAAAATCGCGGCCTTGGCATTCAGCGTGTCGAACACGGTTTCGACGAGGAACAGGTCGCAGCCGCCTTCGAGCAGGCCGCTGGCCTGTTCCTTGTAAGCCGTCTTCAGCTCGTCGAAAGTGACGTTGCGCGCAGCAGGGTCGTTCACGTCGGGGCTGATGCTGGCGGTCTTTGGCGTGGGGCCAAGTGCGCCAGCCACGAAGCGGGGCTTGTCGGCGCTGCTGTACTTGTCGCAGGCGGCGCGCGCTAGTTTCGCCGCGGCCACGTTCATTTCGCGCGCGAAAGCGCCCAGGCCGTAGTCGTCCTGGGCCACGCTGGTGGCACCGAAAGTATTGGTCTCAAGAATGTCAGCGCCGGCCGCGAGGTACTGCTCGTGGATCTCGGTGATGACCTCCGGCTTGCTGAGCTGCAACATGTCGTTGTTGCCCTTCAGGTCTTTCGGGTGGTCCTTGAAGCGGTCACCGCGGTAGTCGCCTTCGACCAGTTTGTAGCGCTGGATCATCGTGCCCATCGCGCCGTCGAGAATGACGATGCGCTGGCCAAGGATCTTCGGCAGGTCCGCGCCGCGGGTGTAGGGTGAAGCATTCATCTTGTGATTGTATGAAGCGCGTTTATGAAGCGCGGGGATGAAGCTCATAAAGCCCGCATCGCGAGGCGGCTCGCGAAGGGCTGGCCGGGATCAGTTCAAGAATCCGATGCCGCGTTGCTGCCTCACCTCGGGTTTCACACGGTGCTCGGATTCGAGCTGCGCGAGAAATTCGTCGGGCTCGAAGGTTTCGCCCAGCACGTCACACTGACGCTTGACGGAAGCGAAATCGCCCGGCGCCAGCGCACCGAGCTGGGCCAGCCGGCTCGTTTGCTCGGCCGTGAGTAGCGAAGGATCACCGCCCAGCGCTTCGGCCACGAACATGCGCTCACGTTGCGCGGCGGTCAGCGACTTGAACTGAATCTTGAAGGTGAAGCGCCGCAGCGCCGCCTCGTCCAGCTCCTGGAACAAGTTGGTCGTGCAGATGAAGACGCCAGAGAACCGCTCCATTCCTTGCAGCATTTCATTGACTTCGCTGATCTCATAGCTGCGCTCGGCCAAGCGCCGACTGCGCAGGAAACTGTCGGCTTCGTCGAGCAGCAGCACCGCGTTCTCCACCTGCGCTTCGTCGAACATCTTTGCCATGTTCTGCTCGGTTTCGCCGACGAACTTGCTCATGATGTCGCTGGCCTGGCGGATCATCAGTGGCCGCGCCAGCTCGTGAGCAATGTGCTCGGCCAGCGCCGTTTTGCCGGTGCCAGGTGGGCCGTAAAAACACAGCGTGCCGTAGGTCTTGCGGCGCAAGGCTTCCACGATCTTCGGCACCTCGAAACGTGATTCGGTGTTGACAAGACCCAGGTCGTAGCTCGTCACCACACGGCGCGCGCCACGCTCGCCGCTGTTGCTGCCAAGGGCCTTGTCGGCGTTGCCGAGCTGGCGCTCGATCAACGTCTCGAGGTTGACGCCATCGCCAGCGAGCTTGGCGAACTTCACCGCGGTGCGAATCTGCGCCGGGGTCAGGCCTTTGCGCTCGGCAAGCCGCTTGGCAAAGCCATCGCCCACGTTCACGCCCGCCAGCGCTCGCCCGACAAGGCTTTCGCGCGCACCGGGCGGCGGGCTCTTCAGTTCGAGGTGGTATTGAAAGCGGCGCCGAAAGGCCGGATCGATCTGCTCGATGCGGTTGGTGACCCAAATCACCGGCACCGGGTTCGTCTCGAGGATTTGGTTGACCCAGGCCTTGCCGCTGACACTGCCGCTGAGCGCTCCGTCGCCGGTATCCATGCGCGCCATCAGTTGCGCCGCGTCGATCGAGATCGGCGGGAACACGTCTTCGACCTCATCGAACAGCAGCGCCACCGTGGGGCTGCCTTTTAGGAACACCTGGCTGATCTGCAACGATCTATATCGGTCGCGGCCACTCAGTGAATTGCCGTCGCGGTCGGCATATTCCACTTCGTAGAGTTCGAGACCGGCCGCTTGCGCCGCCACTTTAGCGAGCTCGGTCTTGCCGGTGCCGGGCGGGCCATAAAGCAGCACGTTGACACCCGGCTCCTTGCGCGCAACCGCGTTTTTCAACAGCGACGTCAACATTTGCTGATCGACGCCCACAAAGTCGAAATCGGCCTCGGTCAGCTCGCTGCGCTTGGCTGGCCGCGTGAAGACCGCCATCAGGTCTGACGGGCCCTCGTACTTGCGCATCAACACCGGCGGCAACTGTTCGCTGACCTTCATCAAGTCAGCCAGATCGGTGATGTTGTGCTCGGAGATCAGGTTCTCGACCATGCCGATGCGCTCAAGCCGTGAGCCGGCACGCAGCGCTTCGGCCACATCGGTTTCGCTGACACCGGCCACGCTTGCGATCGCCGCGTAAGCCTCTTGCGCGTTTGAAACCTTGAACTCGACCAGCAGACCCCGCAGGTCGCGCTGGTAACGCGCAAGGGTGCCGTAGAGCAGGAGCGCGCGCTCGGCTGGGTTCAGCTGCAACAGGCCAGCCAGAGCATCGATGTTCTTCTCGACCAGCGTCGATTCTTTCTTCAAGCTGCGCACCAGCCACTCGGCCGTGGAGCCGAGAACGGCCAGCAGGTCTTTTGGGGCGTCTTTGATGTACTCGTCGATGTAGAAAAAGAGCGTGCCCTCTTCATAGGGACCGCGCCAGGCACCGTAACGGGCCATGAAAGCGTCGTCGCTCAAGGCCTCGTGGCCGCGCCAGTGTTCGTTGCCCTTACAGCGGGTGTTCAAAAACTCGCGCAAGCGCGAGAGCACCGAACTCGGCCACACCAAGTGCTTGCCGGTCAGTGAGAGCAGGCTGTTCCAGTCGCGCCGCAGGTTGAAGCGGCCAGCGTTGCGGGTCGTGAGGGTCAGCACAAACTGCGAGCACATGCGGTCCAGCACCGGCGCGTCTTTCAAGCCGGGTGACAGCAGCAAGCGCCCATCGCTGTAGCTCTTGACCATGAGACCTCCTGCAGCAAAGTCTGTGAACCATCGCGGAGCAGTGTGCACCTCGCGACAAGCCCTGCAGGTGAACAGGGCTCGATGGACCATAACGCAGGCGTGTGCCTCTGGGCGATAGAAGAAGCTTGCATTCACGTGCCGCACGTCACGCGCGGCCCGGGCAGACTCAGTAACTGTGAGCAAATTCGGCCGGGCCGAGGGGGTGGGTGGACCAGATTTGTGTGCAGCCTGTCAGTGCAGGATCACCGACTGCTGCATTAACGAGGCGAAACGCTCGATGTAGTCGTCGATTTCTTCTTCAGAGGGTCTGGTTTCTATCAGCGCTTCGACGCCTTCCTTGAAACTTTCGGCAAGCACGCCCTGGATGAAGATCTCCTTGCGTGCGAACTTGTCGACAATTTCGTAGCCGCCATGGCTGAGCGACGCGCCCGCCTGCGCTGTATGGCCGGGCACGGTGCCGGTATCGGTCGCCACATCAAACAGCACGACTGCGTAACTTTCAGAGTTGTAGAGCATTTGCATTGCGGACTCTCCTGTTCGTCTACATGGGTCCCTCAACGAAGATATCAAGGCAGCGGATGACCCGCCACCCTTCAAGAGCGGTGTTCAAGGCGGGGTGTCAATGTCTTGTAGGCGAAGGTCGAGCCCGTCATCGTTCGGGCCGGCGCGCAAGGTGGCACGAACCGGCACGTGGTGGCGCTTCGGGTCGAGCCACACTTCAACAGTGGTGTCGTAAGGGCCGCGTGGCTCGCGTTTGAAGTGGATCGCGGCCACGCCGCCCGCGCGCGAATCGACAGTGTCAGGCCCCAGGCAACGGAATACCCACACGCCAGCATCGCCGTGCGAGCCACTCACGAACATCACGATCTTCGCGTCAGCGATGCCCAGCGACGACTCCGCTGCGACCACGGCGCCTAGCTCGATCATCCAGCTCAGCCGGTCTTGGGAACCTGCGTGGAGCGGGTATTCCGTCGGCGGCCCTGAGAAGGTGATCTTGCCAACCTCGCGCTGAAAATTAGCAGCGGTCAGCGGACGCCGAATGCGCCGATCTGTGAAACGCTCCGGTGCGAGGCCGGCCCCGTCGAACCCGCCCTGGCTTACTTGAGTGAGGATCGTCAGGCCGGCCACACGCCCTTCGAGCCTCAGTTCGTAGCGGTCGGGGCTGGGGCGCCATAGCAGCTCGCCATTGCCGCGCAAGCCGCCGCGCTGGATGTCGTAGTGCAAGGTCATGGCCGGTGGAAGCTGGGTGCGGTAGGTGGGAATCGTCTCTTCAACCGGCTCGGCCAGCACATTGATCAGCACCGGCACCTGCGGACTCGACGCCTGCGCTGCCGCGGCAGGCATCGGCACAGCAGCAGGTTGCACCGCAGCCACCTCAACCGGCGCCACCATCTTGACGGCCGCTTGCGCGGGAGCAGGCATCGGCACGGGCACGGCAGCGGGGGCCGGCGCCACGGGCTCGCTGCGCACCGGAGCAAGCACGGGCGGTACCGGCTGGGCTGCTTCAGTCATCGGCGCCACGGCCCGCACCTGCATCGCAAGCGCCGGCAAGCGCGGCGCATCGAGTCGCGGCCAGGCCCAATCGATGCCGCTCAGTGCGCTGGCGTGCATTAGCAGCGCCATCGCGGCGAGCGCCGCCAGCACCTTCCAGCGGCGGCCCGCAGCGGTGCCGGAATCAGGCTCTGGCCTATGCATCGACAATACGGTTCCTCTTCTGCATTTCCGCCCGCACCACCTATGAAGCTTGCGACCTACAAAGACGGCTCACGCGACGGCCAGCTCGTTGTCGTTTCGCGCGACCTCTCGACGGCCCACTATGCCAGCGGCGTCGCGACAAGATTGCAACAACTGCTCGACGACTGGGGCTTCATTTCGCCACAACTCGAAGAACTGTCGCAGACCCTGAACCACGGCAAGGCACGCCACGCGTTCGCGTTCGAGCCCGACAAGTGCATGGCCCCCTTGCCAAGAGCCTATCAGTGGGCCGATGGTTCCGCGTTTATCAACCATGTGGAATTGGTGCGCAAGGCGCGCGCTGCTTCCGTTCCCGAGAGTTTCTACACTGACCCACTGATGTACCAAGGCGGAAGCGATGACCTCATCGGCGCCCGCGACGACATCGTCTGCGCCAGCACCGACTTCGGCATCGACTTCGAAGCAGAAGTCGCCGTGATCACCGGCGACGTTGAAATGGGCACCGCGCCCGACGCAGCCATTGACGGCATTCGCCTGTTGATGCTCGCCAACGACGTGAGCCTGCGCCACCTGATCCCCGCTGAACTGGCCAAGGGTTTTGGCTTCCTGCAGAGCAAACCCGCCACCGCGTTCAGCCCGGTCGCCGTCACGCCCGACGAGCTCGGCGACAGCTGGCGCGGCGGGCGAGTGCACCTGAACCTGGAAAGCGTGTGGAACGGAAAACGCGTGGGGCTTTGCAACGCCGGCCCGGAAATGACCTTCCACTTCGGCCAGCTGATCGCGCACCTCTGCAAGACGCGCAACGTGCGCGCCGGCAGCATCGTTGGCAGCGGCACCGTGAGCAACAAAGACTGGTCGCGCGGTTATTCCTGCATCGCCGAGAAGCGCGCCATCGAAACGATTGAAGGTGGCGCGCCGAAGACCGAGTTCATGCAATACGGCGACACGGTGCGCATCGAGATGAAAGGCGTTGACGGGTCGAGCCTGTTCGGTGCGATTGAGCAGCGCGTGGTGGCGCGGGTCTGAGTTCGCTGTGAGCAGCGAGCTGCCGCGCACCTTCAAGCTCATCACCGTCTGGCTGATGCTGGGCGTGCTGGTCTTCTTGGGCATCCAGTGGTGGATGTACCGGGCGCGGCAAACGCAGTTCCAGGTCAGCGGCGGCATGGTCGAGTTGCGCCGCGGTAGCGATGGGCATTACCACTGGCCGGGGCTCATCAACGGCCACGAGGTCGACTTTCTTGTCGACACCGGCGCCACTGGAACGGCCATCTCGGCCAGTCTTGCACGCGAGCTGAAGCTGGAGTCGTTGGGTTCGGTGCAGTCGAACACGGCCGCAGGGCTGGTCACCGGCCAGGTCGTCAGTGCCGACGTGAGCCTAAAAGGCGGCCTCAATGCGCAGCGCCTGCGCGTGGTCGCGTTGCCGGGTTTGAGCGACCGCCCGCTGCTCGGCATGGACGTGCTTGGCCGGCTGCAATGGCAACAGGGCGACGGCGTGTTGCGCTTCGAGCTGAAGCCGGTGCGCTGAAGGCGGCGCTGGCCGACGCCATCGCGGCGCTTCACCAGACCGGCAAGAAGGTGTTCGCCGCCGTCGGTGGCTTGCCCACGATCGGCCTGCTGGGGTTGTCAGTGCGGCTGGCCCAGGTGTGTTTTGCTGTCGATAAAACGCGCCTTTTGCCCTGAAATTTCCCAACGAGCAGCGCGTTCGGCCGAGTTCTGACCGCACAATGAAAATCGCCGAATGACCAGCAGAGCGCGGCCCAAAACAACCGCCCGAGGAGACACCATGACAGACGCATCCGCCTTCACGAAACTCGTGCCCGGCTTCGACTTTTTGCAAAACTTGGTGAAAGGCGCGGGTGCGGCGCTGCCCGGCATCGGCCAGTGGGTGGCGCCAACAATCGACCCGGAAGAGATCGACAAGCGCATCAAAGAACTGCGCACGGTGCAGTACTGGCTCGAGCAGAACTCCCGCATGCTCGAAGCGACGATCCAAGCGCTCGAAGTGCAGCTTATGACGCTGTCGACGCTCAAAACCATGAACGTGCAGATGGACGATCTGCGTGAATCGATGAAGATCAAGGTGCCGGCCGCAGCACCCGCTTCGCAAACGGCAAAAGAACCCGAACCCGCGCAGGAGCCCGAGGTGGAACCCGCGGCAGCCGCAACCTCTGAGCCAGCACCCGCGCCCGGCGCCGTCGACCCGATGCAATGGTGGGGCGCCCTCACCAAGCAGTTCACCGAGCTCGCCACCACCGCGATGAAAGACACCGGCACCGACGCCGCAAAAACACTCGCCGGCGCCCTGATGAAACAGCCGATCGATATGGCGAGCCCGGCCGCTGCCAAGGTGAAGCGCCCGGCCGCCAAGGCTGCGGCGAAAAAGAAGCCCGCCGCGCGCAAGAAGGCTGCGTCGGCGGGTTGACGTGGCCGCTGACGTTGTGCCGATGAAGCCCTTCCTGCACGCTCACGCCACCCACCCCGACTGGCGTATGGCGCTCGCGCTGGCCGCAGCGCAGATCGAGGCACAGCGCAGCGAGCCCGGAGCGAGCGCTGCGTCCACGCTTGGCTGGGTCTACTTCAGCGATGACTACGCCACGCACGCTGTCGCACTGCTTGCCGAATTACATCGGCGCTGGCCCGGCGTTCAATGGGTCGGCGCCAGCGGCGTGGGGGTGGCCGCCAGCGGCGTCGAATACTTCGGCGAACCAGCCCTTGTGCTGATGCTGGCCGACATTCCGCGCGATTATTTCCGCGTGTTTTCGGGGGCTCGCCCGCTCGGCGGATTCAAAGCCCACACCGCGAACGTGCACGCCGACCCCGCCGGCAACGACCCCGACGAACTGCTGCGCGACATGAGCGCGCGCACCACCAGCGGCTACCTGTTCGGCGGCTTGGCATCGTCGCGCAGCAAGGCGGTGCACATCGCCGAAGGCGTGCTCAGCGGCGGGCTTTCGGGTGTGGCCTTCGACGCGCGCGTGGCGTTGGTCTCGCGCGTCACGCAGGGCTGCCAGCCCATCGGCAGCATCCGCACCGTCACGGCCGCCGACCGCAACGTGGTGATCTCGCTTGACGGCGAAGGTGCGCTCGACTGCTTGATGAAGGACCTGAAGCTCGCAGGCACCGACCCGCGCGCCGCGCTGCCGGTCTTGCGCCAGACCCTGATCGGCCTGAGCGATGCGCGGGTAAGCGAGAGCGCAGCCGCCGAGTCCGACGCCGGCTCCGCTTTGAGCGGCCGGTTCGACCGCGTCGCTCGGCGCGGCGCTTTCGGCCCCGACACGCGCGTACGCCATCTTGTCGGGCTCGATCCCGGGCGGCGCGGCATCGCCATCGGCGACATCGCCGAAGTCGGCAGCCAAATCGCTTTCTGCACCCGCAACACCCAAGCCGCGCGCAGCGACCTGATGCGCATCTGCGCCGAAGTGCGCGAAGAGGTGGAACCAGAAACGCTGCCAATCAAAGCAGCGCTCGCCCTGAAGGGCGCAACCATCGGCCAGGCCGGGGCGCGGGCATCACACGGCATCGCCGGCGCCATCTACGTCAGCTGCGCCGGGCGCGGCGGGGCGCACTTTGGGGCGCCATCGGCCGAACTCGCCATCGTGAAACACGCGCTTGGCGACGTGCCGTTGGTCGGTTTCTTCGCGTCGGGCGAGATCGCCCGCGAACACCTTTATGGCTACACCGGCGTGCTGACCGTGTTCAAAACCACCGTGTGAACCGAAGGCTTTGCGATTGGCACTACATTGCCGGCACACGTCCGCTCACGCAAAACACACCAGCCATGAACGCAGCCCTACCCAGCGCCAGTGCGGCCGCCTCCGCCGAAGCCGCACACCGCAGTGCGCGCCAGCTCGAAGTCGTTTCCGCGCTCGCGCCCCAGCTGCCAGCTCACGCGCTGCTGTGGCACGCCGAAGACACCGTGCCCTACGAGTGCGACGGCCTCACGGCCTACCGCGAACAACCGCTGGTGGTGGCCCTGCCGGAGACCGAGGCGCAGGTGGCCGCCGTGCTGCGCGAATGCCACCGGCTGAACGTGCCGGTGGTCGCGCGCGGGGCCGGCACCGGCTTGTCGGGCGGTGCTCTGCCAAACCGCCTGGGCGTGACGCTGAGCCTTGCCAAGTTCAACAAGATCACGAAGCTCGACCCAGTCTCGCGCACCGCCGTCGTTCAATGCGGCGTGCGCAACCTCGCCATCAGCGAAGCGGCAGCGCCCTACGGCCTGTACTACGCGCCAGACCCGAGCAGCCAGATCGCCTGCACCATCGGCGGCAACGTGGCCGAAAACTCTGGCGGCGTGCATTGCCTGAAGTACGGTCTGACGCTACATAACGTGCTGCGCGTGCGTGGCTTCACCGTCAGCGGCGAGCTCGTCGACTTCGGCTCTGACGCGCTCGACTGCGCCGGGCTCGACCTGATGACGGTTCTCGTCGGCAGCGAAGGCATGCTGGCGGTCACGCTCGAAGTCACCGTGAAACTCGTGCCCAAACCGCAGCTCGCGCGCTGCATCATGGCCAGCTTCGACGACATCCGCAAAGCCGGCGACGCTGTGGCCAACGTGATCGCCGCCGGCATCATCCCGGCCGGGCTCGAGATGATGGACAAGCCAATGACGGCCGCGGTGGAAGACTACGTGCACGCCGGCTACGACCTGAATGCTGCGGCGATCTTGCTGTGCGAGAGCGACGGCACGCCCGAAGAAGTGGCTGAAGAAATCGGCCGCATGGAAGCCGTGCTCGGCGCAAGCGGCGCCACACGCATTGAAGTGAGCCAAAACGAAGCGCAGCGCCTGAAGTTCTGGAGCGGGCGCAAGAACGCATTCCCCGCCACCGGCCGCCTGAGCCCCGACTACATGTGCATGGACTCGACCATACCGCGCAGCCGCCTCGCCGACATCCTGCTCGCGATTCAGCAGATGGAAAAGAAGTACGGCCTGCGCTGCGCCAACGTCTTTCATGCCGGCGACGGCAACCTGCACCCGCTGATCATGTTCGACGCGAACGATGCCGGCCAGCTGCACCGCTGCGAGCTGTTCGGCGCCGAGATTCTGGAGCGCAGTGTCGAGATGGGCGGCACAGTGTCGGGCGAGCACGGCGTGGGCATCGAAAAGCTCTCGGCGATGTGCGTGCAGTTCTCGCCAGCCGAGCGCGAGCAAATGCTCTCGCTCAAGCGTGCCTTCGACCCGAAAGAGTTGCTCAACCCCGGCAAGGCGATCCCGTCTCTCGCGCGCTGCGCCGAGTACGGGAAGATGCATGTGCGGCGTGGGCTGCTGCCGTTCGCTGATATTTCCCGGTTCTGACCGGTCACTGACCCGCTTGAATGCATGAGCCCCAACGACCCCGCACTGCAAGTTCTCATCGACCGCATCCTCAGTGCACGCTCCGCCGGCGCGCAGCTCCGCATTCGCGGCGGCGGCAGCAAAGACTTCTATGGCGAAGTGCCTCACGGTGACGTGCTCGACACGCGCATCCTCGAAGGCACGTCGAGCTACGAGCCGACCGAGCTTGTTGTCACCGCGCGCTGCGGCACCTCGCTGGCCGACCTCGAAGCGCTGCTCGCCACCAAGGGCCAGTGCCTGCCCTTCGAGCCACCGCACTTCGGCGATCCAGCATTGAGCGCTGCTGCGCGTGGCGCCACGGTGGGCGGCATGGTTGCGGCCGGCTTGTCGGGCCCGCCGCGCGCGGCCACCGGCGCGGTGCGCGACTACGTGCTCGGTGCAACCATTCTCAACGGCAACGGCGAGGTGCTGAGCTTCGGCGGCCAGGTGATGAAAAACGTGGCCGGCTACGACGTGTCGCGCCTGATGGCCGGCTCGATGGGCACGCTCGGCGTGATTCTTGAGGTCTCGCTCAAAGTGCTTCCGGTGGCACCCGCCACGCTCACGCTGCGCATGGAAATGAACCAGGCCAGCGCCATCACGCAGCTCAACACCTGGGGCGGCCTGCCGCTGCCGCTGAACGCCAGCGCCTGGTGGGGCGGCAACCTGATCCTGCGGCTGCGCGGCGCCTTGGCTGCGGTGCAGGCCGCGCGCGAGCGCATCGGTGGCCAAGTCGTTGACCCTGAACACGCGCTGCCGTTCTGGGACGACCTGCGCAACCACACCGATGAATTTTTCGTGAAAGCCCGCGAGGCCGTGAAGACGGGCGCCGCACTGTGGCGCCTGTCGGTGCCGCAAACCGCGCCGCCGCTCGCGCTTTCCGGCGAGATGATGATGGAGTGGGGCGGCGCGCAGCGCTGGCTGTGCAGCGCCATGCCGGCCTCGAACGTGCGCGACGTGGTGACCCGCGCGGGCGGCCACGCCACGCTGTTCGCAACCCAAGACAAGAGCGCCGGCGTGTTCGCGCCGCTGCAGTCGCCGCTCGACCGCATTCACCGCGAGCTTAAAAAGTCATTCGACCCTTCGGGCGTCTTCAACCCCGGCCGCCTGTACCCCGGGCTCTGAGCAGCAGCACGCATGCAAACCAATCTTGCCCCCGAATTCAAAGGCACACCCGAAGGCATAGAGGCCGAGGCGATCCTGCGCAAGTGCGTGCACTGCGGCTTTTGCAACGCCACGTGCCCCACCTACCAGTTGCTGGGCGACGAACTCGACGGGCCGCGCGGCCGCATTTACCTGATGAAGCAGGTGCTCGAAGGCGCGCCCGTCACACGCAGCACGCAACAACACCTTGACCGCTGTTTGACCTGCCGCAACTGCGAAAGCACTTGCCCTTCAGGCGTGCAGTACGGAAACTTGGTCGAGATCGGCCGGCGCTTGGTCGATGAACGCGTGCCACGCCCCAGCGGCGAAAAAGCAGTGCGCTGGTTGCTAAAAGAAGGTCTGACCTCGCCGCTGTTCGCGCCGGCCATGAAACTCGGCCAGATGGTGCGCCCGCTGCTGCCCGAATCACTTCAAAACAAGGTGCCAGGCAAAGGGCCGGCCCACGTCCACCAATGGCCCACGCGTGAGCACAAGCGCAAGGTGTTGATGCTGATGGGCTGCGTGCAGCCAGCGATGATGCCCAACATCAACAGCGCCACCGCGCGCGTGCTCGACGCCGCCGGCATCCAGACTGTGGTGGCCGATGAAGCCGGCTGCTGCGGCGCGATTCGAACCCACCTGAACGATCACGAGGGTGGCCGCAGAGACATGCGCCGCAACATCGACGCCTGGTGGCCGCTGGTCTCAAGCGGCGGTGCGTTTGAAGCGATCGTGATGAATGCCTCGGGCTGCGGCGTCACGGTGAAGGAATACGGCCATGCGCTGGCCGGCGACCCGGCTTATGCCGACAAGGCAAAGCGCATCAGCGAGCTCACGCGCGACCTCAGCGAGCTGCTGCCCGACCTCGTGGCGAAGCTGAAACCCAAGATCCGCATGCACAAGCTCGCAACCGAGCTGGCCTTTCACCCGCCATGCACGCTGCAGCACGGCCAGCAGCTGCGCGGCGGCGTCGAAACCCACTTGAACGCGTTGGGCTTCAACGTGCAGTTGGCCGCCAACGAGAGCCACCTGTGCTGCGGCTCGGCCGGCACCTATTCGGTGCTGCAACCCGATCTGGCGTATCGGCTGCGCGACCGCAAGCTCGCCAACCTGCTGCCCCTGCAAGCGCAGACCATCGTCTCGGCCAACATCGGCTGCATCCAGCACCTGCAGACCGGCACCACCACGCCGGTGCGGCACTGGGTGGAAGTGCTGGACGAAGCGCTCGGTTAGGGCCTGGACGCGGTGCCGGCGGGTTCGCGCCGGGCCGCATAAGCGGTGGCTGTTGGCTTTGCGCGCCGCCGGAACGATTGCGTCGGCGCCAGCCTTGCCACGCAGGCCGCATGAGCAGATCTTCGCGGAGTTTGGTGACTATCTGCGAAGCGACTGCGGTCTGTCAGCCAAGACGATCGTGCACCACCTGCCGGCGATTCGCCGGTTCCTGTTCGAGGTCTGCCCGGCGGCACAAGCGATCTGGGCGAGATCACGCAGGAACAAGTGATCCGCTACATCGAGCGTCACGCCCAAGACTGGAGCCCGAGCTCCGCCAAGGCGATGTGTTGGTCGCTGCGCGCATTTCTCAAATACCTTCATCACACCGGATCGAACTCGCGCTCGCTGGGTGGCTGCGTGCCCTCCATCAGGCGATGGAAGCTCGCAAGTCTTCCAACCTACCTAGCTGCGGCGCAGGTTCAGAAGGTTCTGGATGGTTGCGACCGTGCGTGTGTGACGGGGCGCCGCGACTACGCCATCT
>JBBRPV010000002.1:0-94953 GCA_038227445.1 Burkholderiales bacterium | reverse complement strand
CACGGTCTTGATGGGCATCCTCGATCTCGATAGCAATGGCGCCATCGGCAGGATCGCCGCCGGCGATCACGCTCAGCGATGGCCTCGCCGTCCATCATCAAACTCGATCAGCGGTCCATCGAATTGGGTGATCGCACTCAACGATGCCCGCAGCGACCTGGCTTTCGTCGGGCGGCGTCAGCGTGCCGGCTTCGCCAAACGCGGCGGCCCACGCCCGTACATCGCCGATTTGCAGCGTGCGCTCGGCGGAGGCGGCATCGCCTACGACGATGTCAGAGAAGGTCTTGTTGACGAAGGTCTGCATGTTGGCAATTCCTTTGAATTGATCTTGTGCGTGCTCTTCAGAGCGGCGGTGGAGCCAACCAATGGCAGCGTCTTGTCAACGCAGTGGCCGAGTAGCTTGGCGGTACGGGCTTTCACTGCAGGCTTGGGCGCCTTGGCCTTTGCAGGCGAAGCGCCGGGTTGCGGGCGCACAGCGACGTGCGCGTCTACACCCAGCAGCGCTTGCACCCATGTCGAACCGTAAAAGCCGAAGAAGATCTTTTCTTGCAAGGTGTCGCGTTGGATGCGGTAGGTATCCAGCGCGGAAGTGATCTGCTGCGACACCCGGGTCTGAATGGCCAGGAACGGGTTGTCTGGCTCGACCGGAGTGCGAGCGGCCTTGATGCTGGCTGCCAGCGCTTTCAGGCCTTGCGTCATGGGATTGCGGTCGCTGAAGGCGGTGTAGCTCAAGCGCAGCGGGTTCAGGGCAAGCGTCAGATCGGCCGCAGGTTGACTGGCAAGTGAACGCACCAGCGGCTGCATGAAGGTACGGTAGATCGATAGGTTCACCTCTGACAGGCGCGCCACGGTGGCAAAAGCCCGGTCGTCTTCAGCGCTGTTGCGCCCCAATGCGCGGATGTCATTCAGCGTGCGCGCTTCGAAGCGTGACTGCCATTCGCGGGCCGGCTCAGCCGAACTGGCTTTCGATTGCAGGTGGGCGAGCGCGATGACCATCTCATACAAGCCGGGTGGCAGCCCCTCAATGACATTCATCATGCGCACGAACTCTTCGTCATTCTTGGCGCCGACTTTGGCCGACACGAAGATGGCCAGATGGCCCACCTTCTGATCCAGGCAATACACGATGGTGCGGCCGCTGTCTCGGATGTCGTCGGCATCGCGATACACGTCCAGAATCCAGCCCAATGACTGTTGCGGTGGGCTGATGTTGTCGCCCATCGACGTGAACACGATGATCGGTGAGGTGATGTTGCGCACATCGAAGGTGGTGCCATCGCTGGCTTGCAACTCGCGTCGATTGAGCTTGTCGCCGATGAAAAGCTTGTCCACCAGGTACTGAAGCTCGTCGCCATTGAGCGCAATGAAGTCACCCCACCATTTCTCGAACTTGAGGTAGCGCTCGGCGTCGGTGTCAACATGGGCATAGACCTCGTACTGCTTTCCCCAGAGCCAATTGGCCGGGTTGAGCATGTCGAAGTTCAAGATCAGGCTGGTGCCGTCAATCTTGCCCTTGCCCAAGTCGCTGGCCAGCGCCGTGAGCCAACTGCCGCCGAGCAAGCCGCCCGCATAGCGCATCGGGTTCTGGCCATGCACGCCTTGCCAGTAAGACATGGGCGAGCCTGCGACCAGGCAAGGCCCGAACAGATCGGGGCGCAGCATGGCGACCATCAGCGTCTGGTAGCCCGCCTGGCAATTGCCGAACACGAAGGGACGCGGCGCATCTGGGTGCAGTGCCACCACGCGCTCGAAGAACGTCACCTGGCCTTCCACCACATCGAGAAACTGTTGCCCTGAAACGGGAAGGGCCGTGAAGGCGATGAAGTAGACGGGGTGTCCGGCAGCGAGCGCCTCGCCGATCTCGCTCTCGGCTTTGAAACCGCCAATGCCCGGGCCTTGCCCGGCGCGCGGATCGATCACCACGACGGGGCGCAAACACGGGCCAACCACGATGCCGGGGGGCGGCACGATGCGTGACAGCGAGTAGTTCATCGGTCGAGGCAAAGACCGACCATTCATGATCTCTTCGTGCTCGTACCGCAAGACGGTGGCCATGGGGCGAGACGTGATCTCGATCTCTTCATTGCCACGCTGGCGCAGCAGATCCATAAACAAGATGCTGCGCTGGACGGAGTCGTTCATGTACGCCTGCCATGCGCCCAACCACTCGATGGAAGGCGTCGGGGTGGTGGGCATCGAGGGCTGGGTAATGTGAGTTACCCGATCTAACTGGTCTTGGCTGTGAGGGCTTCGTAGCCCGAAGTGACGTCGAATAGTTCTTCGTCGATGGCGCTCTGGCGTTGACTGTGAAGCGTGCTGTGCAAGGTTTCCAGCAGTTCTTTGATGTTCTTGTCGGCACGCTCCATGGCGGCCAGGCGGCTGGCGTTCTCGCTGGCCAGCGACTCGGCACAGGCACGAAACAGCGAGATGAAAAGATGTTCGCTGATCAATGCGCGCAGCGTTGTCGTGCCGCTGCCCATCACCTGGGGCAATAACTTGGTTGGCCAGGGCTCGGCGCCCAGGTTCTTCTGCCAGGTTGCGTCCAACGGCAGCAGGCGCTGGCTGACGGGGTCGTAGAGCGAGCCCGATTGCGGTCGGTTGTGAAACACGTAGATGGGCTTGTAGCCAAACCGCTCTCTGTGGGCGTCGCTGTCGATCTGGATCTGGCCCACCAGTTGCGCGATGGCCTCCACGGCGTTGGGTACGGCGTACTGGCCGATCACATCCAGCCCGGAATCAGCCAGACGCAATTGAACGCGCTCGCCGACGGCCCAGACCTGCGGTGTGCCGCGCAGGGCCGTCAGCGTCTTGATGGCGTGATCGACAACCACATCGTTGAATCGACCCACCAACCCCTGGTCTGACCCGAAGATGATGGCGCCGACCCGATCAGTCGCATCCGAGCCGATCTCACGCGATGACTGCGCCATTCTCTGCACGCCTCGAAAGCACAGACCCAGACCCATCGATACCGCGCGGTCGTAGTCAGCCAAGGCCCGCACCGACTGCTCGTATTGCCCGATATTCGCTGCCGCCATGGCCTTCATCGTGCGGACCACTCCTTGCAAATCGTGAGCGCTGGAGATCTTGCGATGCAGGCTGGACAGGGAATCGCTCATGGCTTGCGAGTCACTTGGTCTTTGGCCTGTTCTTCGAATGGGCTCAGCACCGCACGAACGAGGTCGATGATCGCTTTGCGGTCTTCGTCGCTCAGCTTGTCTGCGGTCTTGAATCGCTCGCGAACCGCACCGGGGATGGTCGCGGCTGCGGCATGCACAGCCGCTTGCGCTTCGTTCATGCGCGCCAAGGCTACGGAGTCAAACAGGCCGTCACTCAAAGCCAGCAAGACGGCGATCTGCTCGGCCACCGTGAGCGGCGAAAACTGGGCCTGCTTGAGGCAGGCGCGAATGCGCTGTCCATGGGCAATGGTCTGGCGCGAGGCGTCATCCAGCCGGGCGCCGAAGCGCGAGAAGTTCTCGAGCTCTTCGAACTGCGCGTAAGCGAGCTTGAGGTTACCCGCCACCGCGCGGTAGCTGCCGTGCTGCGCCTTGCCGCCGACCCGCGAAACGGACTGCCCCACGTCAACGGCTGGCAGCACACCCAGCTCGAACAGCGATGGCGACAAATAGATCTGCCCATCGGTGATGGAGATCAGATTGGTCGGGATGTAGGCCGAGATGTCCTGCGCTTCGGTTTCGATCACCGGTAATGCCGTCAGCGACCCCCCGCCACGCTCAGGGCTCAAGTGTGTGGCGCGCTCCAGCAGCCGCGAATGGATGTAGAAGATGTCGCCCGGGAAGGCTTCGCGTCCAGGGGGGCGACGCAAGAGCAGCGACAGCTCGCGGTAGGCGCGCGCATGTTGAGTGAGGTCGTCATAGACGATCAGCACATCGCGGCCTGCTTCCATGAAATGTTCGGCAATGCTGGTGGCGGCATACGGTGCGATGTAGGCTAGACCGGGCGGCTGATCACCTTCGGTGACGACCACCACGGTGTACGCCAGGGCGCCGTTGTCGCGCAAGGTGGCGACCGCTTTCGCTACGGCCGATGCGCGCTGGCCGATCGCGCAGTACACGCAGAACACGTCTTTGTCACGTTGATTGAGGATGGTGTCGATGGCGATGGCTGTTTTTCCGGTCTGCCGATCACCCAGGATCAACTCGCGCTGACCGCGCCCAATTGGAATGAGGGCATCGATAACCTTCAGGCCGGTTTGCAACGGCACGGTCACGGGCGCCCTGTCCATGATGGCGGCGGCAGGCCGCTCGATGGGCAGACGCTGCGTGGCGACGACGGGCCCTTTGCCGTCGAGTGCGCGCCCCAGCGGATCGATCACTCGCCCAAGCAAGGCCTCGCCCACGGCCACGTCCATGACCCGGCCGGTGCGCACGACTTCATCGCCGGCATGCAGATTCCAATATTCACCCAGCAGGACGACGCCGAGCTCGTTGGCGTCTACATTGAATGCGATGCCATAGATGTCGCCGGGGAAACGCAGCAGTTCGTCGTATCCCGCGCCGGGCAGGCCGCTGACCTGCGCCACGCCGGTGGCCACATGGGTGACGCTGCCCACTTCGCGTGGCTCAAGCTGAGGGGCGAAGGTTGTGCGCGCCTGGCTGAATGCATTGAAGACACCATCGAGCACAACAGACAGATCGTTGGGCACTGGATTCATCTATCGGGATGCGGAGAAGTCGATACAGGGGCCAGCAACTTGCTCACCTCATCTTCCAGTGAAGACATGTAGTGGCTGACGCTCCAGGCGACCTTTTGCCCGCCGACGCTGAACTCGACGCCGCACACCGTGTCGGGCGCGGAGTCGAATTGAAGAGGCACAGCAGTCTGGAAAACCTCGGTGAACGCGGTCTGGATCGACTCCCGCTGTGTAGGGCTCAAGACAAAGGCGCTGCGAACTGCGGCCGTGTTGGGTTTGCTCTTGAAGGCTTCACCGAGCACGGCTTTGGCCGCGCCGGACAGTGCACGCAAGCGGCTCAAAAACACTTCAACTATGTGTGCCTCAAGGTCCGTAGATGCGAGATCGGCCAAAGCCTTCTTCGAGATGGCAAAGACTTCTTGCGCAGCCCGCTCGGCCAGCGCCTGGTTGACTCGCTGAGTGGCGGCGGCCAACGCGGCCTGGTGTTTTGCGCTCAAGGCATCGGCGCTCTGCCGAGCTTCATCCATGAGCTGCTTCGATTCGTTTTGGGCATCTGTGGCTGCTTTGGCCATCAAGGCCGCGCGCTCCTTGTCGAAGGCATCGCTCTTGCCTTGAAACGCAACACGGTCGGCTTCAGCCTGCGCCTGCTTGGCCGTGGCATCTTCGATTTGCCCGGCAATGCGCTTCTCACGCGCGTCAATGGCGTCAAGCACGGGCTTGTACAAAAAGCGCCTCATCAGCCACACCAGAATGAGGAAGTTCAGCGCTTGAGCACCGACGGTAAACCAGTCGATCAACATGGATCACTTCACCGCAGCGTGGGCGATGGCGGCGTTCCAGAACGGGTTGGCGAAGATCAGGATCATCGACACCACGAAGCAGTAGATGGCCGTGGATTCGATCATCGCCAGACCGACGAAGAGCGTGCGCGTGATGGTTGCCGATGCATCAGGCTGCTGCGCCAAGGCGGTCAGGGCGGTGGCCACGGCCTTGCCTTCCGCCAGCGCAGGGCCCAGGCAGCCGAATCCGGTGGTGAGCCCCGCCATGATGATGGAAACCATTGCAATGAGCGTCATGCTGTCCATGGAAGGTCCTTGTTGATTCAGTAGGAGGTTGAGGCCGGCGGCGGCGCCGGCTCGTCAGGATCCGCATGCGTGGCGGCAGCCAGATACACCGCTGCGAGAATGCTGAAGATGTAGGCCTGCACCATGCCCGTGAGCAGACCCAGCAAGGTCATCACGATGGGGAATAACAGCGGCGTGATGGTCAGCAGGATGGCAATGATCATGGCGCCGCTCATCATGTTGCCGAACAGTCGAACGGCAAGTGCCAGCGTGCGCGACAGCTCGCTGATGATGTTGAAGGGCAGCATGATCACGGTAGGTTTGAGGTAAGACTTCAGATACCCGCTCACGCCCTGCTCGCGCACGCCGAACACCGGTACGGCCACGAACACACACAGCGCCAGGGCAACCGTCGTTGAGAGTGAGCCGGTCGGTGGTTCGTAGCCCGGCACCACGGTGGACAGGGCTGCGGCAGCCACAAACAAGAACAGAGTGCCGAGAAAGGCCAGGTACTTGCGAGGCTGGCGCAAGCCGACTTCTTCGATCTGCTGCGTGATGCCGGTGACGATGATTTCCAGCAGGTTCTGCCAGCGCGATCGTTGATGGTCGGTCGAGAGCCTGCGCGTGATCAGCATCGATCCCAGCGCCAGCAACGCCATCAGCGCCCAGGTGAACACGATGGTGCCGTTGAGCTTGAACAGACCGTACTGCCAGAAGATCAATTGGTCAGGGCTGAGACGCACGTCGGCCTCCGTCAGACGAAGGGGCCTCATGCGCGGTTGACGTGTCAGTCAAGCGCACCACCAGCAAGCGCGCGATGACGAACCCCACCAGGCAAGACACTATTCGCTGCCAGTGCCCGCCACCAACCGCATAGAAGCCCGCCAAGGTCATGCCCATGCGCACCATCAGGCTCGTGAGGTGCAACATGCCCGGATGATTCGAGCGCGCGCTTTTCAAGGCGGTCCACCACAGGCCGCCAAAGAAGAAGCAGCCCAGGCCCAGGCCGGCGAGCCCCGCCAGCAACATGGCCGTGGTGTCATTCATTGTTGGAGTTCCTTGCGTCGTTGTGCATGGCGTGGTCTTCTTTTGCAACCCAATGCCATGCGTTTATGCACCCCAGTACCAGGCCGGCCATCAGCAAGGCCAGCGTCCAGGATCGCCCCCCCGGATAGTGCTTATCCAGCCAGACTCCCAAGGCCGCGCCAAACAGCGTCGGCACCACGACTGACCAGCCAACCAGCCCCATCATGCCCAGCCCAAACCATACGCCCTGTGTTCCGCCTCGCCGTGCCCGCTGCTTGCGGCGGGCCGTGGCACCCACCTGATCGGCGAGCGTGTTCGGGCGTAGCTCGTCAGCCATGGCCCAGCCTTGAGAAACGACTCAGGAATCGGTTTTCCAGCTTGTCCATCAAGGTGCGGACACTCTTGGCTTGCTCATCCTGGCTCAGAAACTCGCGCTCCACGGCTTCGCGCAGCTGGCCGAGATCAGCGCCGCTCAAAGCCCGACGCACAGATACCAAAACCTCATCACCCGCCTTGATCAACACGCCCTGATCTACCGCCACAAAAACTTCGCCATCGCCGGGGGTCTCATAGGTCAGGATGCCTGGCGACAACGCGGCCGCGCAGTCGAGCCGGCGAGGTAGCAAGCCGAACGATCCTTCGTGTGTCTCGGCCACGATGCGCGTCACATCGGTCTTGTCTAAGAAGACCCGAAACGGCAGCAGCACTTTAAGTTTCATGCGTCACCTCGGGCTTGGCCGCATTCGGTGCAGGCTGCGGCTTCCTGGCTTCAGAGATGGCACCGATCATGTAGAGCGCACTCTCTGGATAGTCTTTGAACTCGTCACGCAAGATGCGCTCACAACCATCGAGCGCATCGGCCAGGCTCACAAACTTGCCCGGCGTGCTCGTGAACTGCTCGGTGGTGAAAAACGGTTGGGTCAAAAACCGCTCTAACCGGCGTGCACGGGCCACGACTTGACGATCGGCGGGCGACAACTGCTCCAGACCCAGCATGGCGATGATGTCTTTCAATTCGGCGTACTGCGCCAGCGTGCGGCGCACTTCTTGAGCCAAGGCGTAATGCCGCTCACCCACGATGCCCGGCGTGGTCATCTTCGAGTTCGACTGCAGTGGATCCACAGCCGGGAAGAGTCCTTCGCTCGCTCGTTTGCGCGACAACACGATGGATGCTGACAGGTGCGAAAAGGTATGCACCGCTGCGGGGTCGGTGAAGTCATCCGCCGGCACATACACCGCTTGAATCGATGTGATCGCGCCCGTCTGTGTATTGGCAATGCGTTCTTCCAGCCCCGCCAACTCCGTGCCCATCGTGGGCTGGTAGCCCAGGCGCGATGGCATCTGCCCCATCAAGCCTGACACCTCGGAGCCGGCCTGGATGAAGCGGAAGATGTTGTCGATGAGCAAGAGCACATCGCGGTGTTCATCATCGCGAAAGTATTCGGCCATGGTCAAGGCCGCATGGCCAATTCTGAATCGCGCACCCGGCGGCTCGTTCATCTGCCCGAACAGCATCACCATATTGGGCAACACGCCAGCATCTCTCATCTCACGATAGAGCTCTTCGCCCTCGCGGCAACGCTCGCCAATGCCGCAAAAGATGCTCACACCTTTTTGCTTGCCGACCATGTTGTGGATCATCTCGGTGAGCAGCACTGTCTTGCCCACACCGGCGCCACCGAACAGACCGGCTTTGCTGCCTGTTTCAAGTGGCACCAGCACATCGATCACCTTGATGCCCGTCTCAAAGATGAGCGACTGCGTCGATCGATGGGTCAGTGGTGGCGGCGCTTGATGCACCGAGCGCCAGCTCACGTCTTGGGGCTGCGGCTGCCGATCAATGGCATGACCAAAGACGTCGAACATGCGCGAGACGATGGCCTTGCCAACTGGTGCCTGCAAAGGGGCGCCGGTGTCCTTGACAGGCATGCCGCGCGCCAGGCCATGCGTGGGCGTCAGTGCGATGCCGCGCACGTGCCGGGCATCCAATTGAGACAGCACCTCAATCGCCATCTCATCATGCTCACCAGCCCGCAACAGCGTGCGGATGGCGGGCAATTTGGCATCGAAGCGGACATCGACGACGCTACCCCGAACGGACACGACCGCACCCGTGCTGGTAGAGGATAAGGGCGCGCTGGTCATGGGGCACTCCGAGCGTCGTTATCACGCAGATCAATCGTTCCGGATTTCGTCTGTGAAGTCTGACAGTCTGAGTGCGCCTGTCTGTGGGCTAACAGACAGACGGCACGGGTTGACAAGTGCCAATTCAACGCATCCCGTCACCAATGGCAGGTCATGGCCGTCCGCGCAAGTGGCTGGCGGGCTGCTCTATCGCAGTTCATCTCATGCGACACGTCAAGATGCTTCAAAGCCTCGCCGACACTGGCGACGCGCTCGCCGCCAAGCTCGCGCTGCTGATGCCGCGCTACGGTGCACCCCTCTACGGTGCGCGGTTTCACGCCATGGCGCGCCAAACCGCGCCGGGCGCGTGTTGTGCTGGTGGCCCGACAGCAGTGGCCTCTACTGCGACGAGCGCGGCCTTCGATGTGCGCTTGGCGCGCGGGTCACGCAGCGCGCGTCACGCAGGCCGGCTCAGCGGTCGGCGCGCGCTTCGTCTTTCGCCAGCTCGCGCGCGACCGCCTCGCCGAGTTCGATCACGGCCAACGCGTAATAGCTCGACCAGTTGTATCGCGTCACGGCGTAGAAGTTCGCGGTGCCCGCCACGTAGCTCGGGGCCGCGTCGCCATTTTGAAGCTCGACCAGCGCGAGCTTGCCTTCGTGCGCCATTGCCGCGTCACCCAGTCGCGCGCCGCGCTCCACGAATTCTTGCGCGCTGAAGCTCGGCAAAATGTCCGGGCCGAGCAGCAGCGCACGCTCGCTTGCATCGACCGGCGGCGCCACGTCGAAGCGGGTGGGCAGGCCACGCTGCCAGCCGAACTCGGCCAGATAGTGGGCCACGCTGCCGATCACGTCGGCGGCGTTGTCGTGCAGGTCAACGTGGCCGTCGCCGTCAAGGTCAACCGCGTACTTGTTGACGCTCGACGGCATGAACTGCGGCATGCCGATCGCGCCCGCATAACTTCCCTTGAGTTGCAGCGGCTCGAAGCCTTCGCTGCGGCACAGCACAAGGAAGTTTTCCAGCTCGTCGCGAAAGAACGGGCTGCGGTCTTTGCGGCCGGCGGGGAAGTCGAAGGCCAGCGTGGCCAGCGCGTCAATCACACGGAAGTTGCCCATCTGGCGGCCGTAGATTGTTTCCACGCCGATGATGCCAACCACGATCTCTGGCGGTACGCCGTAGCGCTCTTCTGCCAGTGTGAGCCACCGCTGGTTGGCACGCCAGAACGCCAGGCCGGCGCGCACGCGAATCGGTTCGATGAAACGCGCACGGTAGCTGGCCCAGTTCTTCGCGGTGCCGGCCGGCGGCGGCATGATGAACTTGGCCACGCTCGGCATGAAGCGCGCGCGCTGCAACGCGGCTTGCACCCACTCCACGCCCAGACCTCGGCGCTCGGCGAGCTCAGCGCCGAACTGCATCACGTCTTCGCGCCGACCGTAGGTCGCTGTATCGGCCGCGCCGTCGGTCTGCACTTCTGCGGCGCGGGTCTTTGACTTCGGCGATGCCGCCAGCGCAGCACACACGGTGCAGGCCAGCAGGCTCAGCGCGAGGGCGCGCGGCAGTCGTGTGTGCGGCAGTCTGGTGCGCGGCAGTCGTGCGCGAGGAAGTGAAGGAAGGGGCATCTGTCTGGCGCTGAAAAATTCGATTATCCGTGCGGGTGCAAGCGCATTTTGCGCGTCCGGGCAACGAAGCGGCGCGTCAGCTGAATGTCGGGCCGGGCTGGGTTCTCGCGGCCGTACCGTTGCCGATCAAGTGCATCCAGCAGTTGCGCGAGTGCTTCGCCACGGTCGCCGAAACGCCCGCGCACACGTACCGCCAGTGCCCTGGGCGCTTCGTGGTTCGATGTTTCCAAACCGAGCGTGTTCAGCGCTTTGCGCAGGCGCTGCATCTGGCGCACCCATGGGTCGATGCGGTGTTGATCCCACCACGCCCACCCGGCGCCCACCAGTGCCAGCGAGCTCAGCGCGCCCGCGAGCAAGATGGCCAGGTCTTCCCAGCTCGGCGAGTTGAAACCGAGGTTCTTCAACACGTCGAGTTGTTGGCCGCGCGAGTAGTTCAAGACCCACTGGTTCCAACGGTTGTTAACCAGATCCCAGCCTTTTTGCAACTGCGCCAGCAAGGCCGGATTGACGTTGCCCAGCGCCCCGGCCACGAAGCTCGGTGCGGCCACGAGCGTGGCGCTGCGGTTAATGCGGTCTGGGGCCACCGCCGCCGTGGGGTCGGCACGCACCCAGCCGACACCGGCCTGCCAGTATTCGGCCCAAGCGTGCGCCGAACTCTGACGCACGACGTAGTAGCCGTCGACCGGAATTGGGTCGGTTCCCTGGTAACCCGTGACCACCCGCGCCGGCACGTCGAGCGCTCGCATCACCACAACAAACGCAGCCGCAAAGTGCTCGCAAAAACCGTCGCGCCGGTCGAGCCAGAACTCGTCGATCGCGTTGCGGCCATAGGGCTCAGCGGCCAGTGTGTAGCTGAAGCCGGCTGTGCGAATGTGTTGCATCAGCGCTTGGGCCAGCGTGCGCCCGTCGGCCTGGGCGTAGCGCGGGTCGCGCCGCATGGCGAACGCCCAGGCCAGCGTGCGTGGGTTGAAGTTCGGGGGCAGCTCCACGAATTCGCGGAGCAACACGTTGTCGGCAACTGGCCCGTGTTGGAACTCTGTGTAAGCCTCGGCGTTGAAACGCACACGCTCAGCCAGCGGCCGTTCGGCCAGCCACTGCAGGTCGCTCATGCCGAAGGTGGAGAAGCCTTCTATTTGCGGCGCGCTGGCGGTGGCTTCTAGCAGCGGCAGGCTGGCCAGGCGGGTTGGCTCCAGCGTCATCTCGTAGCGCACCGGCGTGCCCGTAACGCGCAGGTTGCGCAGGCGCTGCGCCGCCAACAGGAGCGTGGGCGGCGCGGCGCGCCATTCGGTGCCGTCGAATGCAGAGAGAACTGGGCCGCGGAAGTACATCTTGTCGGGTGCAGGGGATGCACCTTCGAAACGCAGTCGCAATGCAATGCTGTCGTCGAGCGCGACTTTGCTGATCGAGCCCATCCGCATGCTGTTCGACAAGCCCGTGCTTGACAGGCCGTCTTGCGGCACGCCCCACAGCGGCCCGACGCGCGGGAACAGCACGAACATCAGCGCCATGATCGGCGCACCCAGCAGCGCGGTGCGCGCAGCCAGCCGTCCGGCCTGGCGCAAGCTCGGCTGGCCGACCGGCATGTGCGCCAGCACCAGCGCCGTGAGCAAGCCCCACACCGAGACCAGCATCGCCGCGGCGACCAGCAGCGACTGGGAATAGAGGAAGTGCGTGAGGATCAGAAAGAACCCAAGGAAGAACACCACGAAGGCGTCGCGCCGCGCGCGCAGTTCCAGTGTTTTCAGCGCCATCAGTACCGCCGCCAGCGTGACGCCCGGCTCTTTGCCGAGCAGCGTGCGGTAAGACCAGAACGTGAGCACTGCCGCGAGCAGCAGCACTGCCACCAGCACCCAGCGGCTCGGCAGTGCCGCGTTGTTGAGTGCGAGCCGCGCCCGCCACAACAACACCACCAGCGTGATCAGCGTGCACCAAGGCGGTAGGTGCGAAGCGTGCGGCAGCACCGTCCACGCAATCACGCCAAGCAAGAACAGCGTGTCGCGTGCTTCGCGCGGAATATGGCGCCAGCCCGGCCATTGCGGCAGGGCAAGCTTGACGAAGCCGCGCTCGCTTACCGCCACAGCGCCAGTGCCTCCAGGCATCGCCGCTTTTGCCCTTCACCCTGATCGGGTGCGATGTCCATGTTCGGCAGGCGCAGGCCGAATTCGGCACCGGCGCGATGCGCCAACAGCGACCATGCCGTTAAGCGCGACAGGCGTGCTTCCGGCGCGAGCGAAGAACAGGCTTGCCATTCCAGCCAGAGCTCCTGATGGGTTGACGCACTGGTGTCGCGGCTCACGAGCTCGCCGCCACTCTCCATGGTGCGGGCGGCCTTCTTCCAGGCGATGAGCTTGAGCGGGTCGCCACGCCGGTAGGCGCGAACACCTTCCACTTCACCACCGTCGGCGCTGCGTGACTGGCCGCTGCCGCCCGCCACTGCCCGCGCCGCGGGCAGTGGCGCTGGCGGGCGTTCGGGCATCGGGTAGACGAGCAACTGCGCTGCCGGCCGCCACACCGCCCAGGTGCGGAACAGGCCGAGCGGAAAACGTGTTTCCGCGCTCAAGGTGGGTGTGGCGTGCAGCCCGCGCGTGGCCGGCACGAAGCTCACCTGGGCCGTGGCCTGGCCACCGGCCGGCACATCGATCCAGACCAGCGTGCTGTCCGCCGCGCCCGAGAGCTTCAGGCCGATGCCATAGCGCGCGTTGTCGGGGCTGGTGAGTACCAGGTCGAGCCCGGCCGGGTCGCCGGCAAAGCCAGGGGTCGGGGGCTTGAGGTGCAGCGTCAACCCACGCAGCGTGGCGTGCGTCAGATGCATGGAGACCACGCCGCTGCCAGCCAGCAGGAAGGTCAGCACGTAGCCAAGGTTGAGCTGGTAGTTGATTGATGCGAGCAGCAGCACGAACAGGGTGATGCAGAACATGAGCCCGGCGCGTGTCGGGAGGATGTAGACGTTGCGCTGGGTCAGCAGCAAGGTGTCGGTGCGCGCGATGCGGCTTTCGAGCCAGCGCCGAAAGCGCGCCTGTGACGCGGCGCCGGGGTGCCGCAGGGCGGACCAGCGCGACGCTGATGCTGATGCCGATGCCGATGCCGATGCCGATGCGGGAATCGTCCCGGCGCTCGAGGCTGCGTGCCGGGCCTCAGGCATCGAACACCTGCTGGGCGCTGCGCTGCAGCGCACCGCTGGCCACCAGCTCCTTTGTCAGTTGTTCCGCCCAGTCTCGCGCGAGTGGCGCTTCGCCGCGCCCGTGCGCTTCCCACACCGACACAAACAGCGGTGTGCCCTCGGCCCATTGCAGCAGTGCATCAACTGGCTGTTCGCGCACCTCCATCAGGTGATATTTGATGAGTACCTTGGCACCGTGGCGCGCGTGCCTGCGCGGGTCGGCGACGAAGGCGGCGAGCCGAGCGCGCGCGCGCGCCAGCGCCGCGCCCATATCGGTGAAGGGCGCACCGTGGCCGGGCACGACCAGCTTCACCGGGAGCTGCTCAATGCGGTCGAGCACGGCGGCCACGTCGGCGAACCCCGGTTCGCCTGCCAATTCGGGGAAAACGACGCCGAAGCCGTTTTCCCACAGCGCGTCGGCCGAGATCAGCAGGCCGTGCGCGGCATCGAAGAAGATCGTCGACTGCGGGTCGTGCCCTGGCGCTTCGATCACCTCGAAGCGGCGGCCACCGGCTTCGATCAGTTCACCGATGCGGGTGGTGCCTTGCAGCGTGAAACGTTCACAGCGCTGACCCGTTGCGTCGAAGGTCAGGCCACCAGCGTTCCATTCGCGCACTGCATCGGCCGACGTTTCCGGCACAAACACCGCGGCACCGAAAGCGCGCTGCAAGGTGGCATTGCCACCGCAGTGGTCGGAGTGCAGGTGGGTGTTGACGATGCGAGCCAGCGGCTGACCTTTTAGCCCGTGCCTAACCAGTGCAAGGCTCTGTTCGGCGTGATTCATATGGCCGGTGTCGATCAGCGTGGCGCCAGCTTCGTCGTGCACCAGCACGTTGTTCGACGACAGCCAGCCGCGCTCGAAAACGCCGAGCCCTGCCAGTGCGGGGTGCGTGTGATTCGGCATGCGCTCGGGGTTTGGGAAGCTTGCAGCACCGCTCAAGGCAGCGATACCGCCTCGACCATTGCCCGCACTTGCTCGACCCGGCCTCGGCCGGCGCCGGCCACCGGGATCAAGCGGTGCGCCACGGTCTGCGGCAGCACGTACTGCAGGTCGTCGGGGGCCACGTAGTCGCGCTGGTCAAGCAGCGCGCGAGCCCGCGCCGCGCGCAACACCGCAATGCCCGCGCGCGGGCTCAAGCCTTCCACAAACCATCGGCCCGAGCGCGTGGCCGCGATCAGTGCCTGCAGGTAGTCGAGCAACGCGTCTGACGCATGCACCGCATGCACCGCCTTCTGTGCCGAACGCAACTGCTCGGGCGACATTACCGCGCGCAGGCCTTGGATTGCTTCGCGCCGGTCGTGCCCGGCCAGCAGAGCGCGCTCGCTCGCCTGGTCGGGGTAGCCGAGCGTGATGCACATGAGGAAGCGGTCGAGCTGAGATTCCGGAAGCGGGTAGGTGCCGAGCTGATCACTCGGGTTTTGCGTGGCGATCACGAAAAACGGCTCGGGCAGGGCGCGCGTTTCGCCGTCGATCGTGACCTGATGTTCTTCCATCGCTTCAAGCAGCGCGCTCTGAGTTTTAGGCCCGGCGCGGTTGATCTCGTCGGCCAGAAGCACTTGTGCAAACACCGGGCCGGGGTGGAACACGAACGCCTCTTTGCTGCGCTCGTAGACGCTCACGCCGATCAGGTCAGAGGGCATCAGATCGGCGGTGAACTGGGTGCGCGAGAAGCGCAGGCCGAGCGAGACCGCGAGCGTTTGCGCCAGCGTGGTCTTGCCCACACCGGGCACGTCTTCGATCAGTAAGTGACCGCCGGCCAGCACACAGGCGATGCAGTCTTCGATCTGCGTTCTTTTACCCACAATGACCGTGCTAATCTGGTCGGCCAGTTCGGTGAGCAGCACTGAGAGGGGTTTGTCCACGCGTTTGTCCATTCGGTCACCTTACCCGAAAAGCAAATTTCAAGAGCGTCAGATCAGGCACGATGAGCACCGCTTTCTACAGCCACCCCGATTGCCACGGCCACGACATGGGCCGGGGGCACCCCGAATGCCCGCAGCGGCTGGATTCGATCAACGATTACCTGCTCGCGACCGGCCTGGACATGGCGCTTGAGCGTCGCGAGGCGCCGCTGGTGTGCGCTTCAGACTTGGCGCACGCCCACAGCAGCGGCTACGTGGCTGAACTGCGCGAGCTGCTCGAAGAAGTGGAAAGTGGCGGTCGGCTGCGCTCGCTCGATCCCGACACCGCCGCCAGCGCCGGTACGTGGCGCGCCGTGCAGCGCGCTGCTGGCGCGGCCGTGGCCGCCACCGATGCGGTGCTCGACGGCGAAGTGGAAAACGCGTTCTGCTCGGTGCGACCGCCCGGCCACCACGCCACGCGCGACGAGACCATGGGTTTTTGCTTCTTCAACAACGTGGCAATTGCTGCGCGCCATGCGCTGGACGTGCGTGGCCTGGCGCGGGTGGCGATTGTCGACTTCGATGTGCACCACGGCAACGGCACCGAAGACATCATCGCCGGCGACGAGCGTGTGCTGATGGTCAGCATCTTTCAGGACCAGCTCTACCCTTTCAGTGGCGGGGTGCCCAAGGGCACCAACATGGTCAACGTGCCCGTGCCGGCCTACACCCGCGGGGCAGAAGTGCGCGAGATGATCGAAGCCAACTGGATGCCGCGCCTTGAGGCCTTCCGCCCGCAGATGATCTTCATCTCAGCCGGCTTCGACGCCCACCGGGAAGACGATCTCGGCCAGCTCGGCCTGGTCGAAGCCGACTACGAATGGATCACGCAGCGCGTCAAGGGCGTGGCCGATCGCCATGCAAGGGGCCGCATCGTCTCCTGCCTGGAAGGCGGCTACAACCTTGGGGCCTTGGCCCGCAGCGTTGCGGCGCACCTGCGCGTTCTCGCCGGAATCTGACGCGTGGCCGGCAGCCTCGATTCGCGCGAGCTCAACGAACTTCTGGGCTCGCTCGCGCAGCCCGGCGCACTGACGGAACTGGCGCTGCTGGCGGGCTGCCTCGCCATCGCGTGGTGCATCGTGAGGCTGATCCGGGGGCCGAGCGTTCCTGAAGCGTCGATCATCTTCGGCCGCCGCATCTTCGACGGCGTGCTGTTTCCGGTTGTGGCGCTCGCGCTGGCATTTGTCGCCAAGCTCGCGCTGGCCGGCATGGTGCGCATGGCGGTGTTCAAGCTGGCGGTGCCTATCTTGGTTTCGCTCGTCGTCATTCGGGTCAGCGTGCGGGTGCTCGGGCATACCTTGCCTGGCCTGCGCTGGGTGCGAGTGATCGAGCGCAGCATCTCGTGGTTGGCCTGGATCGCCGTGGTGTTGTGGGTCACAGGAGCGTTGCCGCTGCTGCTCGACGCCATGGACGAAGTGCAGTGGAAGGTCGGCACGGGCCATCTTTCGCTGCGCAACTTGGTCGAGGGCACGCTCACGGCCGGGCTCGTGATGGTGCTCGCGCTGTGGCTCTCGTCGGCGATCGAAAAGCAACTGCTGCGAGGCGCTGGCAACGCGCTGTCGCTCCGCAAGATGGCCGCCAACATCGTGCGTTCGCTGCTGCTGTTCGTCGGGCTGCTGCTGGCGCTTTCAGCGGTCGGAATCGACCTGACGGCGCTGTCGGTGCTGGGTGGGGCAATCGGCGTTGGCTTGGGCTTTGGCCTGCAGAAAATTGCAGCCAACTACATCAGCGGCTTTGTGATCCTGGCCGAGCGCTCGCTGCGCATCGGCGACATGGTCAAGGTCGACGGCTTCGAAGGCCGCATCACCGATATTCGCACCCGCTACACCGTGATTCGCGCACTCAACGGTCGCGAGTCGATTGTGCCGAACGAGATTCTCATCACGCAGCGGGTCGAGAACTCGTCGCTGGCCGACTCGAAGGTGGCGCTCATCGCCGCCGTGCAGGTGGCTTACGGCACGGACGTGCGGGCACTGAAGGCCAAGCTCGAACAGGCCGTCTCGGGGGTCCCACGTGTACTCGCCGAGCCGGCGCCGAACTGCCAGCTTGCCCATTTTGGTGCTGACGGCATCAACCTGAACATTGCTTTTTGGATTGGTGACCTCGAAAACGGCCAGGCCAACGTGGGCTCAGATGTGAACTTCGCGGTGCTCGACCTGCTCAACGCCGAGGGGGTTGAGATTCCGTTCCCACAGCGGGTGTTCCACACGCTCGCACCAGCCGACCCGCCCATACAATCCGCCGCTTCGAATCGCTCCTGAGAGCCTGTGAAAAAACCTGACGTTCTCGCTCAGCCGTCCCAAACGGCGCCTCTTGTCATTGCAAATGCTTGCTGGGCCCTGAGCTGCGCTTGCGCCTGCGCCTCGCTGGTCCATGGGCGCTGCTTGGCCGGCCCTCTCGGGCACGCTGAATTTGTTCACAGGCCATGACTGTCGCCGGGTCTGACCGCATCGGTGTTTTGCCCCAGTACCTGATGCCGAAGCAGGGCATGACGGCCTTCGGCGGCTTGGTGGCCAACCACCGCGGTGGCGGTCTGACCGCACACATCATTCGCTGGTTCGTCGGCCGCTACGGTGTCGACATGAACGAAGCGCTCTGCAGTGACATCAACCAGTACGCCAGTTTCAATGAGTTCTTCACGCGTGAGCTCAAGCCCGAGCTGCGGCCACTGGCGCAGGCCGATTGGGTCTGCCCGGTAGACGGTGCGATCAGCCAGTTCGGTGAGATCAAACGAGACCAGATTTTTCAGGCCAAGGGCCATCACTATTCAACCACCGCGCTGGTCGGCGGCGACGCCGAACTCGCCGCGCAGTTCAAAGACGGCAGTTTCGCCACGATCTACCTGAGCCCGAAGGACTACCACCGCATTCACATGCCGCGCGATGGCCGGCTGCTGCGCATGATCCACGTGCCGGGTGAGCTGTTTTCAGTGAACCCGACCACGGCGCGTGGTGTGCCGGGCCTGTTCGCCCGCAACGAGCGCGTCGTGTGCCTGTTTGAGTCAACACTCGGGCCGTTCGTTTTGACGCTGGTGGGGGCCACCATCGTTGGCAGCATGGCCACGGTGTGGCATGGCGTTGTCAACCCGCCGCGGGTGAAGCGGCTGCGTGAATGGCACTACGCCGACACGCCGGTGCACTTGAAGAAGGGCGAAGAGATGGGCCGCTTCCTGCTGGGCTCCACGGTGATACTGCTGTTCCCGAAAGGCGCGTGTCGGTTCAACCCGACCTGGGCACCCGAGCGCCCCGTGCGCCTGCGCGAAGCGATGTCGTCGTGATGCCTGCGCGGCGGCTCTGAAAGCCACACCGCTATCCTCCATTTATGTACGTCCAATTCTTCGGCCTGAAGCAAGAGCCGTTTTCGATCGCTCCCGACCCGCGCTATCTCTTCATGAGCGAGCGCCACCGCGAAGCGCTGGCGCACCTGTTGTACGGCGTGGGCGGAGGCGGCGGCTTCGTGCTGCTCACCGGCGAAATCGGCGCCGGCAAGACCACGGTGTGCCGCTGCTTCCTTGAGCAAATTCCGAAGCGCTGCAACGTCGCCTACATCTTCAACCCCAAACTCACCGTGCCCGAGCTGTTGCAGTCGGTGTGCGACGAGTTCAACATTCCGCTGCCCGAGCACGCGCCCGGCGCCGCCACGGTCAAGGACTACCTCGACCCGCTCAACGCCTTTCTTTTGCGCACCCACGCTGTCGGCCAAAACAACGTCCTCATCATTGACGAGGCGCAGAACCTATCGGCCGACGTGCTCGAACAACTGCGCCTGCTGACGAACCTGGAAACCAGCAAACGCAAGCTGCTGCAGATCGTGCTGATCGGTCAGCCCGAGCTGCGCGACATGCTGGCGCGGCCGGAGCTCGAGCAACTTGCGCAGCGCGTCATCGCGCGGTTTCACCTCGGAGCGCTGACCGAACCGGAAACGGCGCACTACATTCGCCACCGCCTCACGGTGGCCGGTCTGAACCGCCCGATGCCATTTGATCGCTCGGCGCGCAGGCGCGTGCACGAGCTGTCGCGCGGAGTGCCCCGGCGCATCAACCTGCTGTGCGACCGCGCGCTGCTCGGCGCTTACGCCGAGGGCAGGGCGCGGGTCGACGCCGAGATTGTCGACAAGGCGGGTGCCGAGGTTTTCGGCAGGCCGAAGCTGGCGCTCTTGGCACGTGGGCGAATGGGTCTCGTGGTCATCGGTCTGGCGGGCCTGTTGCTGTGCGCTGCCTTGGTTGGTGGGCTGAGCTGGTTCGTGCGCGGGGCAGGGCGGCCGGCGAGCGCGGCCAACGGATTCAAGCCGGTTGCGGTGAACGCGACGGCATCTGGCGTTTCTGCATTGGCACCGGTTGCATCAGTGCATGCTGCGTCCGCGCCAACCAAAGCGCCAACCAAAGCGCCAAACTCGGCGCCGGCGCTGCCGCCTCTTTCGGCAGCCGATCTGCAGACCACTTTTAAAGCGCTGATTCACGATGAGGGCGATGCCTGGCGTGCACTCGCGCCGGCATGGAAGCTTGATCTCACGCAAGCCGACCCGTGTGCCGCGGCACAACGCCAGCAGGTGCAGTGCTTCAAGGGTGACAGCACGCTGGCGCTGATCCGCCAGCTCGGTCGGCCGGGCTTTCTGACACTGCGGGGCGAGGGCGGGAAACCAGCTTACGCCGTGCTCACCGGCCTCACGGCCAAAGAAGCCACCTTGCGCATCGGCGGAGCCTCGCAGACGGTGGCGCTGTTGTCGCTTGCACGGTTTTGGCGCGGCGAGTTCGCCACTTTTTGGCGTGCACCCGAGGGCTACCGCTCGGTCACTCCCGACGGCAGTAGGGGGCCTCGCGTTGATTGGCTTGCGGCGCAGCTTGCGAAATCGCTGGGCGAGCCCGCGCCGGCGCCGAACCAGCCTTTTGACGCGGCGTTGAGCAGCAAAGTGTTCGCTTTCCAGCTCGCGCAGGGCCTCAAGCCCGACGGTATCGCTGGCCCCACCACCTTCATGCAGCTCAACCGCGCCACCGGCGTCGACGAGCCGCGCCTGCTGACCGACGCGGTGGCCAACTGATATGTCTTACATCCTCGATGCGCTGAGACGGGCCGATGCCGAGCGCGAGCGTGGCTCGGTTCCGGGCATTCATGCGCAGCCGGCAATGCTGGGCCATGCCGACGCTGAAATGCAGCGCCCGCCACGCACGAACCTGTGGATCGGGCTGGCTCTCGGCTCGGCATTGATGGCACTGCTGGGCTGGTTGCTGCTGGGCCAAGACACGCCGCCGCCAGCGGCGCCAGCCGCAGCCGCCCCACCACTGGCCATCACCGTGCTGCCGGTGGCGCCTGCGACTGTGGCCGAACCCTCGTCCACCGTGACGCCCAACACGGCGCCCGCCGTGACGCCCGCCCCAGCCCCGGTTGCGTTGACCACGCCGCCAGCCGTGACCCAAGCCCCGCGCAAGCCGTCGCCGAGGTTGCCCGTGAACACGGCGGAGGGAGCGATGCCTGTCGCGTCGAGCCCAGTCGCGAGCGCCGCGGTGCCGCCGTCGACCGAGCCGCGTGTCTACGCCTTCAACGAACTGCCTGAAGAGATACGGCGCGAGCTGCCCACGCTCGTGATCGGTGGCGCGATGTACTCCAAGAACCCGTCCAACCGCATGCTGATCCTGAACGGCCAGACTCTCCACGAAGGCGACAAGCTCGTGCCTGGGCTGAAGCTCGAGCAGATCAGCCTCAAGTCAGCGGTGCTTGAGTACAAGGGCTACCGCTACGGCATCAAGTATTGAAAGAAGCGCGTTGATGCTGAACGCTTTGCACGCCCATCAACGCCGCACCGGTTGCTTTGCATGGCTTGCCCGCCTTGCATGCACCTTCTTGATCACTGGCGTGCTGAGCGGCTGCGCGCTGTTGCCGCGCCCGGCCACGGTGCCGATGCGCATCGTGCTCGAACCGGCGAGTTGCACCACGCGCCCCGACACGCTTCTCGTGGTGTTGCCCGGCATCTACTCGGTGCCAGAAGAATTTGTACGTGAAGGCTTCGTGGCGGCGGTGCGCGAGCGCCACCTCGCGCTCGACGTGTGGCTGACCGACGCCCACTTCGGCTACTACAAGAACGGAACGATCCTCGAGCGATTGCTGGCAGACGTGCTGACCCCTGCGCGTGCGCAGGGCTATCGGCACATCTGGTTGCTTGGCATTTCCCTCGGTGGGTTTGGCGCCTTTGCCCTTGCCCAGTCGCCCGGCGCCGACGTGGCCGGCCTCGTCGTGCTCGCCCCTTACCTCGGCGAGCCGCGCGTGACCGAAGCGGTTGCCGCCGACGGCGGCTTGCGCCTCTGGCGCGCACCCGACGCGACAGCCGAGCTGAGCTTCGACCCCGACTTTGCCGTCTGGCGCTGGCTCAAGGGCTACGCGCAATCGCCGTCGCAGCGCCCGCCGCTGCTGCTGGGCTACGGGCTGGACGACCGCTTTGCGCCCAACGCCGCCATGCTGGGTGCGGTGCTGCCGCCCGAACATGTGCTCACGTTGCCCGGTGGCCACGACTGGCCCGTTTGGACGCCGCTCTGGCAGCAGGCACTTGCGCGGGCGGCGCTGCCTGTTGACGGGTCGTGCCAGACCCGCAGTGGCGTTTCTTCCGCGCGCTGAAGCCTTACTCAGCGCAGTCTCGAGCCCATCACCCCGGCGGTACCGCATGGAGCACAGTTTTCTTTCCGCATTTATCTTGCTGCTGCTGGTGCTCGATCCGCTCGGCAGCCTGCCAGTGTTCATTCCGATCATGCGAGACGTGCCGCCCGACCGCCGCACCAGGGTCGCGCTGCGCGAGGTGGCCATTGCCTTCGTGGTGCTGTTTGCCTTCATGTTCCTGGGCGAAGGTTTCCTGCGCGTGATGCGGCTGTCGGAACGCTCGCTCGAAGTGGCCGGCGGCGTGATCCTGTTGATGGTCTCGATCCGCATGATCTTCAGCCACGAGGGCGGCGTGTACGGCACGCCCGATGGCAAGGAGCCGTTCATCTTTCCGCTCGCGGTGCCACTGCTGGCGGGGCCTTCGGCCATGGCCACGGTGCTGCTGCTGGCCTCGCGCCAACCCGATCGCGTGATGTCCTGGGCCGGCGCTCTGACCTGCGCGATGGCGGTCTCGGCTGTGGTGTTGTTGCTGTGTGAGCGCATCCGCCGGGTGCTGGGAGACTCGGTTGTGTCCGCACTCGAAAAACTGATGGGGTTGGTGCTGACGGCCATCGCCGTCGAAATGATCCTGGCCGGCTTGAAGCAATACTTCGGCGCGCCGCGTTGAAGCGCAGGCTTGCTGAGCGCGCAACCGGGTTGGCAAGAACCTTGCATACGGTTGACCGGGTTCGACGCCTTCGCGGCGAGACTCCTCTCACAACCCTACCTAGCTTTGCAAGTCTGGCAAACACGTGCAGTCACGAACACGGCGCTCAACCTAAGATCGCCGCGCTCGATTGCAAAAGAACCATCAACCTCTCATGCCGTGAAAGGCGAATTTCCATGAACCTGATCAACGCGGCCGCTCGCGGCCTGGTATCAGCGCTGGCCGTGGCCTTGTCGCTTGTGGCAGCGAGCGCCCAGGCGCGCAGCTTCGAAGACATTAAAAAAGACGGCAAGATCATTGTTGCCACCGAGGGTCAGTTCGCACCCTTCAACTTCTTCCAGGGCGCCAAGCTCAGTGGCTTCGAGGTTGAAGTGGCCGAGGCGATGGTGGCCAAGATGGGTCTGGCGATCGAATGGAAGGCGCTTGGCTTCGACGCGTTGCTCGCCGGTTTGCGTCAAGACCGCTGGGACATGGTGATCGCCTCGCACGGCATCACGGAAGAGCGGGCCAAGGCCGTGACCTTCACTGCGCCGCACTACTGTTCGGGCGGCGTGATCATCAGCAAGAGCGACGCCATCAAGACCGCCGCCGACCTCAACGGCAAGACCGTGGCCGTGCAAACCGGCACCACTTACCTCGACAACGTGAAGAAGCTCGCCGGCGTGAAAGAAATGAAGAATTTCCCGCAGGATACCGATGCCCGCGCTGCCCTCATCACCGGCCGAGTTGATGCTTGGGTCACCGACCGTTTCGTTGCCAAGACATCGCTCGCCGCGAGCCCGGGTGCTGGCATGAAGATGGGCGACTTCTTGTTCGTCGAGCGCATTGCATCGGCGGTGAGCAAGGGCAACACGTCGCTGGCTGGCGAGATCAACAAAGCGCTAGCCGCGATCCTGGCCGACGGCAGTTATGCCGCAATCTCGAAGAAGTGGTTCGACGAAGACATTCGCTGCAAGTGATTTTGGTGCGCGCAGAGCCCATGAACAAAACCAACGCACCCGCACGGCCGCAACACACGGCGCCAATCGTCGTGGCAAATGCGTGCCGCAGCACGAGCGAAGGCTTTGCTTCGCACCTGGATCGGCTTCGCTTGGGTCGCCCGCTTGGGCGAGCCGTATTCATTCACAGGCTCTAACGCCAAACCGAGTCCGACGCCGTGAGTTCGCGATCATTCCGCGTGTGGCCTGCCCATTGGGGCCGCCAGCAGCGCAGCTCGGCCACCATGGCTGCGGCTGGCGTGGTGCTGGTGCTGATGCTGTGGTTGATGGCGATTCCGCTGTCCTGGGCGCCCGAGCCGATTGGCAACAACGCGCAGTATTTCGCCGAAGGCACGCGCGTGACCGTGCAGCTCACCGCCTTCGCTGGAGTGGCCGGCGTGTTGATCGGTGTGCTCGCGGCACTGGGCAAAACCGCGAACTGGGCGCCGCTGCGCTGGCTGGCTGGTGCCTACATTTGGGTCATTCGTGGCACGCCGCTTCTGGTGCAGGTGCTCTTTGTCTACTTCGCACTGCCGGTGATGATTCCGGCGCTGCAGCTCAACGACTTTAATTCCGCCTGCGTGGCGCTGAGCCTCAACGTAGGCGCCTACAACGCAGAGGCCATCCGCTCCGGCCTGCTCGCGGTGCCAAAAGGGCAGGTCGAGGCGGCGCGCTCGCTCGGTCTATCGCCCTGGTTCACATTCATCGACGTGAGTTTTCCGCAGGCATTCAAGATCTCGTTGCCGCCGCTTGTAAACAACATCGTCGCGCTGCTGAAAGATTCTTCACTGGCCTACGCGATCGGCGTGGTTGAGCTCACGAACGTGGGCAACCGCATCCAAGCCGCCACGTTTCAGCCGCTGCCGGTCCTGCTGACCTCGGCCACGATCTATCTGCTGCTCACCACAGTGATGACGCAGATCTCAAACGCGGTTGAGCGGCGCTTCGATGTGGAGGGTCGCGTCGCATGAGCAGTGTTGCAGCGCCCGAAAAAAGCGGGCCGTTGATCACGGTCGAAAACGTCAACAAGCACTTCGGCGCAGCCCACGTGCTGCGCGACGTATGTACGCATTTCAACGCTGGCGAGGTGACCGTGATCATCGGTGCCTCGGGCTCGGGAAAGAGCACGCTGCTGCGCACGCTGAATCGGCTCGAAAAGCACGACAGCGGACGGATCGTGGTCGATGGCATTGAGGTCTGTGACGAGCTGAAAGAGCTTGACGCACTGCGCAGCGAAGTCGGCATGGTGTTTCAACAGTTCAACCTGTTTCCGCACCTCACCGTGCTCGAGAACGTGACGCTCGCACCGCGCCGCGTGCGCAAGACACCGCGCGAGCAGGCCGAGCTGGCAGCGACGGAATTGCTCGACCGCGTGGGCCTGAAGGCGCACGCGCACAAGCACCCGTTCGCCTTGTCGGGCGGGCAGCAGCAACGCGTGGCGATTGCCCGTTCGCTCGCGATGGCCCCGCGCGTGATGCTGTTTGACGAACCCACCTCGGCGCTCGACCCAGAGATGGTGAAAGAAGTTCTCGACGTGATGAAGCAGCTCGCCGCCAGCGGCATGACGATGATTGTTGTCACTCACGAGATGGGCTTTGCACGCGAGGTCAGCGACCGCGTGCTGTTCATCGACCAGGGGCGGGTGGCGCAAGACGCGCCGCCCGAAGCATTTTTTGGTGCTCAGCGCAACGAGCGCATACGCACGTTTCTGGGCCAGATCGCTCACTGAACCCAATACACAACGAGGAGAAGACCATGAAGTTGAAACATACCGTGATCGGCGCCGCCATTTCCGCTGCTTTCTTCGGCGTTTTGCCGGCACAAGCGCAAACGGCCAAAGACTTCGAGGAGATGCGTGCCGAGATCAAGCGCCTGCGTGCCGAAGTCAACGCGCTGAATAAAACGGCGCCCGCTGCTGCGCCGGCTGCCGACACCTCGGGCTGGGGTGACCGCATCGAGCAGCTTGAAATCAAGAGCAAAGACGCGGTGGTGCTGGGCGACATCGGTGGCGCCTTTCGCCTTCCGGGTTCCGAGACCTCCCTGCGCTTCTACGGTTATGCCGAGGCGCATGCCATTGTCGACCTGAGGCAGCCCGGCCCGTCTGACACCTTCACAGACCCGATGTTCCAGCCGCTCGACAACTCCGGCGGCCAGAAGGGCAAGACCAAGTTCACGGCCCAGACTTCTCGCTTCGGCTTTGAGTCGTCTACGCCCACCTCGCTGGGGGCCTTCAACACGAAGGTCGAAATGGACTTCTACTCATACGGCAACGCCAACCGCAACCGCCTGCGCTTGCGCCATGCTTACGGCGAGTACGCCGGGTTCCTGATCGGCCAGACCTGGTCGACCTTCATGGACCTGGACGATTTGCCCGAGACCGTCGACTTCAATGGCCCGATCGGTGCTCCGTTCTCGCGCCGCACGATGATTCGCTACACCTATGCCGACACGAAGGCAGGCTACAAGCTCACGGCAGCACTCGAAGACCCGGAGGATCAATTCGGGGCGGGGAGCGCCAACGAGCGTTTGCCGCAAGTCGTTCTGCGCGCCGACAAGAGCTTCGACTGGGGTGCACTTAACGTGCGTGTGCTCTCCCACGAAAAGCGCTCCTTCGCCGAGGCCAAGCGGGGCTTCGGGGTCGGCATCGGCGGCAGCTTCAAGATCACCGACAAAGACTTGCTGATGGGCCAGTACACGCGTGTCGATGGCGACATTGACCAGCTCTACGGCTCCAACGGCTACGCGATTGACCCGACCACCGGCGCGATCACGTTTGACAAAAACCAGGGCCTGGTGGTCGGTTACGCCAAGACTTTCAGCGACCAGCTGCGCGGCGTGCTCACCTACGGCATGAACCGCGGAAAGACAGCTCAGGCGGTCGACAACCGCACCCTGCAGCAGGTGTTCGTCAGCATGATCTATTCGCCGATCAAGAACGTGGAACTCGGCGCCGAGTACATCTACGGCAAACGCAAGACCTTCACGGCCGAGACCGGCACATCGTCGCGCTTCGACCTGATGGGGCGCTACACCTTCTGAGGAAGTGCGTTGTGGCAGGCGAGGCCATTGACATGCGGGCCGGGGCAGAGCAACTGCTGGCCGGCGCGGTGCAGGTCTTTGGCCACGCGCGGGCGTACCACCGCCTTGCGCGCTCACGGCCTGACTGATGACGGCCCCGCTATTTAAAAGACCGACCACCCCGCGCGCCGTGACAGGCTTTCCAGTGCCAATGACCCCACCAAAGAATTGCCGGCTTCATTGAGCCCCGGGGCCCACGTGGCAATCGCGGCTTTGCGCGGCGCTATCGCCAAGATGCCGCCGCCCACGCCGCTCTTGCCTGGCAGGCCCACGCGGAAGGCGAAGTCGCCCGACGCGTCGTAGTGCCCACAGGTCATCATCAACGCGTTGATGCGCCGCGCGGCTTGCGGATCAATAACGCGGTGGCCGGTCACAGGATCGACGCCCTCGTTGGCCAGGAACAGGCCCGCCCGCGCCAGTTGAATGCAATTCATGCGCAGCGCGCACTGGTTGAAGTAGGTCTCAAGGACATCGTTCACCGGGTTTTGAAGATTGCCGAAGGCGCGGATGAAGTTGGCCAGACTCGCGTTGCGAAAGCCCGTGTCGGCCTCGGACTTCGCCACTTCGCGGTCGACCGTGATGTGTTTGTCGTCGGCCAGCTCGCGCAGGTAGGCCAAAATCTCTGCCACCGCCACCTGCGGCGGGCGGCCCGCCAGGATGGCGTCGGTGACCACCAGCGCGCCGGCGTTGATAAACGGGTTGCGCGGGATGCCCTGTTCGCGTTCGAGTTGAACGATTGAGTTGAATGGCGAGCCCGATGGCTCCCGCCCCACGCGGCGCCACAGGGCTTCACCCACCCGGCCCAGCGCCAGGGTCAGCGTGAACACCTTAGACACGCTTTGGATGGAAAAAGGCTGTGCACAGTCGCCGATCGACGCCTGCTCGCCAGTGCAGGTGAGCAGGGCCAGGCCAAATCGGCGAGGATCCACTCGTGCCAGTGCCGGGATGTAATCCGCCACGCGGCCGCTGCCGAAATGAGTCTGAATGTCTTGTTGGACTGCTTGGATCAGCTCGTCGAGCGTCAATGATCGTGTCATGCGGGAGTTTCTTCTGTAATGACCTGGCTTGGTGAACGACAAGGCTGGGGTGGTGGGCCTTGTCCATCAGTTCCCCTGCCCGATTTTGGAGGAATGCATTGACCTACTGCTTGGGAATTCTGTTGCCTGCGGGCTTGGTGTTGGCCTCTGATTCTCGTTCGAATGCGGGCGTGGACCAGGTGGCGCTCGTCAAGAAGCTGGCCCTCTTCGAAGTGCCTGGGCAGCGCGTGATCACGGTGCTGTCGGCCGGAAACCTGGCCACCACCCAGGCCGTTGTCACGTCGTTGCGCGAGACCGCAGGCAACGGCAACCTCGGGCAGGACATTCACACCGCGCGTTCCATGTTCGATGTGGCGCACATGGTCGGCACTTGCTTGCGCAGGGTCATTGCAAGCGACGGCCCTTACGTGCAACCCTTCGGCGACCCGAACGGCAGCTTCCTTGTTGGCGGGCAGATTGCCGGTGAGCCGCCGCGGCTCTTTAACGTCTACGCGGCCGGGAATTTTGTCGAGGCTTCGGAGCGCTCGCGTTTCCTACAGCTGGGCGAAACCAAGTACGGCAAACCCATTCTTGACCGAGCCCTCAACAAGCACAGCTCGCTGGACGAAGCGGCCAAACTGTCGCTTTTGTCATTCGACGCCACCATGCGCAGCAACCTGAGTGTGGATGCGCCGATCGACCTGCTGCGTTACGCAACCGACAGTTTTTCGGCCCGCAACTTCGCCACGCTGGAAAAAGACGACGCCTACTGGATGAAGCTGCGCACCATGTATGCCGACGGCCTGTCGAGTCTTGTGGCGCAGATCCCGCCGCCTCCCCAGTGGGGCTGACGCGCAGCTCTCGCACCCCATTCACGGCCACCGCAACCGAACGGAACACACCTTGCAAAAGATCGCCATTGCCAAGTACGAAGAACTTCCTGACCGACAACCCGCGCATGCGCTGGTGGGCACGGTCGACCTCGTCGTCGTGCGCTTTAACAACAGCGTCAGCGTGCTCTACGGCCGCTGCCTGCACCGCGGCGCGCTGATGGCCGACGGTCATGTTGAGGGCGACAACCTGATCTGCGGCGTGCACGGTTGGGACTACCGACTGGACAGTGGCGTGTCGGCCTACAACAACGCCGAAGTGCTGCAAATGTTCAGCAGCTGGGTGGAAGAAAACCAGGTCTGGGTTGATGCTGACGAGATCGTGTCATGGGCCAAGTCACATCCACAGCCCTTCGACCGCGAGGCCTACCTGGGTGCCTATGCCGACACGGGCCACGGCACCACGGAGGAGCCACACAACGCGCTGATTCAGCGCTATGCCCGCGATGGCCTGAGCAAGACCGGCCACCACGGCGCTGTGGAAGCGATGGGCGTGCCGCGTGACCACCTCCCGACTTGGGACGACATCCAGATTCTGCCCGCGCAGTTGCACCGCCCGCCCTTGCTTGACGATCACCCCGTTGGCACCGATGTGCTGGTCGGCCCAAACGCCAAGCGACCCTTGCGCTTGGCCATCCCACTCATCGTCTCAGACATGAGCTTCGGCTCGTTGTCGGCCTCTGCAAAGGTGGCGCTGGCGCAAGGCGCCGAGATGGCCGGCACCGGCATTTGCTCGGGCGAGGGCGGCATGCTGCCCGAGGAGCAAGAGGCGAACTCGCGCTACTTCTACCAGCTGGCTTCGGCACGCTTTGGTTTTGGCTGGGACAAGGTGGAGCGCGCGCAAGCCTTTCACTTCAAAGGCGGGCAGGGCGCGAAGACCGGCACTGGCGGCCACCTGCCGGGCCCGAAGGTCAGTGCGCGCATTGCCGAGGTGCGTGGTCTGCGGGTGGGTGAGCCCGCCATCTCGCCGGCACGTTTTCCAGACTGGACCCAGCCGAGCCAGATGCGCGAGTTCGCCGCCGAGGTGCGTGCGCGCACCGGCGGCATCCCGGTCGGCTACAAACTGTCGGCGCAGCACATTGAACGCGACCTTGACGCCGCGCTCGAGGTGGGCGTTGACTACATCATCCTGGACGGCCGCGGTGGTGGCACGGGTGCGGCACCCACGCTGTTCCGCGACAACATTTCGGTGCCCACGATCCCGGCGCTGGCGCGCGCAAGGCGGCATCTGGACAAGGCTGGTCGCCCTGACGTCACGCTCATCATCACCGGCGGCCTGCGCACACCGGCAGACTTCGTCAAGGCTTTGGCCCTTGGCGCAGACGCCGTGGCGCTTTCCAATGCGGCGCTGCAGGCCATCGGCTGCATCGCCATGCGGGCCTGCCACACCAACAATTGCCCCGTTGGCATCGCCACGCAAAAGCCACATCTGGTGGCGCGGCTGGCGGTGGACAAGTCTGCGCAGCAACTGGCGAACTTCTTCAGCGCGGCAGTTGAGCTGATGCAGGTGATGGCGCGTGCGTGTGGGCACGACCACGTCTCGAAGTTCGAACTGGCCGACCTGACAACCTGGAAGCGCGAGATGGCGCAGCTCTCTGGCGTGGCCTATGGCGGCATCGGCATAGGCTGACGCGCGCGCCTGGCTCGCACCCCCCCAGTCAACCTTGGAAAGCAAAGACATGAACGAAGCCGTGGTGCAGTGGGTGCGCGTGGGTGGTGTGGCCGACTTGCCCGAAGGTCGCGTGAAGACCGTGACACCACGCAACCAGTCGATCTGCCTGTCGCACTTCCAGGGCCAGTGGGCGGCCATGGACAACCGCTGCCCGCACCAGGGCGGGCCGTTGGGCGAAGGCAGCATCGAGCAGGGCGTGGGAGGCGAGTGCTGGATCCGTTGCCCCTGGCACGGCTGGGACTTCAACCCACTGACCGGCAAGTCACCGGGGGGCCATGAAGACAGTGGCCAGAAGCTGTACCCAATCCGCGTTGACGGCGACGATGTCTACGTTGGCCTGGCGCCCGAGCCTGAACACCAGCACACGGTGTCAGACACGATGGTGCAGACACTCGTGGCTTGGGGCGTCAAGCATGTGTTTGGCATGGTTGGGCACTCCAACCTGGGCCTCGCCGATGCCATCCGCCGACGCGTCGCCGCGGGCGAGATGCACTACATCGGCGTGCGCCACGAAGGTGCGGCTTCGTTTGCCGCGTCGGCCTACGGAAAGCTCACCGGTCAGGCCGCGGCCTGCCTGACCATCGCCGGCCCGGGTGCGACCAATCTGTTGACCGGCCTGTGGGACGCCAAGGTCGACCGCGCGCCAGTTTTGGCCTTGACCGGCCAGGTGCAAACCCAGGTCTTCGGCCCCGGCGCTTTCCAAGACATCGACCTGAGTTCGGCCTTCCAGGCCGTGTCCCGCTTCTCGCAGACCGTGCTGCCCAGTTCCCGGCATGCCGAGCTGGCGTCGCTGGCCTGCAAGGCGGCGCTGGTGGAGCGAGACGTTGCTCACCTCATCTTCCCTGACGACGTTCAGACCCTGCCCAGCAGCGAACTCCCGGGTGGCCCTGCGGGTCGCGTGGGCGGTGCGGTTGTGATCCCGGCGGAGCCAGACCTGGCGCGGGCGGTCGACATGATCAACGCCGCACGCCGGCCGTTGATCGTGATCGGGCATGGCGCTGTCGCCGCGCGCGACGCTGTCATCGAACTGGCCGAGCGCATCGGGGCTGTGGTGGTGACCACGTTCAAAGGCAAAGGGCTGATCCCCGACACCCACCCCAACGCTGGCGGCGTGCTGGGGCGGTCTGGCACGCCCATCGCCAGCTGGTTCATGAACGAGGCCGACCTCATCATCGCCCTGGGTTCATCGTTCGCCAACCACACGGGAATCGAACGTTCCAAGCCCATCATTCAGGTCGACTTCGAGCGCATGCAGCTGGGTCGTTTTCACCCGGTGGCGCTGCCGGTATGGGGCGAGATCGCGGCCTTCTGCGCTGCAATAGCGCCGCGCCTGGCCCGCCCGGCCGACGCCGTGGACCAGCGCGCCGAGCTGGCGCAGCGCTGGGCGATGTGGCGCGACGAGAAGCGCCGGCGCCTGACCGAGAGCCGCGGCCAGGGCATTCATGCTGTGGCCGTGTTCGATGCGCTAACTCGCCTGTGCCCGGCAGACGCCATCATCGCCGTGGACGTGGGCAACAACACCTACTCCTTCGGCCGCTACTTCGAAAGCCAGGGTCAGCGCGTGCTGATGTCGGGCTACCTGGGCTCCATCGGGTTCAGCCTGCCTGCAGCCATGGGGGCCTGGGCGGCGACGCGAGACTTTGAGGCCTTCAGGGGCCGCAAGGTGGTGTCCATCTCGGGCGATGGCGGGTTCGGCCAGTACGCCATGGAGTTCACCACCGCGGTCAAGTACGGCATGGACATCACGCACGTGCTTTTGAACAACGCGCAGCTCGGCAAGATCACCAAGGAGCAGCGTGCGGGTGAGTGGCAGGTCTGGGAGACCGACCTGCACAACCCCTCGTTCGCCATGTTTGCCAAGCAGTGCGGTGGCCATGGCGTGAGGGTCTCGGCGACGAACGAGCTGGACCAGGCCCTTGCCGCGGCGCTGGCGGTGCGCGGCCCGGCGCTGGTTGAGGTGATGACGGACGCGGAGTTGGTTTAACGCTTCGGAGCGATTTCGAGCGAAGCGTTGATTTCGGCCGCACGCAGGTGTTTGTTGACCTTGCCGGACCGCTGGGCCGCGCCGGCCGCGCCGGGGGTCGGGGCCTGCGGCCGATTCAACGTGGCGCCTCGTCCAGCGAGCGAACCTTGACCTTCTTCCCCTTGACCCTGCCGGCCGACAGCCGTTGCAACGCGGCGCGCGCGATCTGCCGATCAACTGCCACGTAGGTCGAAAACTCGTTCACGTTGATCTTGCCGATCTGCGCGCCGGTGAAGCCGGCCTCGCCAGTCAGCGCGCCCAACACGTCACCAGCGCGGATTTTTTCCTTGCGCCCGCCCACGATCTGCAGCGTGACCATCGGCGGCTGCAGCTTGCCGCCCGGCGCGGGCGTGAGATCAGCGAGTGGGAACCACTTCACCTCGGCGCCTTGCACCTGTTCGATCTTGCCGACGCTGCCCATCTCGTCCATGCTGGCCAGACTGAGCGCAAGGCCCTTTTCATCGACTCTTCCAGTGCGGCCGATGCGGTGGATGTGCACCTGCGGGTCGGGCGAGGTGTCAACGTTGATGACCGCTTCGAGCTGCGCGATGTCGAGACCGCGCGCGGCAACGTCGGTTGCCACCAGCACCGAGCAACTGCGGTTCGCGAACTGCACCAGCACCTGGTCGCGCTCGCGCTGTTCCAGTTCGCCGTGCAACGCCAGCGCCGAGAAGCCCTGCGCCAGCAGCACGCCTTCGAGGTCTCGGCACTGCTGCTTGGTGTTGCAAAACGCGATTGTGCTGACCGGGCGAAAGTGGTTCAGCAGCAGCGACACCGCATGCAGCCTTTCGTCGGTTTTGACCTCGTAGAAGCGCTGCTCGATTTGGCTCGCTGAGTGCTGCGCCTGCACCTTCACTTCTTTCGGCGTGCGCATGAACTGCTGGCTCAGCTTGACGATGCCTTCCGGGTAGGTCGCCGAAAACAGCAGCGTCTGGCGCTCCTTCGGGCACTGCTTCGCGACCTTCGCGATGTCGTCGAAGAAGCCCATGTCGAGCATGCGGTCGGCCTCGTCGAGCACCAGCGTGCTCAGCGCGTCCAGCACAAGGTGGCCACGCTCGAGGTGGTCGATGATGCGGCCTGGCGTGCCCACCACCACGTGCGCGCCGTGTTCCAGGCTTGCCTTCTGCGTGTGCATCGGTGAGCCGCCGCACAGCACCAGCGTTTTCACGTTGTCTTCGCTGCGCGCCAGGCGCCGCACCTCAACCGCCACTTGGTCGGCGAGTTCGCGGGTTGGGCACAGCACCAGCGCCTGCACCTTGAAACGCAGCGCAGGGTCACCAAGCTTCAGGCGGTTCAGCAAAGCGAGTGCGAAAGCGGCTGTTTTGCCGCTGCCGGTCTTGGCCTGAGCGATCAGGTCGTGCCCGGCGAGCGCAATCGGCAGCGCCGCGGCCTGCACCGGCGTCATGCCGAGGTAGCCGAGCTGCTCCAGGTTGGCGAGTGCGGCGGTCGACAGCGGCAGCTGGCTGAAGGGCGGTGGGGTGGTGGCTTCGGTGCGGGTCATGCGCGATTATCGTGACTCGCCCGCAGTGGCCTCAAGCGCACCGATCCCGCTTTCAGGATGCAGGCTCACGGACACTCGGGGTGGTCCGGCACGTTGCGCACCCGCGGCGTGCTGACGGCTCAGCAAGCGCCCGGGGGCCACAGATTGGTGAGCGCCAGCCTTGAGGCGGAAAGCGAGGTTTCGTGCGGCCTGCTGCGTCGGACCTTTCCGACACGCGAAGTTCGCGCGCGCCGACTGCGCGGCCTGAAAGCGCCTTCTAAGGTTCAGTCATTCCCTTCGGTGGTCGTTTGTCGATCACCGCAGGCCCCTGACCCTGCTGCAACAAGCAGCCACGTTCGAGGAGAACCTCAATGAATAAGCCAATCTGTGCACTGTCCGCCGCCGCCGTGATGGCCGCTTTCGTGCTGGCCGGATGCGACAAGGGCGACACGTCGACCGCCGCCAACGACATGATCAAGCAGACCGAGCAAAAGGCCAAGGAGCTCAACTCCCAGGCATCGCTACAAACATCGCGCGCCGTGGGCGGAGTTAAAGAAGCTACTCGCGACCTCGCCCAAGACGCCAAAAGGGCAGGGAACGAAGTGGCCGACAAGGTCAGCGACGCCGTCATTACCACCTCGGTCAAGGCCGAGCTCGTAAGGGACCCGAACCTGAGCGCGCTCAAGATCGACGTTGACACCGATGCCGGCCGTGTCGTGCTGAAGGGTTCTGCGCCCAGCTCCTCCGCCCGTGATCAGGCGGTTCGCTTGGCGCAAGGCGTAAAGGGCGTGGTGAGTGTGGACAACCAGCTTGAGGTCAAAAACGGCAAGGGTTGACGGGCTCTCGCCAAGCTCGCTCAGCGATTGGCGATTTCAAGCAGCTCCACTTCGAAGATCAACGTTGCGTTCGGCGGGATAGAGCCCCCGCCGGCGCCGCGCGCGCCGTAGGCAATGCCTGACGGGCAGGTCAGCTTGGCTTTGCCGCCGACCTTCATCTTCTGTACGCCTTCTGTCCAGCACTTGATCACGCCGCCAAGCGGAAACTTCGCTGGCGCGTTGCGCTTGTAGGAGCTGTCGAATTCCTTCCCGTCAGGCAGGGTGCCGCGGTAATTCACTCGCACAGTGTCCGTCGCTGTTGGGTTGGCGCCAACGCCGTCTTTTAGCGAGCGGTAAACCAGGCCGCTCGGCGTGACGACCGCGCCTTCTTCCTTCGCCGAAGCGGCGGCGGTTGCGTCTTGGGCCATTGCACTGAATGGCAGCAGTGCGCTCGTGAGTGAGAGCGCGGCGAAGAGAGAAGACTTGCTGAGAAAGGTCATTGACATTTTCCTGGTTGAGAATGAAGAGTGAATTTTGTATTAACGATTCGTCAATGGTGGTGCGGTGTTGCCGCCGCTGCGATGCGCTCGCGCAGCGCGTTTATCGGCATGTAGCCGTTACCCACCATGTGCAGGTGGTCGCCGTGCTGGGCTAGCACGGTTGGAAAACCGCGAACGCCCCAGGCCTGAGACTGCGCGAAGTCGGCGGCGGTCACGTCGCGCATCTCCTGCGACGCGAAAGTCTTGGCGAAGTCCACGCGCGAAATGTCGAGCTGCTCGGCCACGTCGGCCAGCACTTCGGGGCGCGTCACGTCTTTTGCCTCGGCATAGAACGCGTGTTGCACCGCCTTGAAGTAGCGCCAAACCTTGGCCGGCCAGTGGCTGCGTACGGTCACGGTGGCGCGGCTCGCGGGTTCGGTGTCGTAGACAAAGCCCGGCAGGTGCAGCGCCGTGTTCGGGGCTTTGGCAAAAGGCTGGCCGCTCGCTTCGGCCACATGGTGCCAATGGTCGAATATCTCGTTGGCCTTCGCCAGACCGATCGGCTCGGTTGTGAACGGGCGCAGCCCACCCATGATCAAGGCGAGTTGAAGCGGTGCGGTTTCACGCGGGTCGGCGAGCAGCTCGTCCACAGGCTTGGCAAAGCCGTAACACCAGGAGCACATCGGGTCGCCGATGTAGATCAGATTCATCGCAGATCCTTGCAAAAAAGATTCGCGCAGACTTTATCGCAAGGCCACGCTTCATCGCTCACGGCGAGGTTCTTACACTATCTGCCTATGAAACCGTTTGCGCGCGCCCCCCAATGACGTTGTTGCTGGCGCCTATGGAGGGTCTGCTCGACTTCACCTTGCGCGACATTCTCACGCGCGCGGGCGGCATCGACCGCTGTGTCTCGGAATTCATTCGTGTGACTGGCTCCTTGCTGCCCGAACGTGTGTTCACCCGAATCGTGCCCGAGTTGCTGCATGGCAGCCGCACGCCGGCCGGCGTGCCGGTGCGGGCGCAGTTGATGGGCTCTGACGCCACCTGCCTGGCCGAAAACGCCGCCCGCCTGGCGGGTTTGGGCTCTGCTGGCATCGACCTCAACTTCGGCTGCCCCGCCAAGGTCGTGAACCGCCACGGCGGCGGTGCCGCGCTTCTCGACGACCCTGCACTCGTGCACGTCATCGTCAGCGCCGTGCGACGCGCGGTGCCGCGCAATGTGCCGGTCTCGGCCAAGATGCGCCTGGGTGTGAACGACAGCAGCCGCGCGCTCGAATGTGCGCTGGCCATCGCCGGTGCGGGGGCCGACGAACTGGTGGTGCACGCGCGCACCAAACTCGACGGCTACCGACCGCCGGCGTATTGGGAGCGCATCCACGAGATCCGGCGCAGCGTGGCCATTCCGGTCGTCGCCAATGGCGAGATCTGGACCGTGGCCGACGCCCGCCGCTGCCGCGAACTGTCGGGTTGCGACGCGCTGATGCTCGGCCGAGGCATGGTCTGCGACCCCGGCCTCGCGCTGATGATCGTGGCCGACACGAACCTGCTGCAAGCACCGCATCACGGCCCCGGCGTGCCCTGGTCAGGCCTGCTGCCGCTGATGCGTGCGTTCTGGACTTTGATCGAAACGCACATTGCGCCGGCCGCGCGCGCCGGGCGACTCAAGCAGTGGCTGAACTACCTGCGCCGCCGCCACCCGCAAGCTGAAGCCGCCTATGCGGCCGTGCGAACGCTCAACGATCCGGTGCTCGTGGCGTTGCAGCTCAACCTGGCCGGACGTGCCGATGAGCCGCGCGCGGCCGACCGCACAAATGCGCGCGAAGAGTTCCTGGAGACAATGACTTGAAGACCTACAACATCGAAGTGCAGCGCGTCAAAGCGATGAGCAACGCCAACGGCCTGATCCGCATGCAGGTCGACGCCATCGTGCAGCCAAGCGTGGCGCGCGACGAAGGCGCGCCGACCACCGTGCTCAACATCAGCGAAGCCGATGCGCGCGTGCTGCTGCTGCTGCTGAAAGCGCAGATTGCAGAGTTTGACGGCCGCAAGGCGAAGAGCCGCCGCTGAGACAGGGGCATCCCCGCGCAGGGTGCCGCCTACACACCAGCCCCATGCCCCGAAGCCCTTGAGGGCGGGTCACGCTTCGGCTGGGTCTGCATGCTGAAACAATTTTTCTGCCGCCGCAAATGGTGCCATTCGCTGATTGGCCCCGCTTCGGTCGTGCGCGCCGGCGCGCCAAATGCAGTCTCAGGTTCTGAGGGCGGCTGCCCTCACCCTCAGCCCTTGCGCGAACGCTGGATCAACGCATCGGCCACCGCCAGCGCTCGCTCTGAGCTTCCGGCCATCGAAGGCGAGGTGATGAATCGGCCGTGCACGGCCAACAACGGAACGGACTCGACCTTGTAGTCTGAAATTGCCTTCTTCGCGCGGCCCACGTTGGTGGCCACCGAGAAAGAGTTGAATGCGTCGAGGAACTTCTTTTCGTCGCCGCCGTTTTTCGCGACCAGCGCGGCAATCTCGGCCGGCTTGTCAAGGCGCAGGCGATCAACGTGCACGGCAGTGAAAATCTTGCGCTGAATCGTGTTCACCCACCCGAGCGATTCGAGCGCGAAGTACGTGCGCTGGAAATTCTCAGCGTTGCTCAGGAACGGCACCGGAACGCGCTTGAAGATCACGTCTTCGGGCAGCTGCTTCGCCCACGCTTCGAGCATCGGCTCGAAGGCGCTGCAATGAGGGCAGGCGTAAGAGAAGAACTCCAGCACCTCGACCTTGGCGCCAGCCGCTTGCGCCACCGGCGGCTTCAGCAGCATGAATTCCGTGCCTTCTTTGGGCTCGGGGCCTTGTGCCAGTGTCAAGGTGGGCAGCGCCAGGCCAAGAACGCCCAAGCTGGCGCCGGTGCCTGCCACCCGTGCGGAAAACTCGCGTCGATTCATATTCATGGTTTGTTTCGAGAAAATTTTTGAGCCAGACAGACTGGCGGGTGGTGGAAAAGTTCAGCGCCGCCGCGTGTAGAAGAGCGTATTCGATCAACTCCCGCACATCGAACGCAGTGGGCCTCGCAGTGGTGGACAAGCCACAAGGCGAGAGCGTCGAATTGTTCATTTGCCGTGCGAGTTGCTTGTGTGTAGGCTGAATCCGACAGGAGGTAGAGTTACCTCCCGTCACGCTGGCCTTGCGGCTTGCGGCACCATGCCGGCAAATCATGACACTCGAACTCAATCCCGACCCCTCAGTACCCGCCGCCCCGTTCTGGCGTTTCGCCCGCCCCTGGCGCGCAGGCCAACGGGCGATTCTGGCGGCCGGCGCGACTGTTGGCGCAGTGGTGCTCTACCTGGTCGTGCTGATCTTCACCACGCCCAATGTTGACGCGCTGCAAAAAGCCCAAGCTCTGCGGCCGAGCGTGATCGTGTCGGCTGACGGCCAGGTGATTGGGCGGTTTTCTACCGCCTACCAAGCGCCGGTGGCGCTGAAAGACGTGTCGCCGGAATTGGTGAAGGCGCTGATTGCCACCGAAGATCACCGGTTCTACGAGCACAGCGGGCTCGACCTAAAACGCACGCTGGCGTCGGCATGGAACACGCTGCACGGCGACATGCAGGGCGGCTCCACACTCACGCAGCAGCTCGCGCGCAACCTGTTTCCGCAAGAGATTGGCAATGAGCGCAGCCTGAACCGCAAGCTGCGCGAGGCCATCACCGCGATGCGGCTTGAGCGCAACAGCACCAAGGATCAGATTCTCGAAAGTTACCTGAACAGCGCGCCCTTCCTCTACAACGTGCGAGGCGTCGAGATGGCGGCGCGCACCTACTTCGGCAAGTCAGCAGCGCAGCTCGACACAGCGCAAGGGGCCACGCTGGTGGCCATGCTCAAGGGCACGCAGCGCTACAACCCGGTGCGCAACCCCGAGCGCGCGCTCGAGCGGCGCAACTTGGTGCTGGCGCAGATGGTCAAGCACAACACGCTCAGCGCTTCGCGGTTTGAGCGCCTGCGCCAGCAGCCGCTCGCGCTCGACTTCAGGCGCCCCGAAGACGGGGGCATCGGTCAGGCGCGGCACTTTGTCGCGAACATTCGCGAGCAGCTCGTCGACTGGGCCGACGCGCACGACGTGGACCTTGATCGCGATGGGCTGCTGATTCGCACCACGCTCGACAGCAGGTTGCAGCGCTTAGCACAAGACGCCGTGGCGCAGCAGGTGGCGCTGTTGCAGCACGTGGCGGGCGCGGAATGGAGCGAACCGCAACTGCGCTGGGCCGATGCGAAGACACCGCTAACCAAGCAGCCGTTCGGCTACTTCTGGCGCGAGCACCCGCAGATGTTGGTCGAGATGGCCCTCGAATCACCCGCCTACCGCGAAGCGCGCAAGGCTGGCGTCACTGAGGCCGAGGCGTTGGCCAAGGTGATGGGTGATGCAGACACGATGCAGCGACTGCGCGACGAGAAAACGCACCTGTCGGCCGGCTTCGTCGCGATCGACCCGACCAGCGGCGCCATCAAGGCATGGGTCGGCAGCCCAGACTTCGCGCGCGAGCAGTTCGATCACGTGGCGCAGGCCAAACGCCAACCGGGATCCACCTTCAAACCTTTCGTGTACGGCGCGGCGCTGCAGCGTGGCTTTTCAACCGAGCGCACGTATGCCGACACCGCGGTCGAGGTCCAGCTGGCCGACGGAGGCGTCTGGACGCCGAGTGACGGCCGTGGCCCCAGCGGTGAAAGAATGACGCTGCGCCAGGGCCTGGTGATGTCCAAAAACACGATCACTGCGCAGCTGATGAACGACGTGGGCGCAGAAGCGGTGGTCAACTTCGCGCAGGCCGCAGGGGTGCGCCAGTCAGAGCTCGACCCGGTGCCTTCGCTCGCGCTCGGCACCAGCCCAGTCACGCTGCTGGAAATGGCCAACGCCTACGCCACGCTGGCCGCGATGGGTGCGCACCGCGAGCCGCTTCTCGTCACGCGCATTGAAGACCGCCACGGCAAGACTCTCGCGGTATTCGACGCCTCGGCCGACCGCCAGCCCGAGCAGGTTCTCGACAAAGAGCCCGTTGCCAAGCTCGTCGACATGATGCGTGGTGTGGTGCAAACCGGCACCGGCGCGGGCATGCGCAGCGAATGGGGTTTGCTCGGTGACGCGGCGGGCAAGACCGGCACCACGCAGAACAACACCGACGGCTGGTTCATGCTCATGCAGCCCGGCCTTGTGGCCGGCGCCTGGGTCGGGTTCAACGACCCGCGCGTCACGATCCGAAGCAATCACTGGGGGCAGGGCGGGCACAACGCGCTGCGTATCGTTGGCGACTTCTGGCGCCAGGGCCAGAAAGCAAAACTGATTGACACGAAAGCAGAGTTTCCCCACGTTGTTCCCGATGCACCCGAGCTGCCCGAGTCGCCGGCGGTTGACCCCGGCATTGCCCCCGAAGCACCGCCCGTGGATTCCCCCGCCGGTGCCGCTTTGGTGCGCTTGTTCGGCATCACCCCGTCAATCTCGCGCAGCCCGGCGGTACCGGCCGACAGCGACGCGGCACGCCAACTGCAAGACCAGACGCGCGGTCCCTGAAGAACAGGGCGCCGCTCCGCTTCAGCGTTCGTCTGCTGGTCAGTTTCATCAACAGCCAAACTGGTTGCAGTTTGAAATGACGACAGGCAGGCCGTCTCTTCGCCATCAACGAGTGCCGGCATCGGCCGGTGATGCTCTCAGGGTGTGAGAAACAGCGCCGGATCGACCATGGCGCGGTTCAGGCTCACGCCCCAATGCAGGTGCGGCCCGGTCGCGCGGCCCGTTGCGCCGACCTCGCCGATCGGTGTGCCAGCGGCGACTTCGTCGCCCACTTTGACGCTGATCGCAGACAGGTGGCAATACATCGTGAGCCAACCCGCGCCATGGTCAAGCCAGACCGTGTTGCCGTTGAAGAAGTAGTCGCCCGTGTCGATCACGCGGCCGGGTGCGGGTGCCAGCACCGGCGTGCCCTGGGGTGCTGCGATGTCCATGCCGCTGTGCGGGCTGCGTGCCTGCCCGTTGAACACGCGCCGCAGGCCGAACGAGCTGGAGCGCGGGCCGGGAACGGGAGGGCGCAACTGCAGGCTCGCAGGTGGTGTGTCGCTGAAGGTGGCCATCACCTGTTCGGAGTGGGCACGTTCCCGCTCGAAACGGGCGAGGTCGTCTTTCGCCAGATCGACCTGACCGCGCGCGACCTTCAGCCGCTGCTGCGCGTAGTGCCACGGCTTGATCTCGAACGAGACGCGGTGCTCGGGTTCAGCGGCCGTCTGCACCGCGATGCTGGCGCGGCCGGGCAGGGCCGCCAGCCGCAGCCCCACCACCGCCGCCCACTGCGCGCCCTGCTTCCTGACCAAGAGCGGAATGCCATCGAGGCTCGCTCTTGGCGCTTGCGCCGATTCGCCAAGCAGCACGGTCACCACGCCACCCGGCGCGGGCCGTTGCAGCGGCAACTGGGTCTCGATGGCGCTGGCGGTGAGCGCGTGGGCGGCAGCAAGCGCGAAGGCCAGCGCGTGGAAGAAGCCACTGGCAGCCAGTGATCGGGGTCGCATGTGAGTGGTCGGGTTCGGTTTCAGGAGGGGGAGACAGCGCCGCATGATGCCGTACTCAGTGGTGTGGCCCCGCGGCCGACCAGTTTGCACTCCCATCGTGAATTAATTGGGTAGCAGTAAGGATTCGTGTGGGAGTGAACAAGCATCGCCCGACCGATGAGCTCGCCTTTGCCGCGACATTCATCGTCCTGTACGCGGTACAGATCCTCCAACCTTGGCAGCTCCTAGAAAACCGCGAAACCTTGAATGGCTGCCGTTATCGTCATTGGAGACCGCACTTCGCATGGCGGTGTCGTGATCAGTGGGCCTCCCGCGGCCTGCACGCACGGCAAGAAAATTGCCCGGCTTGGTGACCAAGCGACGTGTCCGCAGCGAGCGGCATGGCAGCGTTGTGACCATCGTGTCAGGTGACCCGACATTCGTCATAGACGGCCACCCCGACTTTTCGTCCGGCTGAGCGCGCCTACTTGATGCTCATGAGCTGGTTGATCGCCAAACGGAGAGCGAACGCCACTTCGATCCCCGCAATGACAGGTGTTGCGATCAACTTTGCCCTATCAACGCGACTCGCGCGGCGTGCTGCTGAGCCTGCGCGGACGCAAGGACTGCCCAAACAGGTTGGACAAGGGCGATGCGCACACGTGCGAAATCGCGTTCCAAGCCAACCTCATATTCCAAAGTCATGGGCGAGATTGGTGGGCGAGATGAGCGTGGTCGTACTGGCGAACGAATTCTCGAGCGGCGGTTGCACAAGGTGCACAGGCCCCGGGTTGGGGCACGCGTCAGAAGCGGTCGAGCATGCGAGCAAGCGCCGAACCGCGTTGCCCGCTGGCGACCTTGCCCGCCAGCCCCACGGTTGGGCCGGCAGCGAGCATGTGTTCGAACACCTCACGCACCTGGCGCGCGCTGACGCCGCCGATACGTTCGGACAATTCGGTTTCAGAGCGCACCCTGCCGAATGCAAACAGGTCAAGTGCCGCGTCTTCGAGCCGACGCCACGCACGCTCACGGGCCTGCAGTCGGCGCACGAGCATCTGGTTGCGCGCGCGCTCCATGCCCACGCGGTCGATGCGGTCGGTGTGGTCTGCCAGCAGCTTGAACACCGCACGGAAAAACTCGTCGAGGTGCTCTGGCATCGTGGACGCCTCGATCGTGAACAGGCCCCAGAGGTCGGCCACATCGGCCGAACACGCCGCGTAGTACACGAGCCCGCGGCGCTCGCGAATCTCGTGCATCAGCGGCGAGCTCATGCCTTCGCCAAACAGCGCTGCCGCGACCATGGCTGCGTGGTGTTCGCCCTGCAGCGCTGGAACGGGAAACCCGAGCACGACATGGCTCTGGCTGCTGCCGGCCTGGCCGCGCGACCTGGCGCCGCCCACGTAAGACGGTGGCACGATCGAGTTCACGCTGCCGCGTTGCATCGAGCCGAATGCGGCCTGCACTTCGGCCTCGATGCGCGCGTGATCGACGTTGCCGGCCACGCCGACGATCACGTTTTCGCCGATGTACTGGCTCGCCACGTAGCCGAGCAAATCGTCGCGCGTGAAGCGCTCGATGTTTGCTCGGGTGCCTATCACCGGCCGCGCCAGCGGGTGCGTGCCGAAGCAGGCGCCGTCGAAGAGCTTGAAGGCGGTGGACATCGGATCGTCGTCGTCTTCAAGCAGCTCCTGGAGGATCACCTGACGCTCGCGCTGAAGCTCGTCTTCGGGAAAGGTGCTGCCCTGCACGATCTCACCCAGCATCTGCACAAATGTGCCGGCGTGCCGCGCAAGGCCAGTGATGTGATAGGCGGTGTGGTCTTTGTCGGTGTGCGCATTGACTTGCGCACCGAGCCGCTCGGCGTCGAGGTTGATGCGGTGCGCATTGCGCCGCCGCGTGCCCTTGAACGCCATGTGCTCGACCACGTGGCTGATGCCGTTCAGACGCGCCGGTTCGTTGCGGCTGCCCGTGCGCACGAAGACGCTCACGCTCGCGCTCGCTGATTGCGCTTGCTGGCTCGTGACGACGCGCACGCCGTTGGCCAGTGTCGTGACAGCGGTGTCGTGGCCTTCGGCCAGCTGGCCTGCGCGGCTGCGGGTCACTTGCTCCACGAGTCTTTCAACCCGGCGATTCGGTTGATCACGGGCTTGCCGGCCGTGTGGTCAACGCGGTCGGCAACGAAGTAGCCGTGGCGCTCGAACTGGAATTTGTCGTCGGGCTTGGCATTGGCGAGTGAAGATTCGATGTAGCCGGCAACGACTCTTTTGCTGGCCGGATTCAGGCTTGCTTTGAAGTCTTTGCCGCCGGCGTCGGGCTGCGCTTCGGTGAACAGGCGGTCGTACAGGCGCAGCTCGGCCGGCAGCGCGTCTTGTACACCGAGCCAGGTGATCGTGCCCTTGACCTTCACGGCGTCGGCGCCAGGTGTGCCGCTCTTGGTGTCAGGCACGACGGTTGCGGTCACCGCGGTGATGTTGCCGGCGGCATCTTTCTCGCAGCCAAGGCACTCGATGACCACGCCGTACTTGAGCCGCACCCGGTTGCCGGGGAAGAGTCGGAAGAAGCCCTTGGGCGGCACCTCCGCGAAGTCGTCGCGCTCGATCCAGAGCTCGGGCCCGAGGCCAAAAGAGCGCGGGCCGAGCTCGGGCTGGTGTGGGTGCGCAGGCGCTTGGCACGGCTCCAGGTGTTGGGCACTCCCAAACACTTCGGCCCAGTTCGTGAGCTTGAGCTTGACGGGGTCGAGCACGGCCATCGCGCGCGGCGCCTTGCCTTCGAGATCGTCGCGCAGCGCGATGTCCAGGCTTGCATAGTCGGTCCAGCCGCCGGCCTTGCTGGTGCCGGCGCGTTCGCACATCAGGCGGATGGCGGCCGGCGTGTAGCCGCGCCGACGCAGGCCCACGATGGTGGGCATGCGTGGGTCGTCCCAGCCGTCGACGATTTTTTCATCGACGAGCTGGCGCAGCTTGCGCTTGCTCGTGATCACGTAGGTCACGTTGAGGCGCGCGAATTCGTACTGGTGCGGGCGCGGTGCACTGAGCAGGCCGAGCCTGCACAGCGTGTCGAGCAGCCAGTCGTACCAAGGCCGCTGGTCTTCGAACTCGAGCGTGCAGATGCTGTGCGTGATGCCTTCGAGTGCGTCTTCGATCGGGTGCGCGTAGGCGTACATCGGGTAAATGCACCACGCGTTGCCGGTGTTGTGGTGCTCGGCGTGCTTGATGCGGTAGAGGGCGGGGTCGCGCAGGTTGATGTTGGGGCTGGCCATGTCGAGTTTGGCGCGCAGCACCGCGGCGCCATCGGGCAGCGCGCCAGCGCGCATCTCGCGAAAGCGGGCGAGGTTCTCGGCCGGCGTTCGGCTGCGAAATGGGCTGTTGGTGCCGGCACGCCCGAAGTCGCCACGGTTGGCGCGCATCTCGTCGGCGCTTTGTTCGTCAACGTACGCGAAGCCGGCTTCAATCAGCGCTTCGGCGGCGCGGTACATAAAGTCGAAGTAGTTGCTGGCGTAGTAGAGGTGTTGCGCGCCGTGCGCTTGCCAGCTGTAGCCGAGCCACTGAACCGCATCGAGGATGCTGTCGACGTATTCCTGCTCTTCCTTCTCTGGGTTGGTGTCATCGAAGCGCAAGTGGCACACACCACCGTACTCGGCCGCGAGGCCGAAGTTCAGCGTAATGCTCTTCGCGTGGCCGATGTGCAGGTAACCGTTTGGCTCGGGCGGGAATCGGGTGCGGATCTTCGCGGGGTCGATTGGGCCCACATCGTGGTGCGCAGCGTCGCCCGGCGTGCCTGCAAATCGGTGCTGTGCGTAGGTGCCCGAGGCCAGGTCACGTTCGACAATCTGGCGCAGGAAGTTGCTGCCAGTGACGCTGGACTTGGGGCTGTTGTCTGCAGGAGAAGTCATGAGGTGTGGCGTGTGGCGCGCCCGGCGCTGGGCGGGGCACCAATTCTATCGGCGCCACTTCGTGGGGCATCGGGGGTGCATTGGGGGTGCAGCGGCAACAGTGCAACAACAGTGCAACGTCTGTTTACGTTCGAATTGAGCCCGTCGGTCAACGCCCGACCCCCGTTGGCGCGTTGTTGCTAGCACGCGGGCCCACCTTGGCACGCACGAAGGAAAGGTCCCCATGAACAAGCCAATCATCCTCGCGCTCGCCGTGGCCGGTACGCTGCTGAGTGCAGGTGCCGCCCGCGCCGGCGGCGTGCAGTGGTCTGTTGACATCAACCTGCCGGTGCCCGGCCTCGTGATCACCGGGGCGCCCTACTACCGCGAGCCCGCTCGGGTCTACACGCCGGCTCCTGTGTATGTTCCCGCGCCGGTGTACTACGAGCCCGAGCCTGCCTACGCTCCAGCGCCCGCTTACTACCAGCCGGCGCCCCGCTACGTTCAACCCGCGCCGGTGTACTACCCCAGCCAGCCGCAGTGGCGCCGCCACTACCGGCCCGCACCGGTGGTCGTCGAAGTGCCCCGTTATCAGCCGGGCTGGCAAACGGTCGCCTACCCGTACGGTCGCGAGGAGCGTTATGAGGGGCGTGGTGATTGGCACAACAACGGGCACCATGGGCACCATCACGGTCATCATGATCGCCGTGACTGATTCGGCGTCACGAGGCCCGCGCCGCCGCTGTCGGCCGATGCCTACAGCCGCGCCTCGCCGCCACCGAGGTGCGCTCCGCGACTCGTCCGATTCACGCGGCGGAGGGTTGCGATGAACATCAATGCACTGGCGCCGTAGCCTGGCACCCGCCCCGCACCGCCACCACAGGAGTTCCGCATGAACCTTCGTCCCGCTGGCCACACCATGGCCACCACCGTTTGCGTCGCCACCCTGGCCATGATGGCCGCGTGCTCGTCAACACCGCAGCGTTATGAGCCCGTTGCGCAGGCGCCGGTGCCGGTGGCTGCGCCGGTCTACTTTGAAACAGGCCGCGTTCGTTCGATCGAGGTTATTCCCGTTGCCGCCCGCAGCAGCGGCGCTGGCGCGGTGCTCGGCGCCATCATCGGCGGCGTGATTGGCCACCAAGTGGGCGGTGGCACTGGCAATGCGCTTGCCACCGGTGTCGGGGCCGTAGGCGGTGCCGTGGCCGGTAACGCGATTGAGCGGCACAACAAGCGCGACGACGAGATCTTCCGCGTCGGCGTGCGCTTCGAAGACGGCAGCGTGCGCAGCTACGACTACCAGCGTATCGACGACCTGAGGGTGGGCGACCACGTGAAGCTTGAAGGCGGGCAAATCCACCGGCTGTGATGATTGGGGTGCGACGCTTCGGCGTCTCGCCCTATGAGGTCACGCCGCGCCCGCGAAGTTGGCGTTGGCGCCTAGCGCGGGTGCTCAGATGCCCGGTCGAGCAACGAACGCCGAGTTCCGTCTCTGACTTGCGCGCCAGGCGGCTCCCGGCAGCGACTCCCTCGCGCCAGGCTGCGAGCGCAAGCTCATGTGTCCGAACGCGTTGAGCACGCCGCCGAGCGGCAAGGCCAACAACCGCGGCGACAGGCATCGCTGGAAAGCCCCACTCCCGCACTGGTTCGTTTTAGCCCATGGTGACGAAGGTCCTGTTTGCGTCTGCGATGATCCGCCACCCAAACCGAAGGACGCGTATGCACAACCTTGAGCCAGTGCCCGCAGACCCGGCCCTTCGCGAAAAGCGAGCCGGACGCTTCTACCGCCACCGCCTGCCTGTGCGCTTGATGCACTGGATCAACGTACTGTGTTTGAGCGTGCTGCTGATGAGCGGTCTGACGATCTTCAACGCGCACCCGGCACTCTACTGGGGCAAGGACTCGAGCTTCGATAAACCCTGGCTGCTGATCGGCGCGGTGCAAATGCCCGGCGGTGACGTGGTCGGTATCACGCGGCTGGCTGGCCACGAGTTCGTCACCCACGGCGTGCTCGGCACCTCAAGAATCGGCCCAGCAGGGGAGTGGTCAACCCGCGCCTTCCCGGCCTGGGCCACCGTGCCGAGCGGGCAGTGGTTGTCGATGGGGCGGCACTGGCACTTATTCTTCGCTTGGCTTTTCGTGCTCAACGGCGTGGCCTACGTGCTCTACGGTCTTTTCAGTGGACACCTGCGGCGAGACATGCTGCCCACGCGCGCCGAGCTCGGGAACATTGGTGGCTCAATCAAGGACCACCTGCTTTTTCGCCACCCAACCGGAGAAGCGGCGAAGCGCTACAACGTGCTGCAAAGCATCGCCTACCTTGTGGTGGTCTTCGGCCTGCTGCCGCTGGTGATCGTTGCGGGCTTGGCAATGTCTCCGAGGCTCGACGCGGTGTGGCCGGGTTGGATCGATTTGCTCGGTGGGCGGCAGTCGGCCCGCACGCTCCACTTTTTGGCCGCGAGCGGGCTGCTGGTGTTTGTCTGCGTGCACGTGTTTGAAGTGCTGATCAGCGGCGTTTGGAACCAGCTGCGCTCGATGGTCACTGGCTGGTACACCGTGCCGGCCGCGAAGGAGACGAAATGAGCCTGCCCAAAAAGCCCATGGCAAGCGGTCACCGCGGCGACCTTCGCGGCAACACCAGCCGCCGCACCGCGTTGCGCACTGCACTTGCGTCGGCCGGTGCTGTGTCGCTTGCCGGCTGCGACAAGCTTTCGAACAACCCCGCATTCGTCGATGTTCTCAAGAGCGCGCAGCACCTGAGCCACGCCGCTCAGCGCGTGGTGGCCGGGCGCAAGGCCATGGCGCAAGAGTTCAGCCAGGCCGACGTGGCCGCGCATTTCAAGGCCAACGGCACGCTCCAGCCGCGCGACGCTGGATACCAGGCGTTGCACCAGGCCGGTTTCAGCGAATGGAAGTTGCAGGTCGGCGGCCTGGTCGCCCAACCCGCCGCGTTCACGCTTGCACAGTTGCGCGCGATGCCCTCGCGCACCCAGATCACGCGCCACGACTGCGTTGAAGGCTGGAGCTCCATCGGAAAGTGGAAAGGCGTACCGCTCGCCCACGTTCTCGAACAGGTCATGCCGTTGCCGAACGCAAAGTACGTGGTGTTTCGCTGCGCCGATTCGATGGAGGACCCGGCACTCGACGAGCGCGATTCGAAGTACTACGAAAGCGTGGACCTCGATGACGCCTACCACCCGCAGACCGTGCTTGCCTATGAGCTCAATGACCAGCCACTTCCGGTCAACAACGGCGCGCCGCTGCGCGCCCGCGTCGAGCGCCAGCTTGGCTACAAACACGCCAAATTCCTGATGGAAATCGAGCTCGTTGAGTCGTTCGAGGCCATCCGCGGCGGCAATGGCGGCTACTGGGAGGACAACGGCTACGAGTGGTATGCCGGCATCTGAGCACGGCAACCCGATCCACGACTGGCGGCTTGTAAGCTCGGCGCGCGGCAAACGACTCAACCAACTGCGGCTCGTTGCCGTCACAAGGAAAACGTCATGTTGAACCTGTTTAGGTCCTTTATTGTTGCGGCAGGCCTGTGCTTGGCAGCCGTTGCCAGTTTTGCGGGCGAGTTGCCTTACAACAAGGCCGCGTTCGACAAGGCGCTTGCTGCGGGCGAGCCCGTCGTCTTAGATTTTGCGGCAAGCTGGTGCCCGACTTGCAGAGCCCAAAAGCCTGTTGTGCAGGCCTTGCTGGCCGAGCCACAGCGCAAAGCATTGACCGTTTTTGTTGCTGACTTCGACGCCGAAGTGGCTCTGAAAAAGCAGATCAACGTGACGACGCAAAGCACCTTGATCGCCTTCAAGGCGGGCAAGGAAGTGGGGCGTTCGATTGGGCAGACCGGCAAGGCCGAGTTGGCCAGCTTGCTCGACAAGGCGCTCTGACCCGGCCGCTGGATCTTCGAGGTGGACTTCGGCCCTGCAAGCTTCGCGCTGGGCTATCTCGCCGGCGTGCTCTCAACGCTGTCGCCGTGTGTGCTGCCGCTGCTGCCGATCCTGATCGCCAGCGCGACAACGCAGCACCGCTTCGGGCCGCTCGCTTTGGCGCTCGGTTTGACGCTGTCGTTCGCCAGCGTGGGTCTTCTGATCGCAACCTTCGGCGCATCGATCGGGCTTGATGCCGGCGTGCTGCGCCAAGGCGCAGCGGTGCTGCTGATTGTGTTTGCGCTGTTGCTGCTCTCGGCCCGCGGGCAAGCGCGGTTTGCGCAAGCAACCTCGGGCCTGAGCGCGGCGGGAGACGGTTTTTTAGGTCGCCTCGGGGGTGAGGGCTGGCGCGGCCAGTTCATGGTCGGCCTGGTGCTTGGTGTGGTCTGGAGCCCGTGTGTCGGCCCAACGCTTGGCGCGGCCAGTTCGCTCGCGGCGCAGGGCAGCCACTTGCCGCAGATCGCGCTGTTGATGTTGTTGTTCGGTCTGGGCGCCGGCACGCCGCTGGTGGTGATCGGCAGCCTGTCTCGTGAAGCGATGAAGCGCGTGCGCGGTCGTTTGCTCAGCGCCGGTCAGCGCGGCCGTTGGCTGCTCGGCGGCGTGATGCTGGTGCTCGGCGTTTCGATTTTGACCGGGTGGGACAAAGCCTTCGAGGCCTGGGCCGTGGAGCATTCGCCCGAGTGGCTGACCTTGCTGACGACGCGCTTTTAAAACCCGCTCAGCGCCTCCGACCCGTTCCGAGAATACTGCCCAGCACACCGCGGATGATCTCGCGGCCAACGCTGGAGCCGATGCTGCGCACCGCCGAACGCGCTGCCGCTTCCGCCAGGCCTTCGTGCTTGCCCCCGCGCGGGCCTGTGCTGCCGAACAGCACGTCTTTCAGGCCGCCGAACATGCCACCACCGCTGTCTGCCGGTTGGCCGGCGGTGGGGCTGGGCATGGGGCTGCTGGTGCTGTTGTTGGTGTTGGTGCCCGCGCTTGGTGCTTTTGCCGACGCAGATGGCCCGCCCGGGCTCGCAGCAGCACGGCCTTTGATCTTCTCGTAGGCCGACTCGCGATCAACCGCTTTCTCATAAACGCCGGCCACGAGCGAGCCGTCGATCAGCGCCTTGCGCTGCTCTGGCGTGATTGGGCCGATCTGGCTGCCGGGGGGAACGACGAACACACGCTGCGTCACGCTCGGCCGGCCCTTCTCATCCAGCATGCTCACGAGGGCTTCGCCCACCGCCAGCTCGGTGATCGCTGTTTCGATGTCGAGCCCCGGGTTCGCGCGCATCGTGCTGGCCGCCGCCTTCACCGCTTTCTGGTCGCGCGGCGTGAAAGCGCGCAGCGCGTGCTGTACGCGGTTGCCGAGCTGCGCCAGCACCGTGTCGGGTATGTCGAGCGGGTTCTGCGTCACAAAGTACACCCCCACGCCCTTGCTGCGCACGAGGCGCACGACGAGCTCAATGCGCTCGACCAACGCGGTCGGCGCTTCTTTGAAAAGCAGGTGCGCTTCGTCGAAGAAGAACACGAGCTTGGGTTGATCCAGGTCGCCAACTTCCGCCAACTGCTCGAACAGCTCGGAGAGCATCCACAACAAGAAGGTGGCGTACAAGCGCGGGCTGTTCATCAACTTGTCGGCGGCAAGGATGTTGATCACGCCCTTGCCATCGGTTGTTTGCAGGAGGTCGGCGATGTTGAGCATGGGCTCGCCGAAGAACCGGTCGCCTCCCTGCTCGTCGATCTGCAACACGCCGCGCTGAATGGCGCCGATGCTGGCTGCGCTGACGTTGCCGTATTCGGTGGTGAACTGGCCCGCGTTGTCGCCCACGTACTGCAGCATGGCGCGCAGGTCTTTCAGGTCGAGGAGCAAGAGGCCGTTGTCGTCGGCAATTTTAAAAACGAGCTGCAACACGCCTTGCTGGGTTTCGTTGAGCGCGAGCATGCGGGCGAGCAGCAGCGGGCCCATGTCGCTGACAGTGGCACGGACCGGGTGGCCTTGAGCTAGGGTGGCGCCCGTGCCATCACCGCCCTTTGCGCCGGCGAACACATCCCAGAGCGTGGTTGGGCAGGCGGCCGAGGAGGGCGGCTCGATGCCCCGCTCCTTCAGAATCGCCGAGAGCTTTGGGCTGACCTTGCCAGCCTGCGAGATGCCCGTCAGGTCGCCTTTAACGTCGGCCATAAAGACCGGCACGCCGCGCTGGCTGAAGCTTTCGGCCAGCGTCTGCAGCGTGATGGTTTTGCCCGTTCCGGTGGCGCCGGTGATCAGGCCGTGGCGGTTGGCCAGCGCGGGCAACATGAAACACTCGACGGTCTCGTTCGTTGAGACCGTGCGCTGGGCGATCAGTATGGGCTCGGCCATGGGGTGCTTTTATCGGTGCTCAGGGGAGAGCAGTTTACTGGCGCCATGGCGTTGCTGCCGTGCGCCAAGGCGCGCTGCGCGCGGACCCTAAAATGCCCATTCCGCAAAATCGAGATCAGCGGCCGAAAGGCCGCCAACAACGGCATGGCAGGTCATTCCAAGTGGGCCAATATCCAGCACCGCAAAGGCCGGCAAGACGAAAAACGCGGCAAGATCTGGACCCGCGTCATCCGTGAAATCACCGTGGCCGCGCGCCAGGGCGGGGGCGACCTGGCCCTGAACCCGCGACTGCGCCTCGCGGTTGAGAAGGCCAAGGCGGCGAACTTGCCGGCCGACACGGTGAAGAAAAACATCGACAAGGCCACGGGCAACCTCGAAGGCGTGAGCTATGAAGAAATTCGCTACGAGGGCTACGGAATCGGTGGCGCCGCGATCATTGTTGACTGCATGACCGACAACAAAGTGCGCACCGTGGCAGAGGTGCGCCACGCCTTCAGCAAGTGCGGCGGCAACATGGGCACCGAAGGCTCTGTCGCGTTCCAGTTTAAGCACTGCGGGCAGTTCGTCTTCGCTCCCGGCACCAATGAAGACAAGGTGATGGAAGTGGCGCTTGAAGCCGGCGCCGACGACGTGATCAGCGACGACGAAGGTGCGATCGAAGTGCTGTGCTCGCCGCCGCTGTTCGAAGCGGTGAAGGCCGCCCTGGAAGCGGCGGGCATGAAGCCCGATGTGGCCGGTGTCACGATGCGGGCCGAAAACGCGGTGGCACTCGCCGGCGAAGACGCGCAGCGCATGCAAAAGCTGCTTGACATGATCGAAGACCTCGACGACACGCAAGACCTGTATCACAACGCCGAAATGAGCGCGGAATGATGCCCTTGACTCACCTTCGTTCGTGGTCTTGCGCGGCAACGCCCGATCTCCCTGAGGCGGCTCCGCTGAGGTCGGCATGAAGGCCCTCGTCATCGGCAATGGCGGGCGCGAACATGCGCTGGCCTGGAAGCTCGTGCAGTCACCCAAAGTGCAGAAGGTGTTCGTGGCGCCGGGCAACGGTGGTACGGCCGCCGACGTTCGGCTGGAAAACCTGGCCATCACCGACCACCCGGCATTGGCCGACTTCGCTCAGGCCGAGAAGATAGCGCTCACCGTCGTTGGGCCAGAAGCGCCGCTGGCTGGGGGCATTGTTGACCTGTTTCGCTCCCGCGGACTGCGTGTTTTCGGGCCGACCAGAGCGGCCGCGCAGCTCGAAAGCTCGAAGAACTTCGCCAAGGAATTCATGCGGCGTCACGGCATTCCGACCGCGCCCTTTGCAAGTTTCACCGATGCGGATGCGGCGCATGCTTATGTGGACGCCAAAGGCGCGCCCATCGTCATCAAGGCCGACGGCCTAGCCGCTGGCAAGGGTGTGGTGGTCGCGACGGCGCTGGCGCAGGCGCACGAAGCGATCGACTGGATGCTGGGCGGCACCGAGAACAAACTCGGGGTGCAGCACAACGACGGCCAGGCGCGCGTGGTGATCGAGCAGTTTCTTGAGGGCGAAGAAGCGAGCTTCATCGTGCTTTGCGACGGCAAACACGTGCTGCCTTTGGCCACCAGCCAGGACCACAAGCGCCTGCTGGACAACGACGAGGGCCCGAACACCGGCGGCATGGGCGCGTATTCGCCGGCGCCGGTCGTCACGCCCAACGTGCACGCCCGCGCCATGCACGAAATCGTGTTGCCCACCATCGCCGGCATGGCCAAAGACGGCATCACATTCACCGGCTTCTTGTACGCCGGGCTGATGATCGACGCGCAAGGCCAGCCGCGCACCGTGGAGTTCAACTGCCGCCTCGGCGATCCGGAAACCCAGCCGATCATGATGCGGCTCAAGAGCGACCTCTTTGACGTGCTGATGCACGCAACCGACGGCACGCTGGACCAGGTCAAACTCGACTGGGATCGCCGGGTTGCGCTTGGCGTGGTGATGGCCGCCGGCGGCTACCCGCTGCAGCCACGCAAGGGCGACACCATCACCGGCCTGCCGCCTGAAGCGCCCGACGCGATGGTGTTCCACGCCGGCACCGAGCCGCGTTCCGACGCAGCGGTCACATCGGGTGGTCGCGTCTTGTGCGTGACGGCACTTGGCGACTCCGTCAGGCAAGCGCAGCAGCGCGCCTACGAAGTGCTGAACGGCATTCGATTTGACGGTGCGCTGTTCCGCCGCGACATCGGGCACCGGGCTGCTAAGCGTTGAATCGAACTGCCTTCTCGGGCTCGCGCTTCTTGACGACGGTCGGCGCAAAACGCGGTTCGACACGCAGATGATCGGCGAAGAATTTGGCCGCCGCATCGGCGGGCGGGCGGCACTGGCAGCCCCCATTCGCTTCGACGACAAAGGCAGTAAAAGATGAACACACAAGCCGTTCGCACCTACCTTCTGGGCTTGCAGGACCGCATCGTCGCCGGCATGGAAGCGGCAGGCGGCCAGGCTTTCAACACCGATGCTTGGCAACGCGAGCCGGGTGGCATGCTTGAAGGCGAAGGCCGCTCGCGGCTGCTCGAAGACGGCGTTTTGCTCGAGCGCGGCGGTTGCAGCTTCTCGCATGTCAAGGGAAAGACGCTGCCTCCCTCGGCCACGCAGCACCGGCCCGATTTGGCCGGCGCACCGTTCGAGGCGATGGGTGTTTCGCTCGTGTTTCACCCGCGCAACCCGTATGTGCCGACCGTGCACATGAACGTGCGCATGCTCGCTGCTTTCCCGAGCGGTGGCGAGCCCGTCACCTGGTTCGGTGGCGGCATGGACCTGACGCCCTACTACGGTTTCGAAGAAGACGCGGCGCACTTCCACAATGTGAACCGTGACGCGCTCGCACCCTTCGGTGCCGACAAGTACCCGCGCTTTAAGGCCTGGTGCGACGAGTACTTCTTTCTCAAGCACCGCGACGAGCCGCGTGGCATCGGCGGGGTGTTTTTCGACGACTTTTCCGAGCTGGGTTTCGATCAAGGTTTGGCGATGACAAGTGCTGTCGGAGATGCGCTGCTCGGTGCCTACTTGCCGATCGTGCAGCGCCGCAACGCCATGCCCTACGGCGAGCGCGAGCGCGACTTCCAGGCCTATCGGCGCGGGCGTTACGTCGAGTTCAACCTGGTGTTTGATCGCGGCACGCTGTTCGGCCTGCAGTCTGGCGGCCGCACCGAAAGCATCCTGATGTCGATGCCTCCGGTCGTGAAGTGGCGCTACAACTGGAAGCCCGAAGCCGGCACACCGGAAGCGCGCTTGTACAGCGACTTCCTGCGCCCGCGCGACTGGGCCGACTGGGCACCCGCGTGACACTCAAGAAGGGGCCTCGCCGCATTGGCATCTTCGGTGGCAGCTTCGACCCGGTGCACAACGCGCATGTCGCGCTGGCGAGCTTGGCGCTGGCCGAGCTCAAGCTCGACGAATTGCGCTGGGTGCCAGCCGGTCAGCCCTGGCAGAAGGAGCGCGCGCTGACGCCGTCCGTGCACCGCGAAGCGATGGTGCAGCTTGCGATCAAAGGCATTCCACACTTCGCGCTTGATCGCTGCGAGCTGGACCGCAAGGGCCCGAGCTACATGCTCGACACGGTGCTCAAGCTGCAGGCGCGTGAGCAAGAAGACCAACAGATCGGTGCGGAGTGGTTCCTCGTGCTGGGGCAAGACCAGTACGCGGCCTTCCACACCTGGCACGGCTGGCAGGAGCTGCTCGGCCGCGTCACGTTGGCCGTTGCCAACAGGCCCGATGCGCCTTTGCTGGCCGACCCGCACGTGCTGCAAGTGCCGCACGCAGCCGTGTCACTGCCGATGATGAGCGTCTCATCGACCGATATTCGCAAGCGCATCAATGCCGGCTTGCCGGTCACTGATTTGGTGCCACCGGCCGTGGCACGGTATATTGACCGCCACCACCTTTACCAAGGGCCTCCCGGGAGCTGAATGGACATTCGTAAACTGCAACGCGCCATCGTCGATGGTCTGGAAGATGTGAAAGCCCAGAACATCGTCGTCTTCAACACTGAGCATTTGTCTGCCCTGTTCGAACGCGTGATCATCGCTTCGGGCACGAGCAATCGGCAGACCAAGTCGCTGGCTTCCAGCGTGCGCGAAGCGGTCAAGGCGGCAGGGTTCTCGGTGCCACGCACCGAGGGCGAGAGCAACGGTGAATGGATCATCGTAGATTGCGGCGCCGCCGTGGTGCACGTGATGCAACCGACCATCCGCGACTACTACCACCTAGAAGAAATTTGGGGCGGTAAGCCGGTCAGCATGAAGATCGAATCGGGCGTGACCAGGCTCGTGAAGGCCGCCGAAGTCGACAAGCCCGCCAAGGCTCGCAAGCCGGCGGCGAAGAAGGCGGCTGCGGCGCCTGCAGCGAAGAAAGCGGCCGCGAAGATCCCGGCGGCAAAGGCGCCGGCTGCAAAGACATCGGCTGCAAAGACGGCGGCTGCAAAGACATCGACTGCAAAGACGGCGGCTGCAAAGACGACGGCGCCGCAGGCTGTCGCGAAGAAGTCGGCCGTCGCCACGCGCGCCGCACCGCGTAAACCCACCGCTCCGGCGCCGCGCGCCACGGTCACGCGGGTGGTCGGCGTCAAGAAGGCGTCGGCCAAGTCTCCGGCCGCTAAGAAGAAGGCGCCGCTCGTGCGCAAGGCTGCGCCCGTCAGGACTGCAGCGGCGAAGAAGACTCCTGCCCGAAAGGCGCCTTCGCGGAAATGAAGCTGCTGCTGGTGGCGGTGGGTCAGCGCCAGCCAGCGTGGGCCGACACCGCTTACGCCGAGTTCGCGAAACGTTTTCCGGCGGAAATGCGGCTCGAACTGAAGGCCGTGAAGGCCGAGGCGCGCGGCTCGAAGACGCCCGAGAAGTTGATGCTCGCCGAGGCCGTGCGCATCGAAGCCGCCTTGCCACGCGGCGTGCGCCGCGTGGTGCTCGACGAGCGCGGCGAACGCGTGACCACGCTGGCCTTGTCGGCGCGCATGCGGGCCTGGCAGCGCGACGGCCGAGACGTGGCCTTGCTGATCGGCGGTCCCGACGGGCTCGATGTGTCCCTGAAAGCAAGCGCCGACGAAACCCTGCGCTTGTCTGAGCTAACACTGCCGCACGCCTTCGTTCGCGTGCTGCTGGCAGAGGCGCTCTACCGGGGCTGGACCGTGATGGTGAACCATCCTTACCACCGTGAATGACCCGCCATGAGTGACGCGCTCACAGACGCACCGCCTTTCATCTACCTCGCTTCGCAAAGCCCGCGCCGGCGCCAGCTGCTCGACCAGATTGGCGTGCGCCACGAACTGCTGCTGCCGCGCCCCGACGAAGATGCCGAATCGCTCGAAGTCGAAAAACCCGGCGAACTCGCCAATGCTTACGTCGAGCGCGTGACCCGCGCCAAGCTGTGGGCGGCGCGCCTGCGCTTGCGTAAGTCTGGCTTGCCCGACGCTCCGATTCTTTGTGCCGACACGACGGTGGTGCTCGGCCGGCGCATCCTCGGCAAACCGCTCGATGCGGCCGACGCAGGGCGCACGCTGCGCCTCTTGTCTGGCAAGACGCACCGCGTGATCACGGCCGTGACGGTTGGCGCTGCGGGTGGCGAATGGCGTGCCGCGAGCACGTCGCGTGTGCGTTTCGCGCTGATGCCCGAAGCCGTGATCGACGCCTATGTGGCGAGTGGCGAGCCGTTCGGCAAGGCCGGAGCTTACGCGGTGCAAAGCGCCGTGGCGGCCTGGATCGAGCGCATCGAGGGCAGCTACTCCGGTATCATGGGTTTGCCCCTGTACGAGACGGCACAACTGCTTAAAGTAGCGGGCGTCGGCGGCTTCTGAACCGCAGCGAACGCCGGCCATCACAAGAGACAGGCCCAGTGCTCATGCAAGACATTCTCATCAACTGGGCCCCCCAGGAAACGCGCGTCGCCGTGGTTGAAAACGGCACGATGCAAGAGCTGCACATAGAACGCGCGCTCGAGCGCGGGCTCGTCGGCAACATCTACGCCGGGCGCGTGGCGCGCGTGCTGCCCGGCATGCAGTCGGCCTTCATCGACATCGGGTTGGCCCGTGCGGCCTTCCTGCACGTGGCCGATGTGCAGGTCAACGGCGTCATACCGAGAGGCAGCTTCGGTGCCGCGCGCGGCGACCATGGCGCCAGCGCCAACACGCCGCCCACGCCAATTGAGCGGCTTGTGTTTGAAGGGCAAACGCTCACCGTGCAGGTCATCAAGGACCCGATCGGCACCAAGGGCGCGCGGCTCTCCACGCAGATCAGCATCGCCGGGCGCCTGCTCGTGTTCTTGCCGCAAGACGATCACATCGGCATCTCGCAGAAGATCGGCTCACCCGAGCTGCGCGAGCAGCTGCGTGCCCGCATGGGCGTGTTGGCGCGGGTGCCCGAGGGGGGCGGGCCGCAGGGTGGGTTCATTTTGCGCACCAACGCCGAAGAGGCGAGCGACGAAGAACTCTCCGACGACATCCGCTACCTGCGCAAGACTTGGGCAGCGGTGCGCGAGCGCAGCTTCAAGTCGCCGGCCGGCAACCTCTTGCATCAAGACCTGAGCCTCGTGCAGCGCGTGCTGCGCGATCTGGCACACGACGCCACGCAGACCATTCGCGTGGATTCGCTGCTGCAGTTCGATCTGTTGTCAAAGTTCGGCCACGAGTTCACGCCAACCTCTGTGGCAAAGCTTGCGCACTACGCAGGAGAGCGGCCGATTTTCGACCTCTTCAACATCGACGAAGAGATCGCGCGCGCGCTCAAGCGGCGCGTGGACCTGAAGTCGGGCGGCTACCTCATCATCGACCAGACCGAGGCGCTGACCACGGTCGACGTGAACACCGGCGGTTTTGTGGGTGCGCGCAACTTCGACGACACGATTTTCAAGACCAACCTAGAGGCTGGCCAGGCCATAGCGCGCCAATTGCGCCTGCGCAACCTGGGCGGCATCATCATCATCGACTTCATCGACATGACGCGAGTGGACCACCAGCAGGCGGTGCTCGCCGAGCTGCGCAAGCAGCTCGCTCGTGATCGCACCAAGATCACGGTCAGCGGCTTCACGCAGCTGGGGCTCGTGGAGATGACGCGCAAGCGCACCCGTGAGTCGCTGGCGCACATGCTGTGCGAGGTGTGCCCCACCTGTGAAGGCAAGGGGCAGGTTAAAACGCCGCGCACGGTGTGCTACGACATCCTGCGCGAGATATTGCGCGAAGCGCGTCAGTTCGATCCGAAAGAGTTTCGCGTGATCGCGTCGGCCGCAGTGGTCGAGATGCTGCTTGACGAAGAGAGCACCCACCTGGCCGGACTCTCAGATTTCATAGGCAAGCCGATCTCGCTGCAGGCCGAAGCACTGGGTTCGCCGGAGCAATACGACATCGTTTTGATGTAGCGCCTCAAAGCGTCTCACTGCATCCCACAGGTTTGCCGCGCTCCCCAAGCGCTGCGCTAACATATTGGTGTGAAAGCACCAAAGTGAGGCTGGCATGAGCCGACTGACCATCACCCTGTCTGAAGCCCGCTACCGAGCGCTCAAAGAAGCGTCCGCGCAGCGCGGCAAGACCATCGGGCAACTGATCGACGAGAGCCTGGATTTCTACGGCATCAAATCGCGCGAAGATGCGCGCGACTTGGTGGTCCGCGCACGGGCGCACAGCAAGCTGACTGAGGCTCGGGCGGCCGCCGTGGCCCAAGAGCACGTACGAGCGGTGCGGCGCAAGTCGTGAGCCGCCCGGCAATCATTGTCGACACGAATGTTGGCGTGGCTGGTCTGTTGACCGGGAACGATGCGTCGCCCGTGGCGCGCATCTTGGATGGCATGCTCATGGCGGCTTTCCCCTTCGTCGTGTCCGAGGCTTTGCTGGCCGAGTACCGCACCGTGCTCGTGCGGCCTGATCTTCGCAAACTGCATGGGTTGACGGTTGCTGAGGTCGAGACACTGCTCACCGATATCGCTCAGCATGCCATCGTGCTGGCGCCGGTCGCCGCTCCGCCAGCGCCTGATCCGGGTGACCAGTTGCTGTGGGAGTTGCTCGCCGCCAGGGCAGACTTGCTCCTCGTGACGGGCGACAAGGCGCTGCAACGCGGTGCAGGCATGCAAGCGCGCGTGGTGTCCCCGCAATCCTTTGTAGAGGGAAGGTAAGGCGGTCATGGCTGGGAGCATGCAACAGAGCAACTTCACGCACCTTCGGGCGCATGACGAGCAGCTCGTGCGCCTCGGTCTGCTTGCGGAGCGCTACTTCGCTGAAGACCCCAACACCTGCTTGTTGAAGCTGCGCCAACTGACCGAACTGCTCGCGCAGTTGGTGGCCTCAAGCGTTGGTCTTTTCACTTCGTCCGAAGAGAAGCAGGTCGACCTGCTTCGGCGCCTGCAGGATCAAGGCATCGTTCCGCGCGAAGTGGGTGGCTTGTTCACCGAAGTACGCAAGTCGGGCAACGATGCCAACCATCGTTTGGCGGGGGATCACCGAACCGCATTGCTCGGCCTGCGGCTCACTTGGCAACTCAGCGTCTGGTTCCATCGAACGTTCAAAGACCCAGCCTTCAAGTCCGGCCCCTTCCAGCCGCCGGTGCCGCCTGCGAATGAAGGGGCCGAACTCAAGGCCGAACTGGACGTGCTGCGCGTCGAGTTGGCCCAGTATCGCGCTGCACATCAGGACACGGCCCAGGCGCTTGACCAGGTCCAAGCCCAGGCCAAACAGGCCGAGGGTGATCGTGCGTTCTGGGAGGCGATGGCCGCTGAGGCAGAGGCCTCGAAGAGCGAACTCCTGAGGCGACTTGAAGCTCTTCAAGCACAGGCGGTTGCGAAGCCGACCCAGACCTTCGCCAAGCTCGTTGCCGCAGCCAATTCGGCGGCTGCCGTCATCCAGATCAGCGAGAGCGACACGCGTCGGCTCATCGACGAACAACTCGGCGCCGCCGGCTGGAAGGTGAATTCGGTTCAGCTCACGTTCGCCAAGGGCGCGCGCCCGCAGCGCGGACAGAACCTGGCCATCGCCGAATGGCCGACGGAGACCGGGCCGGCGGACTACGTGCTCTTCATCGGTCTTGCGCCCGTAGCCATCGTGGAAGCCAAGCGCAAGAACATCGACGTGTCTGCGGCCTTGCAGCAGGCCAAGCGCTACAGCCGTGGTCTCAGGCCTGCGGCCAAGATCGAGCTCCCCGCCGACAACTACGGCGCTGACGCTTCGTACCGCGTGCCGTTCGTGTTCTCGTCCAACGGCCGTCCGTATCTGCGCCAACTGGCTCAGCAGAGCGGTGTCTGGTTCTGTGACCTGCGGCGGCCAGAGAACTTGGGCCATGCGCTCGATGGCTGGCACACGCCGGAGGGCCTGAGTGCGCTCTTGCAGCGCGATGAGGCACGTGCTCACGCGGCGCTGGCCAACGCACCCTTCGACTATGGCTTCCCCTTGCGTCCGTACCAGGAGCAGGCCATCCGTGCCACAGAAGCCAGCATCCGCGACGGCCAACGCGCGATCCTGCTGGCCATGGCCACGGGTACGGGCAAGACAAAGACCTGTATCGCGCTCATCTACCGCCTGCTGAAGGCGCAACGCTTTCGGCGCATCCTGTTCCTGGTGGACCGTTCGGCGCTGGGCGAGCAGGCCGCCAACGCCTTCAAAGACACACGGATGGAGCGGCTCCAGACCTTTGCCGACATCTTCGGCATCAAGGAGCTTGAAGACCAGCAGCCCGACGGCGACACAGCCGTTCATCTGGCCACGGTACAAGGGATGGTGCAACGCGTGCTGTACTCCGCCGAGGGTTCGCAGCCGCCGCCGATCGACCAGTACGACTGCATCGTGGTGGACGAATGCCATCGCGGCTACCTGCTGGACCGCGAGCTGTCCGATACTGAACTGAGCTTCCGCGGCTATGACGACTACATCTCGAAGTACCGACGCGTGCTCGACTACTTCGATGCCGTCAAGATCGGCCTGACGGCCACGCCTGCTCTGCACACCACCCAGGTCTTCGCCGCACCGGTCTTCACCTACGGCTACCGAGAGGCGGTGGTCGACGGCTGGCTGGTCGACTACGAGCCCCCGGTCCAGATCTACACCCAGCTCTCCACCGAAGGCATGACGTGGAAGGTGGGCGAAGAGGTCAAGGTCTACAACACCGGCCGCCAGCAGATCGAGTTGTTCAAGACGCCCGACGAGATCAAGCTCAAGGTCGAAGACTTCAATCGCAAGGTCATCACGCGTCCGTTCAACGAGGTCGTCTGCAACTACCTGGCGCAGGAGCTGGACCCGGCGTCACGCCGCAAGACGCTCATCTTCTGCGTCACCGACAGTCACGCTGACCTGGTGGTCGATCTGCTCAAGGCGGCATTCGCGGCCCAGTACGGCAGCGTTGAAGACGACGCCGTCATCAAGATCACGGGCGCGGCAGACAAGCCACTGCAATTGATTCGGCGGTTCAAGAACGAACGCCTGCCCAACGTCGCCGTGACCGTGGATCTGCTCACCACTGGAATCGACGTGCCCGAGATATGCAACTTGGTATTCCTGCGCCAGGTCAACAGCCGCATCTTGTTCGACCAAATGCTGGGCCGGGCCACTCGCTTGTGCGACTTCGGTGGCGTCGAGGTGAAGGACTCGTTCCGCGTTTTCGATGCCGTGCGCATCTTCGAGGCGATCGGCGACATGACGGCGATGAAGCCCGTCGTCGTGAACCCCAAGATCAGCTTCACCCAACTGGCTCACGAACTGGCAACGCTCAAGGACGAATCTGCCACGGCGCTGGCGCGTGACCAGTTCCTGGCCAAGCTGCAGCGCAAGAAGCGGCACTTGTCAGACCGCGATCGGCAAGACTTCGAGGTCAAGGCCGGCATGGCGCCCAGCGCGTTCATCCAGAAGCTGAAGGCCATGCCGCTGTCTGATGTGGCAACCTGGTTTGTCCAAAACCCCGAACTCGGCGAACTGCTCGACCGGCAATCCGACGGACCGGCACGCGCCTTGTACGTGTCCGAGCATGCCGACGCACTGACCAGCGCAGAGCGCGGCTATGGCAAGGCCAAGAAGCCCGAGGACTATCTGCGCGAGTTCGGCGCCTACATCAAGAGCCACAGCAACGACATCCCGGCGCTGGTGACCGTGCTCACCCGCCCGCGCGAGCTGACCCGCGTGCAACTGCGCGAACTGGTGCTCGCGCTGGACCGCGCCGGCTTCACCGAAACCAACCTCGCCGCCGCGTGGCGCGAGGTGACCAACCAAGACATCGCCGCGCGCATCGTTGGCTACATTCGCCAAGCGGCTATTGGCGACGCCTTGCTGCCGTACAGCGAACGTGTGGACCGTGCATTGCAGCACCTGCTGAGCCACCCGCCGCACGGAAAGCCTTGGACCACCCCGCAGCGCGACTGGCTCAAACGCCTCGCTGCGCAGACCAAAGCCAATGTGCTGGTGGACCGTGCGGCGCTGGACGACCCTGACCTGATCTTCAAGCGGGAGGGCGGTGGTTTCAATCGCTTGGACAAGGTCTTCAACGACCAGCTCCAACCCGTGCTCGAAGCCTTCAATGACGCGCTCTGGGCCGCACCGCCCGAGTCTGCCCAACGCTGAACAACCAATCTCCCATGTCCAACCACACTGCCGCGCTAGACATCGGCGCCAAACTTTGGTCGCTCTGCCACGTGCTGCGCGACGATGGCGTCACCTACCACCAATACCTCAGCGAGCTGACCTACCTGCTCTTCCTGAAAATGATGAAAGAGACCGGCCAGGAAGACCGGCTCAAGGTGTGGAAACGGCCCAAGAAATCCGAGCCGCCGGTCGAGCAACCCGGCACCCGCTGGGACGACCTGCTCAGCGCCTCGGCGCCCGAGCGCCTGGATACCTACAAAGAGATGCTGTTGGACTACGGTCTGCACGGCCGCGGCGCCGTGCAGGAGATCTACGCCAACGCCAACACCTTTATCACCAAGCCGGCCACGCTGAGCAAACTGGTGACCGACATCGACGGATTGGACTGGTACAGCGTTGATCGCGACGATCTGGGCGACATGTACGAAGACCTGCTGGAACGCAATGCCGGCGAGAAGAAGAGCGGCGCGGGCCAGTACTTCACCCCGCGCCACTTGATCGACAGCATCGTCGCGGTGATGAAGCCGCAACTGGATGACGTGATCCAGGACCCGGCTGCCGGCACCTGCGGCTTCCTGATTGCCGCGAACAACTACCTGCGTCAGCACAACGACATCTACGGCCTCAAGGACGAGGCTCAACGTCGCTACCGCAACAACACTTTCCACGGCATGGAGCTGGTGCAAGACACCCACCGCTTGGCGCTGATGAACATGCTGTTGCACGGCATTGAAGGCGGCGTGACCTATGGCGACACGCTGAGCGACGACCACAACAAGCTGCCGAAGGCCACGCTGGTTTTGTCGAACCCGCCCTTCGGCACCAAGAAGGGCGGCGGCCTGCCCACCCGTACCGACCTGACCTATGAGACCAGCAACAAGCAGTTTGCCTTTCTGCAGCACATCTACCGCACGTTGAAGCCGGGTGGTCGCGCGGCCGTGGTGTTGCCCGACAACGTGCTGTTCGAGAGCAATGTCGGCACCGACATCCGGCGCGACCTGATGGACAAGTGCAACCTGCACACCATCCTGCGTCTGCCCACTGGCATCTTTTACGCACAGGGCGTGAAGACGAACGTGCTGTTCTTCACCCGAGGCGAGACGGACAAGGGCAACACCCAGGAAGTGTGGGTGTACGACATGCGCGCCAACATGCCGCAGTTCGGCAAGCGCACGCCCTTCACGCGCGACTACTTCCGCACGCCGGCCGATGCTCCAGCCATGCAGCTGCACGACAAGTTCGAGGACGTGTTCGGCGACGACGCATACGGTGGCCAAGCTGCACTAGAGCAGCGCAAGGACACCGGTGAAGTCGGCCGTTGGCGCCGATTCACCCGGGAACAGATTGCGCAACGCGGTGACAACCTAGACATCAACTGGCTCAAAGACGACCGCGGTGAAACCGCGCAGCAGCAAGGCGAAGAGCCGGCGCTTGTCGCCCGATTGGCGTTGCGCGAATTGAGTGCAGCTGTGACGGACCTGCGCGCCCTGCTCGATGAGTTGGGAGAGGACCCCGACGCCGCGCTGGAAGACTTGCTTGCCGAGGAGTTGCCAGTGACTGAGGCCGCGGACAATGAGTGAGCTGCCAGCCTCCTGGGCATGGTCCACGATTGGAGACCTTGCGCAGTACATCCAGCGCGGGAAGTCTCCCAGGTACGCGGACCGCAGTGACTTGCCAGTCGTGAACCAGAAGTGCATCCGCTGGAATCGGCTTGATGCGCAGCACCTGAAGTTCATTCACCCAGATCAGATCGACGCCTGGGACGCCGCGCGATACATCCGGGCGGGAGACGTGCTCTGGAACAGCACTGGAACCGGGACTGTTGGCAGGGCGTACCTCATCCAAGAGCGCGATTGCACACCCGCCAAAGTGGTGGACTCTCACGTGACGATAGTTCGGCCCACATCAGAGATTCAGCCGCGGTACCTGTTCAGTTGGATTCGGAGTCCGGCCGTCCAGAACAAGATCTTGGACATGTGCGATGGCACGACCAACCAGATCGAACTGAGCCGGGCGGCCATTGCTGAAACGGCTATGCCAGTAGCTCCCATAGCCGAGCAGACCCGCATCACCGACCAACTGGACACCCTGCTGGCCCGAATCCAAGCCTGCAATGACCGCCTGGATGCCATGCCGGCCTTGCTTAAGCGGTTTCGGCAGGCTGTGTTGGATGCCGCAATGGCCGGCGCATTGACAGAGGCCTCGGGCTCGCCCACCCAGGACTTAAGTGCAGAAGGCGTACTCGCCGCCCGGCTAGGCGCTGAAGTGGGCGCTGCAAAGAGGAAGTTGCAACAGTTTCTGCTTAACCATCCGCCGCAGCCTGGTGGCTCGGCCCTGCCGCCGGGTTGGCTGCGAACCCACGTCGGAGTGGTCGGAACCGTCACCAACGGCAGCACACCCTCAAGAGGCGTGGCTCAATATTGGAATGGAGATATTCCTTGGGTTAGTTCAGGCGAAGTTGCAAACGGGATGATTCGGCAAACAAGAGAATCGATCACCACTGCTGGGTTCCAGAACTCGTCGGTGCGCCTTCTTCCCAAAGGAACGGTGCTTATTGCGATGATCGGAGAGGGTAAGACGCGGGGACAGTCGGCGCTGCTCGACATTCAGGCATGCATAAACCAAAACGTTGCCGGGGTGATTCCAGTGCCAGAACTGATGGAGTCGAGGTACCTCTGGTACTGGTTTCAGCGCCAATACGAGACGACACGGACCAAAGGAAATGGCTCAGGCCCGAAGGCATTGAACTGTGATCGAGTCCGGGAGCTGGAAGTTTTCCTTCCCCCATTGGTTGAACAGGTGGAAATCGTTCGCCGCGTCGATGCCCTCTTCAAATTCGCCGATCAGATCAGAGCAAGCCACGCCGCTGCCATAGCCCAAGCCCACCGGCTCATGCCGCTAACCCTTGCCAAGGCCTTCCGCGGTGAGTTGGTGCCGCAGGACCCAAACGACGAACCCGCCAGCGACTTGCTGAGGCGCATCGCCGCGCTGCGCGCTACATCGCCAGTGGTGCCCAAGTTGCGGCCGCCACCACGAGAGATTGCGCCACGCGCCCCAAAGGAAACCGCTGCCATGACCAAGAGCCGCCAAGACGATGACGTGATGGGCCACCCCTACTTGGCCGACCACCTGCGCCGTCTGGGCACACCGGCCACCGCCGAAGCGCTATTCCAGATGTCCGAACTGCCGGTGGCCGACTTCTACAAGCAACTGGCTTGGGAGGTGGCGCAGGGCCACGTGACCGACAACAAGACCACCTTGGAGCCAGGCCATGCGGCTGGATAAGGTCTACATCGACGGATTCAAGAACCTGAAGCAGTTGGAGGTTAACTTCGACGAACGGCAGCTGACCACGGTGCTCATTGGGCAGAACGGGGCGGGAAAGTCGAATCTGATCGAGGCCATCACACAGGCGTTCCGCTGGGTGGACATGCGTCGCAACGAGCCGCGCTTTCGCTATCGGCTGGAGTACCGCATCCAGCCCCAGGGCCACACGGTGCCTGAGCCACCCACGGTGGCCTTGAGCAATGTGCCGGGCGAGCCTGCCATCAGCGTGAACGGGCAGGAGATCAGGCGTTCCGAGTTCGAGAAGCGCAAGACCGAGTGGTTCCCTGACCTGGTGTTCGGCTACTACTCCGGCGGCAGCCGTCGCCTGGAGGCACTGTTCGACAGCCACCAACGCCGCTACTACGACGCCATCAAAGTCGAGGAAGACCAAGCCTCGGTCGCTCAGGCTCAGACCGCGAGGCGCTTGTTCTATTGCCGCCCCATTCACGGCGTGCTGGCCCTAATGGCGCTGTTCGCCTTCCCCGACGAGCAGGTCACCGAAGAGCTCGCCACCAAGTTGGGCATCACGGGCTTCCACTCGTTGCTCGGCTTGTTTCGAGAGCCTTGGTTTGCCAAGGGCAAGAAGACAAGTGCCCAGGACTTGTGGGGCGCGGGTGGTCCAGCTGGGAGCACGGCCAGGCGATTCCAAGAGGTCGCATTTCACCCGCTGGCACTTGAAGGCAATGCGGTGGACGACTACCGAGACAAGAAGCAGTCTGAGCCGCAGTTCGCCACGTTCCTGCCCTCGCTGCAGCACCTGAAGCGCGTAGCCCAGAACTTCAAGAACGAGCGCGAGATGTTCTACGCCCTGGAGGCGATGGACATCTCCGATCTGGTTCGCGAGATGTTGGTATGGGTGACTCGCGGCAACGATGCCAGTGGCGATGTGGGCTTTGCAGACTTGTCCGACGGCGAGCGCCAACTGCTGATGGTGCTGGGTCTCATCCGCGTGTCGCGGGGCAAGCGCGCCTTGTTCTTGTTGGACGAGCCGGACACGCACCTGAACCCGCATTGGCAGCACAGCTACTTGAAGCTGATCGAGGACTGGACGGGCATCGCGGCGGAGAAGGGCCAGTGCCAAATCGTGCTGACGTCTCACAACCCACTGACGATCTCCGCGCTGACGCGTGATGAGGTGCGGGTGATCACGCAATCTGCGGACGGGCGAGTAACGGCATCCGCGCCGTATGCCGACCCGAAAGGCATGGGCTTCACCGCAAACTTGACCGAAGTCTTTGGCCTTTCGACCAGCCTCGATGTCGACACCCAGCGGCTGGTCGACGAGCGCAACGAACTGTCCCAGTTGGTCGATCGGGCGGACGCCCAGCAGCGCCGCCTGATCGAGTTGAACGATCAACTCGCCAGACTTGGTTTTCTCAACGAAGACCGAGAACCGCTGTACCAGGATTTCCTCAGGGCATGGCACGACCTTCGCTATGCTGACAGGCCGCCGCTCAGCCCTGTCGAGCTTGAAGCGCGACAGCGCGCGATGAAGGAGCTGATCAAACAGCTGACCACGTCGGAGGCGAAGCAATGATCTTCGTCCGCCGTGACCCGAACCTGATCCCCGAGAAAGTGCTGCGCGTCGCCGAACGTGCCCAAGCGCAGCTTGAGGCCCTGCCGGCTCACCAGCGCGTTGCCTTCATCGAGAAGAAGTCTCACGTCTGGCGCGGCTTTGCTCGCTATCTGGCGAAGATGTCGTACGGCAAGTGCTGGTACTCCGAGAGTGAATGTGTTCAGTCCTTCAAGGATGTCGATCACTACCGACCAAAGAGGCAAGCCAAGCGCGGCGCGAATTCGAGCGATGAAGGCTACCCGTGGCTTGCGTTCTCCTGGAGGAACTTCAGGCTTGCCGCGCAGCGGTCCAACCAGCTCAATCGCGACGATGACACCGATGAGACTGTCGGCAAAGGAGCGTGGTTTCCGCTGATGGATGGCGGCCAGCGCGCAACATGGGACGATCGTTGCATCGAAGAAGAGCGCCCCGTGCTACTTGACCCCGCGAAGCTTGCCGATGTGCGCCTGATTGAAGTGACAGCCACCGGGAAGATGGGACCCAGCAGGCTCTGCTTGGGGGACTATGAACGCGAGCGGGTCAATGAAAGCGCCAAGCTACTTGGACTCGATCTTCCTGGACTGGTCGGCGCGCGGCAGCGAACTATGCGGCTCGTTCAAGATTTGGTCGAGCATGTGGAACGCGCGCTGGTGGCAGCCGACTCCGGAGCAGAAGCTTCCGCAGTCTTCGCAACCAAGCTACCCCTTGGAGGACAGTTAAACCAGCTGCAGCGGTTGACCGAGCCAAGCCAGCCGTACGCAGCGGCCGCCCGAGCCCAGCTTCGTTTCCTGGGCTATTCGGAGCTGTGCACACCGACCGAGCAAATGGGAGGTGCCGCATGAGCGACATCAAGTTGTTCCGTCTCAACGCTGGCAAGGCCGTCGAGTTGCAAGGCGACGCCTCCGACTTGGAGAAGCCACTTCAATCGCTGATCGAGGCTAACCTCGAAGTCCTGCTCGGCATCCGCTTCCTGGCCACTGAGTACTCCACGGGCAAGACACACGCCGGACGCATCGACTCGCTTGGCCTGGACGAGAACAACTGCGCTGTGATCCTTGAGTACAAGCGGTCCATGGGCGAGAACGTCATCAACCAGGGCTTGTTCTACCTGGATTGGCTGATGGACCACCAAGCCGAGTTCAAGCTTCTGGTGATGGACCAGTTGGGCAAGCCGGCAGCCGACGCCATTGATTGGACGGCGCCGCGCCTCGTTTGCATCGCCGCCGACTTCACCAAATACGACGGACACGCGGTTCAGCAGATCAACCGCAACATCGAGTTGATCCGGTATCGCCGCTTTGGTGACGAGCTTTTGCTGCTGGAGCTGGCTAACGCGACCAGCGCCGGTGCCGGGCGCGCGGCAGGGGGCAAAGCGACCAAGGCATCGAAGATTGAACCCGTCGAGGTTTCAACTGCCAAGGCAAGCACGGGTGACCGATCTTTCGCAGAGTGGCTGCCGCTGCTCCCGGTCCACCTGAGCGAGCTCATGTCGTCGCTGGAGGGCTATGTGATGTCCTTGGGCGACGACGTGCAGCGCAAGGAGCTGAAGCTGTACGTGGCCTTCAAGCGATTGAAGAACTTCGCCACTGTGGTGCCGCAGAAGAACCGGCTATTGCTCTACTTGCACCTCAATCCGGGGCAGTTGGCGCCGCTGCCGGCGCACGGCCGCGATGTCAGCCAACAAGGGCATTGGGGCACGGGCGATCTGGAACTTTCGCTCACGACGCAAGCAGACCTGGACGGCGCGAAGCCGATGATCCTGATGTCGTACGAAGGTCGGGGTGCTGTTGCTGCGCCAGAGATGCCTGCAGGCTCCGGGAGCTAACGAATGCCCGCCCCGCAGCCCACGCGACTCTTCCACATCACGGCGATCGCCAACTTGCCGGCGATCTTCGCTGCGGGCGCATTGGTGTCGAAGAACGGCGGCGCTGCGGTGGGCATCAACTACCAGAACATCGCACATGCTGGCGCTCAAGGCGCGCGGGCCGGCCGCACTGTGCCCAACCCACCCGGCGGGCTGGTGCATGACTTCGTGCCGTTCTACTTCGCGCCACGCTCGCCGATGCTGTTGGCGATCAACGGTGGTCGTGTCGCTGGTTGCCCTTGGCGGCAGAGTGACATCGTTCACTTCGAGACAACCGTGCAAAACGTCGTCGGCCTTGGGCAACCCTTTGTCTTCTACGACCGGAACGCGACGCTGGCGTTCAGCATTGCCTACACCGATCTTTCTCACCTCGACACGGCTGTAGCGTGGGACTTGCTGACCGAGGCGCCTCAGCTCGACGGCTACTGCAAGTTCTGGCAGAGCAACGCTGCGAACGCGCGCTATGCGGATCGTATGGAACGCCGGCAGGCCGAATTTTTGGTCAGGGACAATACGCCGCTCTCCTGCATGACCCGTCTGGGCGTGATCGACGCCGCCCGTCGGGCGCAGGTTCAAGCGCTGATGGCGCAGGCGGGCGTAGGATTCGCCGTAGCCGTGATGCCGAGTTGGTATTTCTGAGGACAAGACATCGTGATCAAGCTCACCCAGGGTGATCTGCTCAAGCAAGACGACGTGGATGCAATCGTCAACACGGTGAACTGTGTCGGCGTGATGGGCAAGGGCATTGCCCTGCAGTTCAAGAACAAGTGGCCCGCCAACTTCACCGAGTACGCCGCTGCATGCAAGGCAGGCAAGGTGCGCCCGGGCCGCATGTTTATTCACGACTCTGGCGGTCTGGTCAAGCCGAACCACATCATCAACTTCCCCACCAAATGCCACTGGCGCGGGGCATCGAAGATCGAGTTCATCCGCGATGGCCTGGTCGACCTGGTCGTTCAAGTCAAGCGACTGGGGATTCGGTCGATCGCGATCCCTCCGCTGGGGTGTGGCAACGGCGGCCTGGATTGGGACGATGTGCGCCCGTTGATCGAGGCTGCGTTCGAAGCGTTGCCCGAGGTTGAGGTACGGCTGTTCGAGCCTGCCGGCGCGCCGGACCCGAAGACCATGGAAGTGCACACCAAACGGCCCCGCATGACGTCAGGGCGCGCAGCCATCGTGAAGGTGCTGGATACCTACCGCGAGCTGAACTACGGTTTGTCGAAGATTGAGGTGCAGAAGCTTGCGTACTTTCTGCAGGAAGCTGGCGAACCGCTGAAGCTACCGTTCGTGAAGCACCACTATGGCCCGTACTCGGACACGCTGCGCCATGCGCTGAACACGATGGAGGGCCACTTCATTCGCGGCCTGGGTGATGGCGTCGTCGAGGCCGAGATCGAGCCCACAGAAGACGCCCTGGCAGAAGCCGAAGCGTTTATCGCGGAGCAGGAGCATGCAGAGCTGGCGGGCCACGTTGAGCGGGTGGGGCGTCTCATCGAGGGCTACCAGTCGACCTATGGCATGGAGTTGCTGGCGTCGGTGCACTGGGTGGCAACGCACGAGTCCGGCGTGCACACGTTGGACGAGGCCATCGCGGCGGTGCACAGTTGGAACGATCGCAAGAAGATGCTCATGAAGCCCGAGCACATCGCGTCGGCGTGGCATCGGCTTGAGGCTGAGGGGTGGTTATCGGGGGGCGGCGGACATCAAGCTGCTGTGGCGCCTACCAAGCGCCCACCTGAATGGTCCGGCCTGTCGAATGCATGACCGTCAGCGCATTCTTGCGACGTTGTCGCAAGAATTGAGCTGGAGCCGTTTCATTGAACACGCCCGTGAGATCGCCGCCCGCCGAACTGCCGACGCCGAGCATCAGTCATGAGCGACTTCGACGCGCTGTTCGAATCAATCAGCCCAATGGCCGAGCGCATGCAGGGCCTTCAGCGGCAAGCCGCGCAGCAATACAAGCCGGTGGTCGACGGCATCGTGCATTCCGGCTGCCGCGACGCGAAGCAGATTGAGCACACGCTGGATCGCTTGCTCGACTTCTGCGGCCACGAACCCGTGCTTCAGTTGTACAAGCGGCTTTGCCGCCACTGCTGGGACAGACATCGACCCCGCTGCCACCGGCGACTACGCCAAGGCCTATCGCGAGCACTGGGACACCGAAGGGCACGGGGAAGCGTCCAAGACATCAGAATCAAGTTCACCCAGCGTGACCTGCTCAAGCAGGACGATGAGGATGCAATCGACAACGCCGTGATCTTTACGACAGCTCGCCTCAGAACATCACTCAGCGCATCCGGGAGATCTATGCCCAGAGCGAGGTGATGGAAGCGGCAACCTGTAAGCCGTACTTGCAGGTTCGGGTCGAGGCGGCGCGGCAGGCCGAGATGTGCCGGTCGGAACGGTGCGACGTGCGATCGAGTGATGTGAACAAGGCGACAATTGAGTGCCCGGAGCGCGCAAAGTTGCCCCGTAATCTGTTCATGTTCAACAGGTTTCCTTCGGCGCCTCCTCAATACGACACTGTTCTGATGTAACCCGGCCAGCGCGCCAAGGAGTTTTGCGACGATGTTTTCCGTCTTGATCCCGACCTGGAACAACCTTGACTACCTGCGGCTGGTGGTGCAGAGCATTCGGCGCCATTCGGCGCACGCGCACCAAATCATCGTGCACGTGAACGACGGTGGCGACGGCACGCGCGAGTGGGTCATGCAGCAGCAGCTCGACGCCACCTTTTCGGCCAGCAACGTCGGTATCTGTCTGGCGGTGAACGAAGCGGCTCAACTCGCCGAACACGACTACATCGTCTACCTGAACGACGACATGTACTGCCTTCCGGGTTGGGATACGGCGCTTTTGAAGCGCATCAAGACCGTGCCCGATGATCGCTTCATGCTCTCTGGCACGATGGTCGAGCCCAAGGCAAGCGGCAACCCCTGCGTGGTGGTGGCCGACCACGGCGACACGGTCGCGGGCTTTCGCGAGACAGAGCTGCTGAAGGCAGCACCTGGCCTGCGCCGCGCCGATTGGTACGGCGCCACCTGGCCGCCGACGCTCGTGCACCGCAAGTGGTGGTTCAACGTCGGTGGCTACAGCACCGAGCTGTCGCCCGGCATGAGCAGCGACAACGATTTTTCGATGAAGCTTTGGCACGCGGGCTGCCGCCGCTTCATTGGGGTTGGTGATTCGCTCGTCTACCACTTCCAGTGCAAGTCGACGGGCAAGGTCGTGAAGAACGACGGCCGCAGTCAGTTCCTGCACAAGTGGGGCATGACGCAATCGACCTTCGACCGGTTCTATCTGCGCCGCGGTGAAACGCTGGCCGGCGATCTGCTTGCAGACCCCAACCCGGCAACGAACGCGAGGCTGCGCTGGGCCTTGCGCAAGAGCGCCTGGCGGCGGCGCTTGGGCTGACCGGATTGGTCGGGTAGAGCAAGTTTGCGGCCGGGCCTAACGTGCTGGGCGCACTGACCGCTTGATCCAGAAGAACGGCGCCAGCAGCGCCGGGCAGGCCGCGTAGACGAACAGCCGCAGGCGCAACGCCAGCGGTGCGCCACCCCCGTTCAACACACATCGCCAGCGTGCCAGCATCGAACCCGCCGCGAACAGGTCGCGAATGAAATATTCGCGGGCCATGCGCGTTTGCAGCGCGGCTTCTAGGGCCGCCAACTGACCGGCGCTGCCTGCGTCTTTCAGCAATAACGGTAGTTCGACCAACGAGCTGCGGTTGTTCTTCATCAGCGCTTTGACCACGTCGGCGGCCGTTTGGGCGCGACGCCGAAACGACAAGCCGCCACGCCGGTAACGCACCAGCGGCTCGGCCAGCGTGATGGCGCCGCCGCTCATCACAGCGCGCAGCACCATCACCAAGTCTTCGGCCACCACGCCTTCGGGCAGCGGGCCGAAGCGCTCGAACAGGCGGCGTGTCCAGGCCTGCGCGGCACCGACGACGAAGGGCGGTCGGGCCAGCCAGTCTGAGGCGTTGTGATACGCGGCCAAATCGCTCGGGGTGATGACGGAGCCGCTGCGGCCTGCTTCGTCCACGTCGATCAGCGCTGCTGCGATCAGGTCTAGGCGCCGGGCCGATGCTTGCCAGGCCTGCATCACACGCTCACAACGCTGCGGCAGCGACACGTCGTCGCCGGCGGCAACGAACAGCATCTCGCCTTTCGACATGCCCACCAACTGGCTCACGTGCGCGCCAATGCCCAGGTTGAGTGAGTTGCGGTTGAGCACGATGCGGTGCGGGCCGGTATAGCCAACCAACGCGGCCTGCATCGCAATGAAGGTGCGGTCGGTGGAAGCGTCGTCGGACAAGATGATCTCAAGCGGCGAATAGGTCTGGGCTAGCGCGCCAGCCACGGCTTGGGCGACCGTATCTTCCTGTTGGTAGGCGATCAGAAGAATGCTGGCCAGCGGTGCTTCAGCGTTCACTTCGAACGCACCTTCCGAGCCAGATCGAGCAACGCTTTGACATGCACATCGACCGACGGGTCGTAGCCGAGGGTCGCCACCGGGTCGTCGATCCGATGAACGTTCGCGCGCCAAGCAGCCACGCCGCGGCCGATCGCTTCGCCGAGGCTTGCTGGGCGGGAAAGGCTGAACGCGAACTGCCCCGGCGCTCGGATCACTTCCATGCAACCCACGTTGTCGGCCGCCACAATTGGCGTGCCGCACAACACCGATTCCACACCAACCAGACCGAAGGGTTCGAAGATCGACGCGAGCACCGTGAAGTCGACGGCGCGGAAGACGTTGTGAAGGTCGTTGCGGTAGCCGAGGTAGCGAATGTGCGGCGCGTCGATGTTGATCGGGCGTCCAGCCACAACCAAGCAGATGGGCAGATCGGTCTTGGCGAAGAAGTCGGCCAGCAGGTCGAGCCCCTTGCGGCGATGGCCTGTCGAGGCGAGCAGGAACACCGCCTTGTGGTCGGGCAGATCTAGCTCGGCGCGCAAGCGAGCGCGCTCGGCGCTGGGCGCCGGCGAGAACCGCTGCCCATCGACCGGCGGGTACATCAGCTTGATCTTGTCGGGGCTGATGCCGTAGAAACGATGCACTTCGTCGGCCATGCGCTGAGAGTGCGCCACGATGAACTGCGCGTTCGTGAGGTGCGCGCGTTCGAGCGCGATCTTCCAACGGTCGGACATGCCGGCGCTTTCACCCATCGCTGCAAGATAGCCGGGGTGGGTGCTGCCGCAAATGGCGATGTCGGCCGCGCCGGTCTGGTTGCAGGCGATCAGCGGGCCGAGATCGCGGCGCTGCCTGATGCGTTGAATGCGCCAGTCGAAGTACAGGTCACGCAGCTTCGAAGGCACGCCGGTCATGCGCACTGACAGTGCCTCGACCCAAGCGTATTCAGGCAGCGTGGTGTCGAAGGCCTTGGCGATCACGGTTGGGCGCACGCCCAGTGCGTGCAGGCCGCGCACCAGAGTCAGCGCGTAACGCTCAATGCCGCCGCTGTGGCGCAGGCCGTGGTTGCTGAGGCAGAGTTTCATTTGCCGCGCAGCCGTGCTTTCAATCGCTTGACAGCTGCTGCCTGGTCGGTGAACGAATGGGTCAAAAATTTGCGCACGCGCCAACCGATTGGCAGCTGCCATGAAGCCATGGCCGCACGCCAGCGGGCGCCGCGCCCCTTGGCGTCGATCATGGCGCGCAGAAAGGTTTCGCGCTGCAAGGTGTGCTCTAGCGACGCCGCCACTTCGGCTTCGCAGCCGGCGATTCGCGCGTCTTGTGTGAGCTGGGCAATTTCGGCAAGCACGCGACGGTTTTGCGTGCGGGTCCAGTTCAGCAGGAGTTCGCCGGTGTGGGTGTGTGGCTGGTGCGATGTGCCCCCGACGCGGTAGTGCACCAGCGGCGCCTTGACCGTGAGCGCGCCGCCGCTCGTGATCGCACGCAGCACCATGATGCGGTCTTCGTACCAGATGTCGTTGATGAATGGCCCGAAGCGCCGCATGATGCGGCGCGTGAACGCGTGCGTGGCGCCTACGGTGTAGGGCGTCTTGCGGGTCCAGCTGTCGATCGTGACGCGGGCCAGGTCATCGGTTTTGACGTGGGTGCCGAGCGCGCCGGAGGGCGACATCTCGGTGAAGTGGCTGGCGATCAGGTCGGCACATTGTTTTGATGCGTCCCAGGCTCTCACCAGGCGCTGCACACGGTGTGGCACCGAGAGATCGTCACCGGCGGCGGTGACGATCAGCGCACCGGAGGTTTCGACCATCAGTTGGTTGTAATGTGCGCCGATGCCCAGGTTCACCGGGTTGCGCCGCGCGCGCACCTGATGCGGCCCACGGTAGGCATTGGCCGCCGCCTGCAACTCGGCAAAGGTGCCGTCGCTTGACGCGTCGTCAGAGAACACGATCTCCAGTCGCTCGCCAAGCTGCGCCAGGCAGCTCTCGGCCGCAGCGCGCACCGTTGCCTGCTGGTTGTACGCCAGCAGGATCAGGCTGATTCGCGGCGCTGCCAACATGCCTTAATCCGCCGCCTTGACCGCTTCCAGTTCCCACAGGAAGTAAGCCAGCCGCCCGCTATTTGCCTTGCGCTTGCGCTTCCATTCCTGCTGCCAAGTGAGCGGCACGGCGTTCTGAGAGTGTTCGGGAATCACCCACTGCGCGCGCTTCGCGTTGAAGCGGCCGTTGAAGCCGTACATGCGCGCCAGCGGTGTCTCGCCGCAGAAGTAGGCGTGAGTGCCTTCGGTGATGATGTTGACGTGGGTCGGGTCCTGAAAGGCCTCGCGGCTAGGGAAACAGGGCGTCAGCGCGTAGAAGAGGCCGCCCGGTGCGAGCACGCGCCACACCTCTTCCATCAAACGCACGAAGGGAAAGCAGGTGGTGTTCGGCTCGCTGCCGTTCAACACGCGGGGCATGTGTTCGATGAAGTCAAAGGCCGAGACCGAGCCGAACATGCCGGCCGAAAAAGGGATCGGCTCGAACGCCAGGTTGGCGGCCGCGAACTCGAACTGCGCGTTCGATTCGAGCCGACGCAGGTCAACGCCGTAGAGTGCGCGCCTGCCATAAGGGTTGCGCGGCGTGGTGCCGCAACCCAGGTCGAGGTGGCGCTCGTAGGCGGCCGAACCTTCCTTGCTCACTTCTTCGATTTGGGCACGCGGCCCATCAGATAGAACTCGTCGTTGGGGCGCATCCCGCTGAAGTTGGCCATTCGGTTGGACAGTCCGAAGAGAGCGGTGATGCCGGCGATGTCCCACGCGTCTTCGTCGCTGAAGCCGTGTTCGTGCAGCAGTTCGAAGTCTTCGTCGCCAAGCTCGTGCGAGGCGTTGCACACCTTCATGGCGAAGCCCAGCATCGCCTTCTGGCGCGGCGAGATGTCAGCCTTCAGGTAGTTGACCGCGAGCTGGTCTGCGACCGTGGCATTCTTCTCGTAGATGCGCAGGATGGCGCCGTGCGCCACCACACAGTAGAGGCAAGCGTTCGCGCCGCTGGTGGCAACGATGATCATTTCTTTCTCGCCCTTGCTGAGACCAGACTCGCGCAGCAACAACGCGTCGTGGTAAGCGAAGAACGCGCGGAACTCGTCTGGGCGGCGTGCGTAAGCGAAAAACACGTTGGGCACGAAGCCGGCTTTTTCCTGCACTTCGAGGATTTTGTTGCGCAGATCTTCCGGGAGATTCGTGATTGGCGGGTTGGGGTAGCGGGGCGCTGCGGTGGTCGTCATGGTTCAACTCCTGAATTGCAATGCGTGCAGCCGGGCATACAGGCCACCCATGGCCAGCAACTCGGCGTGGCTGCCCTGCTCGATGACGCGCCCTCCGTCGAGCACGATGATGCGGTCGGCGCGCTCGATCGTCGACAGCCGGTGCGCGATCACGAGGCTGGTGCGGCCCTTCATCAGCGTTTCGAGCGCCTGCTGCACCAGCCGTTCCGATTCGGAATCGAGCGCCGAGGTGGCTTCGTCGAGTATCAACACCGGCGCGTTCTTGTAGATCGCGCGGGCGATCGCCAGGCGCTGGCGCTGGCCACCTGAGAGCTCACCGCCGTTGTGGCCGATGATGCAATCTATGCCGAAGGGCAGGGTGTCTGTGAAGGCGGCCAGGTTCGCGCCGCGCAGAGCCTCGCGCACGCGCTCGCGGTCGACTTCGGCGCCAAGCGCCACGTTGGCGACGACGGTGTCGTTGAAAAGCACCACGTCTTGGCTCACCATTGCGAACTGACGGCGCAAGGCGGCCATGCTCCACTCGGGCAGTGCGTGGCCGTCGAGGAAGACAGCCCCTGAAGTCGGCTGCAAAAAACGTGGCAGCAAGTTGACAAGCGTGGTCTTGCCCGCGCCCGACGGGCCGACCAGTGCCACGGTTTCGCCGGGCTTGATTTCGAGCGTCACGGCGTCGAGCGCCGGTGCCTGGTCTTCGCGGTATCGCACGGTGACCCAGCGCATCTCGATGTGGCCGAGGCAAGTGCCCGGGTCGTAGGTGCCGCTTACTTCACGCGGCGCGGTCTCGATCAGCGACACGCCGCGGTCCATCGAGGCCATGCCACGCGTGATGGGCCCGGCCACCTCGGAGAGGTGCTTCATCGGCGCGACCATCATCAGCATCGCGGTCACGAACGACACGAAACCACCGACCGAGCCACCACTCTGGCCGCTTTGCCACAGCGCCACCACGATCACGGCCGAGAGCGCACACGCGGCGAGTATCTGCGTGATGGGCGTCATGGTGGCCGCGGCCACCACCGACTTCATCGACAGGCGGCGCAGCACTTCGCTGACACGGCCAAAGCGTGCGGCCTGAAAGGCTTCGCCGGCATGCAGCCGCACGCTGCGCCACGCGAGCACGTTTTCTTCCACCACATAGGCGAGCTCGTCGGTGGCCTTCTGGCTTTCGACCGTGAGGCGGTGCAGCCGTTTGCTGAGCACCCTCATCACCAGCGCCACGGCCGGGAACAGCACACCGACAAAGAGCGTGAGCTGCCAGTTCTGCCACAGCAGGTAGAAAAGCAGGGCCACGACGGTGAGCGAATCGCGCACCAGCGACTGCACTGAATACACGAGCTGGTTTGCGCCGCCCTGTATCTCAAAGCTCAGCGTGTTCACGAGGCTGCTCGCGGTGTGCTGGCTGAAGACCGCTGGCTGCGCGTCCAGCAGGCGCTCGAACATGGCCTGTCGCAAGGCCAGCGTGCTGCGGTTGGCTGCCCAGGCCAGGCCATATTGAGAGATGAAACCGGCAGCGCCGCGCAATGCGAACAAGCCGACGATGGCCACCGGCACCAGCCACAGCGGCAACTTGCCGGCCTGGAAGCCGGCATCGAGCAACTGCTTGAGCAACTGTGGAATGGCCGGCTCGGTGGCTGCACCGACCGCCGCGCCCACGAAGGCAAGGACGAACCCATTGCGGCTGCCCTTGAAGTAGGGCGTTATGCGCTGCAGGCGCGCTTTGAAGGGCAGCTCGGGGGCGGTCATGGAGCGGCATTATCGTGGCGTGCCGGCGGGGCCAGCATGCCGCATCAATACAATCTCGCACCCCGACTTCCTGCGCTGCATGAGCCCACCACTGCTCTCGGTCATTCTGATCACCAAGAACGAAGCGGCCAACGTGGCCGGCTGCCTGGCCTCGGTCGCGTTTGCTGACGAGTGGATCGTGGTCGATTCCGACAGCAGCGACGCCACCGCGCAGATCGCGCGCGACTTCGGAGCCACCGTTATCTCCACCGGCGGCTGGCCCGGCTTCGGCGCGCAGAAGAACCGGGCTCTCGCCGCGGCGACTGGGCGCTGGGTGCTCAGCATCGACGCCGACGAACGGGTCACCCCAGAGCTGGCGCAGAGCATTCGTTCGGTGGTGGCGGGCGAACAGACGGCCGGTCAAGTTGCAAACTTGGCTTCACAAGCCGAACGTGGCAGGCTCGCGGGCTATGAACTGTCACGCCTCTCCAACTTTTGCGGCCAGTGGATGCGCCACGGCGACTGGTACCCCGACCGCGTACTGCGCTTGTTCTTGCGTGAGCACGGCCGCTTCTCCGACGACTTCGTGCACGAACGGCTGATGGTCAGCGGGCCGACAGGAAGGCTCAATGGCAAGCTTTTGCATGACAGCATGCCCACGCTCGAATCGGCCATCGACAAAATGAACCGCTACAGCAGCGGGCGTGCCCTCGACAAAGTGCAAACCGGCGGACGCGGTGGTTTCTTGGCCGCGCTGTTTCACGCCGCCTGGGCTTTTGTGCGTTGTTATGGGGTGCGGCGCGGTTTTCTTGACGGGCGGCTCGGCTTCGTGCTGGCTGTCTATGTCGCCGAGGGAACCTGGTATCGCTATCTGAAAATGGGGTTGCTGAAAACGCCACCGAAACCGCCGTTCGATTGAACCAAGCCGAAAAATACGGATCACGAGAAGCCATGCTCAACAGACTCAACAGACGCCAGTTCATCCGCACACACAGCGCCGCCGGCGCGGGTCTCGTTATGTCCAGCACGGCCTTGCCGGCTTGGGCTCAATTCCGGGTCGAAATCTCGGGTGTTGGCGCGACGCAGCTGCCGATCGCGATTTTGAAGTTCCGCGACGAAGAGCGGGCCACGCCTTCGCTCTCGCTCTCGGCCATCGTGCGTGCCGACCTGGAACGCAGCGGCGTGTTCCGCAGCATCGACGCTCCCGGCGCGCTCGACGAAGTCGCTCGCCCCGTGATGGCCGAATGGCGAAGTCGCGCTGCCGATGCGCTCGTGGCCGGCTCAATCGGGCGCCTGGCCGACGGCCGTTTTGACGTGCGCTTCAAGCTGTGGGACGTGGTCAAGGGCGTGGAGCTTGGCGGCCAGAGTCAGGCCGTCGATGCAAACGACCTGCGGCTGGCCGCGCACCGCATCGCAGACTTCATTTACGAAAAACTCACCGGTGACAAGGGCGTGTTCTCGACCCGCATTGCCTACGTGACCAAGGGTGGCGGCCGCTTCACGCTGCGCGTTGCCGACAGCGACGGCGAAGGCGGGCAGGTGGCACTGAGCAGCCCCGAGCCGATCATCTCGCCGGCCTGGTCGCCCGACGGTAAGCAGCTTGCTTACGTGTCTTTCGAAAGTCAAAAGGCGGTGGTCTACACCCAAGACGCCTCGACCGGCGCGCGCCGGGCCATTGCCAACTTCCGCGGCACGAACAGCGCACCGGCGTTCTCGCCCGATGGGCAAACGCTGGCGGTCACGCTGTCGCGAGAGGGCGGCTCGCAGCTCTTTCTGATCGGCCGCGACGGAACCAATCTGCGCCGCCTGACCACCAGCAACGCGATTGACACCGAACCCGCGTTCGCGCCCGACGGTCGTGGCGTCTATTTCGTGAGCGACCGGGGCGGCGGCCCGCAGGTCTACCGCACTGGCGTGAGCGGCGGCAACGTGGAGCGCATCACCTTCAACGGCGCCTACAACATCAGCCCGGCCATCAGCCCCGACGGGCGCACGCTGGCCTACATCTCGCGCCAGGGCAGTGCTTTTCGCCTGTACACGCTCGACCTCAGCGGCAGTGCCCAGCCGGTGGCGCTGAGCGACAGCAACGACGACGAGAGCCCAAGCTTCGCGCCCAACGGCAGGCTGATCATTTACGCCTCGCGCGCGCAGGGGCGCGACGTGTTGATGACGACCACGCTCGATGGCAAGATCAAGGCCAGGCTCATCTCTACAACAGCCGATGTGCGTGAGCCCGTGTGGGGGCCGTACGGTCGCTAGTTCAGGTTTTGTTTGAGCCAGGAAGCAGCCGCCAGCCAGGCGCGAAGCTCAGCCGCAGCTGCTGCCGTGGCGAGCATTCGAATTCGTTCAGCGGCGCGAGCCTGGTGTAGGGTAAGCGCACCCATAAAGTTTCAACAACGACGAGGATGAATCCATGAACACGACACGAACTCTCTTGAGCCACGGCGCGTTGCGGGCAGTGCTGGCCAGCGCGGCACTCGCCGTCCTTGCAGGCTGCTCCACCACCAATCTCGACACACCCGCGCCAGTGGAGTCGCGCACCGGCACAAGCGTGGGCTCGGCTGGCACGGGCGACGTCAACGCGGCGGGCACAAGCCAGAGCACGGTGACACCGGTCGACCTGAGCAAAAACGGCGCCGCCGTTTCGGGTGCGGGCACGGGCGCGGGCCGCATCGTCTACTTCGATTTCGACAGCTTTGCGTTGAAAGACGAATACCGGCCCACCGTCGATGCTTACGCCAAGGCCTTGTCGGTCGACCGCAAGAAGCGCATCGCGATTGAGGGCCACACTGATGAGCGCGGCGGGCGCGAATACAACCTGGCGCTGGGCCAGAAGCGCGCCGAGGTTGTGGGCCGCTTGATGACGCTGCTGGGCGCGACCGACTCGCAGGTCGAGGCCGTGAGCTTTGGCAAGGAGCGGCCGGCGGCGCAGGGCAGTGATGAGGCGGCCTGGGCCAAGAACCGCCGCGCCGAACTCAACTACAAGTGAGAGGTGCCGTGATGTTGCGTCTGCCACGCGCGCTCTCGGGCGCGTTCTGCGGCTTGTGCCTGGGTGCTGCATTGTTCTCGGCGCCCGCGCACGCCGGCTTGTTCGACGACGACGAAGCGCGCAAGGCCATTCTTGACCTGCGTCAGCGCATCGAGCAAGGTAACGAGCTTCAGCGCACCCGTTCTGCCGAGCAAACCGCGCTGCTCGGCGAGCAGATCAGCACGCTCAAGCGCAGCCTGCTCGACCTCAACAACCAGATCGAACAATTGCGTGGCGACAACGCGAAGCTGCGTGGACAGAACGAGCAGCTTGCGCGCGACCTCTCTGAAGTCCAGCGCCTGCAGAAAGACATGCAGGCTGGCGTGGACGACCGTATTCGAAAGGTGGAGCCGCAGAAGGTGACTTTCGAAGGCCGCGAGTTCATCGTCGAACCGGAAGAAAAGCGCCAGTACGAAGAGGCGATGGTCGTGCTGCGCAAGAGTGAATTTGAGCGCGCCGCCACCTTGCTGTCCGCCTTCCGCCGCCGCTACCCGGCCAGCGGCTACGGTGAGTCTGCGCAATTCTGGCTTGGCAACGCTCAGTACGGCGCGCGGCAGTACAAAGACGCAATCGGTTCGTTTCGCGGGCTCGTGAGCGCCACGCCCGACAGCGCCAAGTCACCCGAAGCGCTGTTGGCCATCGCCAACTGCTACGCCGAGCTGAAAGACACGAAGACTGCACGCCGCACGATTGACGAGCTGCTGAAGTCCTACCCAAAGTCCGAAGCCGCGCAGGCCGGCAAAGAGCGCCTGGCTTCGTTGAAGTGATCGGCGGTCCCGGGGTCGCCGCGGGCAGAGCGTGTTCGCGCTTCCTGGAGTTTGGAACGAGATGGCGATGTGCGGTTTCCGTGCGAAGGATTTTCGTGCAGCTGCCCGCTCCGCCGACCGCCCTGGTGGTGCAGACGCACGTACCCTCGCGACCAGACCGGCAGGATAAATAAATTCGTTTGCACTCTGCGAGATGGACACCTTGGTCTATACACCCACCATGACCTCAACGCCCGCCGAGGCCGACCTCGAACGCCGCTTCGGCGGACTGCGGCGCCTCTACGGCGACGCTGGCTACGCTCGCATTCGCGTGGCGCGCTTTGCCGTCATCGGTGTGGGCGGCGTGGGCTCTTGGGCAGCTGAAGCATTGGCACGCAGCGGCGTGGCGGCACTGACGCTGATCGACCTCGACCATGTGTCGGAATCGAACATCAACCGGCAGGTGCAGGCGCGGGGTGCCACCATCGGGCAGGCAAAGGTGCAGGCTTTGCGCGAGCGTATTGCCGACATCCACCCTGGCTGCGATGTGACCACGGTAGAAGAGTTCGTCGACGAAGACAACTGGCCGGCGCTGCTGGCCGCTCCTGTGCAAGGCGTGATCGACGCGTGCGATCAGGTGCGCGCCAAAGCGGTCGTGGCCGCATGGGCTCTGCATACCGGAACGACCCTGGTGATCGCAGGCGCGGCCGGCGGCAAGCGCCAGCCGCAGGCCGTGCAGACCGAAGACCTCGCTCTCGTCACGCACGACCCGCTGCTCGCATCACTGCGCCAGCGGCTGCGCCAGCACCACGGCGCTGCACGCAATGGCAATCTTGGACTGCGCTGCGTGTTCTCGCGCGAACCGGTGCGCGCCCCCGTGGACGCAGGCAATGGCGATGGCGATGGCGATGGCAGTCTGAACTGCCACGGCTACGGGTCCAGTGTGGCCGTGACGGCTACCTTCGGCATGGTGGCCGCCAGCCTGGCACTAGACTGTGCGGTGTTGTGAGCGAAGCAGTCTGAAAAGCTGGATATAATCGAAGGCTTAGCGGGTTGTTAGCTCAGTTGGTAGAGCAGTAGACTTTTAATCTATTGGTCGTGGGTTCGAGCCCCGCACAACCCACCAAAAAAAATCAGCACGGGTCTCAAAAGAACGTGGGGCTCTTAGCTCAGTTGGTAGAGCAGCGGACTCTTAATCCGTAGGTCGAGTGTTCGAGTCACTCAGGGCCCACCAAAATTAAGCAAGCAGGAAAAGCACTTGGCGCACATCAGCGCTAAGTGCTTTTTGCTTGGTGGGCGCTGTCAACGCACTTTGGACGGCGCCGCTAATACTTCTGAGAACGCTCGGCCGCAAAGAAGTAGGCCTGCTCACGTGGCCGCCTCCACCACCATTTGCACGCGTTCGCGCCCGTTGTATTCGTCCACGCTCAGGCGATAGGCCAGTCGCACACGCGCTCCCACTGGCTCACTGTGGCCGAACCAGATCGCATCGACCAGCGCGCCGCCAAAACGCACGCTGAGCTTCAGATGTTTTTCACCGACCAGGCGCTGCGAGACCACGTCTACATCGTCATTGAAAACCGGTGCTTCGAAGCCCTGGCCCCACACCTGCGCGTCGAGGGTGCGTACCGTTGAAGCGTTGAAGTACTCGGCCGGCAATGCACCGTCAGTCAGCAGCTTGCGCGCAAGCGTCGCGGCGTCTAGCCGTTCGAGAGCGACCTGCTGGAAGCTGGCGTCGAACGCTGGCAGGTCGGCTTCGGCAATGGTGCAACCCGCCGCCATGGCGTGGCCACCGAAACGCTTCAACACACCGGGGTTTCTTTTTGCGACGAGGTCGAGCGCGTCGCGCAGATGAAAGCCCGGGATCGAGCGGCCTGAGCCTTTGAGCGATCCGTCCTGCCCGCGCGCGAACACGAAGGTGGGTCGGTGCACCCGGTCTTTGAGGCGTGACGCGACGATGCCGACCACGCCTTCGTGAAAGGCGGGGTCGTAGATCGAAAGGGCTGGTGGTGCGAGCTCGGCAAGTTCGCCTTGCATCAGCCCTTCGAGCAACGCTTCAGCCTGCTCGCGCATACCGGCCTCGACATCACGCCGCTCGCGGTTGATGTTGTCGAGTGTTTTTGCGAGCTCGCCGGCACGGCCCACATCGTCGGTCATTAGGCATTCGATCCCGAGCGTCATGTCCGACAAGCGGCCGGCCGCGTTGATGCGCGGCCCGAGCGCGAAGCCGAAGTCGAAGCCGCTGGCGCGGCGCGCGTCGCGCCCGGCCGCGCTGAACAGCGCTGCCACGCCGGGCTGCATTTGCCCGGCGCGAATGCGCTTGAGGCCTTGGGCGACGAGGCGGCGGTTGTTGGCGTCGAGCTTCACCACGTCGGCCACGGTGCCGAGCGCCACCAAGTCGAGCAAGGCGTCGAGCCGCGGCTGGCTCTGTACTGTGAACATGCCACGCTCGCGCTGTTCGGCGCGCACCGCGAGCAGCACGTAGAACATCACGCCGACACCGGCGAGGTTCTTGCTGCTGAAGCCGCAGCCGGGTTGGTTTGGGTTGACGATGACGCTCGCGTCGGGCAGCACGATCAGGTCTTCGACCAGCGCCGGCAGGTGGTGGTCGGTCACCAGCACCGCAAGACCATGCTGACGCGCGTGCGCCACGCCTTCGAGACTGGCAATGCCGTTGTCAACGGTCATCAGAACATGCGGCTGCTGCTTCAGCGCCAGGTCGACGATGGCCGGTGTGAGTCCGTAGCCGTGTACCGCGCGGTCGGGCACCACGTAACCCAAGGTGCCCTCGGCGGCGCCCAGCAGCCGCAGGCCACGCAATGCAACGGCACACGCGGTGGCGCCGTCGCAGTCGTAGTCGGCGACGACGCACACACGCTGACCGTTTGCGATCACGTCGGCGAGCAACTTCGCCGCGGCTTGCACACCGAGCAGTCCGGACGGCGGCAGCAGGCGTGCAAGGCCGTCGTCGAGCTCGTCGGCCGTGCGCACACCGCGCCCAGCGAACAGGCGGGCGAGCAAGGGGTGTACGCCCGCCTGTTCGAGCGCCCACACGGCGCGTGGCGGCGGGTCACGCTGGGTCAGTGTGGGTTGGTGGGTGGCGGCCATCAGAGGGTCTCCAGCATCGCGTGCGGAGCGGGGGCCTTGAGCCGGGCGCCGACCTTTTGCCACAGCGAACGCGGCGTGTTGTCATAGCGCTGCGCGCTGCGTTCGCCGCAGAGCGTGAGGCTGGTGGGGAGGCCGGCCCGTGCCTCGGCGAGTACAGTGGCCAAGGTCGCGCTGTCGAGCGCGCGCCAGGCGTCGGCCCAGGCCACCCAGTCTTGTGCGAGCAGCGGTGCCCGAAGCGTGCTGTTGACCACCACGTCATTTGCCTGCATGGCCTGCGCCTGTCCGCAGCCACTGAGCCAGAAGGAGTTCAGCGTCAGCGTGCCACGCTGCTCGCGCTCATCGTTCAGGGCGTGAGGGTAGAGCAGCAGCTGCACTTCGCTTTGCAGCCGCCGCATCAACCGCGCCTGCCGCTGGAAGGCGATGCCGCTGCGGATCCACAGGTCGACGTTGCGACCGATCACGCGGTCGAGCGCCGCACACGGCAGCGCGGCCAGAGTCTCGTGCGCTGCGTACCAACGCGAGGCCGCACCCCAACGCAGCGTGAAGCCTTCGCTCTCAAACAGATCTCGCACCGCTTCGAACGCAACGCGCGACTCGGCTTCGGTGAGCTGCAAGGCTGCGGGGTCGGCGAGGGTCACGTGGTCGCGGCCGACGTGCCAATGCGCCGGCGTGACGAGGCCCCAGGCAAGTTCGCCCACGTCGACGCCATCGCTCGCCGCTGCACGGGCCGCAAATGGCAGCGCGCCGTCTTCGCCGCGCCAGCCCCAGGCTGCCGCGAGTGCGCGTTCGTGCGGTGGCGACAAGCTGTACTCGTCGCCAGTGTCGGGCGGGGCAGGCGTCAGGCGAGCCAGCAGGCTGGCCAGGTTAGGCAGGTGCAGGTCGCGGAGCACGTGGGTTGAAGCTTCGGACAAGGCCGTGGCGAACGGGATCAACAGGTGCATTGGTTGATTATCGAGGCTGCGTCAAGGCCGGTTCGCGGGCTCTGCAACGTCCGTCTCTCGCAGGAATGGGCACTGTGAGGGCGGGATGGTGCCAAGGCACGGCCCGCTTGTATGCCGATTGGGTGGCGCACACATTTGCTCAAGTGGATGGTCAAGGCGCAGAGGTTCGGCAGCGGACCGGCGAGACGGAAAAGACGAAGGGGACCTCGGTATCGCTTCGGTTTGCGCCAATCCACGCGCTCAACCGCATCGGTTTTAAAGCTGCCGTCAAGCACGAAACACCGCACCAGCTCTGCTGGCACCCTTCGGAAGGGCCGGCTGAGAGCGACCTCAGAATGACCCTTGTGGCGACACTATGCTCCAATGAGATTCCAAATAGATTCCAATTGGATGTCAAATGATGAATACTGATGTCGTTGAAGCCCGGCAACGGGGCGGCGAGACCGAGAAAATGACCGTGAACATCGGCGTCGTCGACCTCGGACAGGTCGACCTGCTCGTGTTGGAGGGTTTTTATTCGAACCGCTCAGACCTGGTTCGAACGGCGGTGCGTAATCAGCTTGCATCGCATGCCGATGTGCTCAGGCAAACGGTCGCACGCCGAACCTTGACCCTCGGCTTGCAACATTGCAGTCGCGCCGATTTGGAGCATGCGGTGTCAAACGGCCAGCGGCTTCGCATTGAAGTGGTGGGTCTTGCGCGCATCGCCGATGACGTGACACCTGAGCTCGCTCGCGCCGCCATCGAATCGGTGTCGGTGCTCGGAGCGTTCCACGCCAGTGCGTCGGTGCGTAGAGCGCTTGCAGATCGAATCACCTGAACCTTTGACCAAGGAAGCAAAGACCACCATGAAACTTCCATTTTTTTCGAAAGCGTCGGCCTTCAACGCTGACGGCATCAACCAAACCATCGAGCGTGCCTTGTCAGCTGCCGGGCTGCAGACCCGATCGGGTTCGATGTTGGGCGTGACCGAAACGATCCGACAGGCTCTGGCGTCTGTTGGCTTGGGTGCCGAACACGCGCAGCGTCCGCATGAAGATTCGGTCATCGACGTCGCCGCGCGTGTGATCGACTCCCCCGCAGGTGAGTACCGGCCAGCTGCCCGTGCGCCGACGAGTGCTCGGGAAGTGCAACCTGGGCAATTCGTGACCCGCAACTTCGGCAGCAATGCCGGCCCCCGCGCCTACAAACTCTATGTTCCCGAACTGACGCCTGCCGCGCCCATGCCGTTGATCGTCATGCTGCATGGGTGTACGCAGTCTCCAGACGACTTTGCTGCGGGCACGCAGATGAACAAGCTGGCCGAAGAACACGGGTTCATCGTTGTGTACCCGGAGCAGCCGTCAAGCGCAAACATGTCCAAGTGCTGGAACTGGTTCAGCGCCCAGGACCAACATCGCGACCGCGGCGAACCCTCGCTGATCGCCGGGATTACACGAGAGGTCATGGCAACGCATGCCGTCAACCCGCGGAGGGTCTTCGTGGCCGGGTTGTCAGCCGGTGCCGCGATGGCCGTGGTGATGGGCGAAACCTACCCGGAGTTGTACGCTGGCGTTGGCTCTCACTCGGGTTTGCCTTACGCATCGGCGCATGACATTCCCTCGGCCATGGCCGCGATGAAAGGCAGCCGACAAGCAGGAGCCTGGAACAATCTGCCGGGCGGATCCGTCGGCGCGAGCACCAAGATTTCTCATGCTGTGCCGACCATCGTCTTCCACGGTGACCGCGATCACACGGTGAAGCAGACCAACGGCCAAATGATTGTCGAACAGGCTTGGAAGGCCCATTCATCCGCGGCGACTGAGTTCGCGCTGTCGATGAATGTCCAGAAAGGCGAGGGTGTGGGCGGGCGGGCATTCAGCCGCACGACATACGCCGACGAAGGCAGCAACGTGATGATCGAGTCGTGGGTGGTCCATGGTGCTGGTCACGCGTGGTTCGGCGGAGATGCAAGCGGCACCTACACGGACCGGTCAGGCCCAGACGCGTCATCTGAGATGGTCAGATTTTTTCTTTCCCAGCGGCTGGCCGGCTCGGCGTGAACTGGACTCGGAGCTTTCGGGAATCGCACTCGCCGAGAGGTTGCGTTGCGTTTTCGGATCAGGCTGCCCCAATTGAAGAGCGCCAAGCTGACCGGTGAAGCGGGCGTGATCGGCGTCACTGAGAACGACATCGCCAAGCTGATCATGCCCTGCGCTACGCACTGACGGCCGGTTCCCGATTCGTCGCAAGCGACCGAACCGGCCGTCCTTGGATAGCGCTCATCCAGCTTCTATGCACCCACAGGGCGGGGCGGGGCCGGTTCAAGAGGCCCCGCCAAGCCCATCAAGGGGTCACATTGATCGTGACCGTCAACCGCTTGCCGGCGCTACCTGAGGCACCGCTTGCGGAGTACCCGGTGGCGGTGATCGAGTAAGTTTTGTTCACCAATGGCCTCCAAGGGGTGTAGGCGGAGCCGTTGTCGCCCAGGAACGACCACGGTAAGTTGGCTTCGACTCGCGAGACCGATGCTTCCGCGCTCTCAAACTTGACACTTCTCGCACCGGTGCCGGCGACGGCCCGAATGCTGATGCTGGGCGCGCCTAAATTGCTCAGGCTGATGGTCTCGTTAGGCTGAAGCGTGCGGATGCGAACGCCATTGCTCGCGTTGACCAGCTCTAGGCTGGTTATGTCGTAGGCGGTTGGCGGCGCCGTCGGCGAGTCATCGTTGGTAACGGTCAGCCTAAACGATGCCGTTGGACCCACCGTGCCGGTTCCACCAGTGCCTGAATACGGCGTGGCATTAAACGTGTAAGTTGCGCCAGGCAACGGGGCCCACTTGTTGTAAACGCCGCCAAAGTCGCTCTTGTATGCATAGGGCGGATTGTTCTCTGTAATGGTCTTCGTTGCGTCGGTGAACTTCACGCTTCTGACGCCGATCACATTGGCGCGCACGTTGATGTTTGGGGTGTTTTTCACCGAGACCGAGCCGCTGGAGTTAAACATGGCGATGTCGGCACCGGTGTCCGCATTGACCACTGTGAACGATGTGATGGTTGGCGCTCCTTGTGGAGCAGGAGCAGGAGGAGGCGGCGGCGCAGGAGGAGGCGGCGGCGGCGCAGGAGGAGGCGGCGGTGCAGGAGGAGGCGGCGGCGGTGCAGGAGGAGGCGGCGGCGGCGGGGCAGGAGGAGGAGGCGGAGGAGGCGGAGGCGGAGGAGCTGGAGGTTGGGCAGACGCGGCCACATTCAAAACAACACGCCTGTGGGCATACAGGGGAATTGAAGAATCATCAGTGCCAAATGATGCGACGAGCCCTTTCCGATCCCTTAGCTCAAGGACCATATGTATCTCTTTGCCGGCAGCATCCTGTGGGATAGAAACCGTAATTTTAGGTTTTTCTTGATCTGCACCGACATTAATTATGTTGCCATAGGTGCCAGCCTCCTGGTAGTTGTACCATTTGTAGTAGAGGGAGTCGCCATCTGGATCAGACGATCCATCGGCTGAGAGCGTTATGTTGTCTCCAGGCGATACATTGAGGATCCTAATACTCGGGCTTCCGTCTCCGTTAATCACGGCCTTTGGGTTATGATTCCACGGACCCACAGGATTGCACCAGTCCATTCTGGCTCTAAAGTCGTCCTGCAACTGACGGCGATATCGAAAAACTGTTGCATTGGTGCTTATGTATGTCTTTCCAGCACCTGCAGGAACTGGATCGGTCCAGGTATCCTTAACAGTGTCTGGGGCATATACATAAAAATCACCATTGGCACTTACGTAAGCTTTTTCATCGGGTGAAATCTCAGAATGAAATGAGTATACGTTCGTTGATTTAGTGCGTGGAGACCGTCCTGACTGACCGCCCCAATACATTTTAAACGGATCACAAAATCCTTTGTAGATCAAGCACAACCATGGAGTTGTCCCCCCGCCTTCGATATAAGCATAATTTGAACCGAACTTCCGCTCTGGATATAAAGAACCAAGTGCGCCATGATTGATTCTAATATTATCTAGCGCCCAGGCGTTCTGACCAGGTCCCTCAACTGTACTGTAGCCGTCCCATGTATAGGGACCACCCTGCATGTAGGAATAGGTTTGACCGAGACTGCGAATGAATGTAATGGATGGAAATTTTCCGGCAATCCAGACACCAGCATTGTCCTGAGCGCCATTTTCAAAGACGGTGATATTTTTAGTGAGTTCGTCAACTTTTCCTGGATTATCTTTATATTTTTCCCTTAGGTCTATCAGTGCTTGAACCAGCGTGTTTGTCCCAGCATTGGCAACAATATATAATTTTCGAGAATCAGGTTTTTCAATGGCAGCAAGAACCAAATCAGATCCTTCCGTGTGCTTGCCAGGACCGGTTGCCGCCAAACCATACCCCGGTTGGCCGGCCTTTACGATACTATTTAAATAGTCTGCTGTGGGCCAATTTTTGGCATGCTTTTCCAGATTTTGCACCACTTGTCGATAACCCTCAACCAACTTTTTAAACAAGTCAGGTCGTGGGTTTGTTTTTAAGTATAATCCTGTGACGGCAACGAGTCACTCAATATCTATTTCATTGCTGTACATTAGCAAGTGAACGTTTTGTTGCAGCTCGTCGTTCTCATTCCCCATATCCGCAAGCATAATCAGTCTTGTGTTTTCTGGATGAATGTCTGCATGGCAAATTCCAGTAAACATCAAGGCGCAAGCAATAGAAACTGATGTCCTTAGCATTTTTTTCACTTGTATACTCCAAATATTTATTAAATGTTTATAGTAAAGCTCAAAAACTTATCTAATTTAGATGCGTTATTTTCATAGAATTACACTCCATTTTAATAAAAGCAAAACTTTAATCATTACTATAAATGATTAGTTGGTTTCGTCTGTATTAATAGGTGGAGCTTACAGTAAGTAGTCCCACTGCGCCTCTGTTCTGTTAAGTAAATTCTGTGACATTTCTCCTGACCGGTTTGCTTCTAATAAAAGCCGATCCGCCGACCCTGGCGCCTCGCGGAACTACATTTTGAAGTGCGTGCAAACTTTCCGGTGCTGCGAATAAGGAATCTTCAAGCGTTGCACGGTGGGAAAAGTAAGCGCTAGCCCAAGTTGGCGAATCCTCTGCTCCGAGAAACCACTTAACTGCGTATAAACACTTGTGTTTCGGTTCAAATCTCGTTGCTTTTATTTCCAGTTTTCGATATTCCAGTGGTTTGATTTCTGGGGGAGTGCGCCGGCTGACCGGCAAGGAAGAGGCGGCGCAACCAGCTTTGAAAGCTTCCGGCACTGGCTGGCGGCTAGAGCTTGCAGACTTGCAGCATCGGTGCTGCAACGCGATGACGAATGACCACCGTCTGGTGCTCTCCGGAATCAACCGACCAATGATCGAACAGACTGGATGCAGCTGATCATCCACCGCCCGCGAACGGATCCGGCCGCTGATACCTGACCTTGGCTCGCACCCTTGGCGGCTGTTCGCCATATTTCGAAACTTGACCGTCTTTGGCGCCGGGGCGGATGGGCAAGCCATTGGCTGGCGCCGATGCCCGAGCATCGACTGCTCGCCTTGGCGGCGAACCGCGCCTTTCGAACCATCAGCGAGGTAAAAGCCGCGCGTCTCGTCGCCGCAAAGCCGACCATTGGCCCTTGCTTAGCCGGCGCAAGAGGACAGCTGCGTCATATCCTTGGTGAAAGCCTGAGCGCAGAGCTTCAGCCCGTCGAACATCGTCAGGTAGGGAAACATTTGGTTCGCCAACTCGTGCACGGTCATGCGTGCCCGGATGGCAAGCACCGCCGTCCGGATGAGTGCGCCGGCTTCCGGCGTCACGCCCAGCGCGCCCAAAAGTCGACCGCTGCCAGCCTCGGCAACCAGCTTGATAAAGCCGCGGGTGTCGAAGTTCGCCAGCGCGCGCGGCACGTTGTCGAGACTGAGCGTGCGGCTGTCAGTCTCGAAGCCTTTGAAGTGCGCTTCGGCCTCGCTCAGACCCACGGTTGCCACCTGCGGATCGGGAAACCGCACGGCTGGCATCGCGCTCAGGTCGAGCTTGGCGGCGCCGCCGGTCATGTTGACTGCCGCGCGCGTACCGGCTGCAGCGGCCACGTAGACGAACTGCGGCTGGTCGGTGCAATCGTCGGCGGCAAAGATGTTTGCATTCGAGGTTCGCATGTCCGGGTCGACCACGATGGCGCCCTGCTGGTTGATCTCGACGCCAGCAACTTCGAGACCAAGGCTGCGCGTGTTCGGCGTGCGGACCGTCGCGACAAGCAGGCGGTCTGCGCGCACATCGCCGTCGCCGGTCGTGAGCACGAATTCGCCGTTTGCACGTTCAACCTGGCGCGCCCGGGTGTGCTCCAGCACCTCGATGCCTTCGGTACGAAACGCTGCCGTGATCGCCTCGCCAACGGCCCGGTCTTCGCGGAAAAACAAGGTGCCACGCCCCAGAACCGTGACCAGGCTGCCGAGCCGTGCAAAGGCTTGCGCCAGCTCAGCGCAACCACTGACGAGCCGATCACCGCCCAGGATGTCTTCGTACTTGGCACGCCGCAGTACATCGACGCGCCCCTGCGGCTGAGCAAGCAACCGGGCGCCGTCGATGACCGGCCTGGACGCGGTGACGCCCGCGTCGAACGGGCCTTCCCGCCGCATGTGCGCGACATGCGCGGCGCGAATCATGATCTTGGAAGGCACACAGCCTACGTTGACGCAGGTGCCGCCGATCGTGCTGGGCTCAATCAGCGTGACCCGTGGGCCTTGCTCAACTGCCTTCAACGCAGCCGCCATGGCGCCGCCGCCGCTGCCAATGACAGCAACGTGCAACGTACCGGATTTGCCTGCAGCCTTGAGGCCACCGCCGAGCAAGCCGACTGCCTTGGCCAGCGGGCTTTTGCGCGGCGGCGCGGATGGCGCATCGACCAGCGCTGCGCGGTAGCCGAGCGAGGCGACTGCGGATGTCAGCGCAACCAACGGGGTGTCGCTGGCCACTGCCAACTGCGCAGTGCCAGCGGCGTAGGACACACGCGCCGAACGCACCCCGGGCACCTTCTCCAGCGCCTGTTTGACGTGCTTGGCGCAAGAGTCGCAGGTCATGCCGGTGATCTGCAATTGAGTCATGGGGTCCCCTCGGAATCTGCTCAAGATCGGACGGCTTGTGCCGTCACTCGTCATGCCCGCGTGGGCGGAAGTTCAGAGCTGTCCGGTCCGCAGCGCCTAGTCTCGGAAGAAGCGAAGTCCCAGATCGACACCCCAACCATCATGGCCGGGCCCGCGTATAGCAGGTCGGCCGTCATTCGCCGAACGCGGCGAAGGCCTCGGCATGACCGCGGATGCACGTCGATCCATGGGCATCGAGGAAGAAGCGCAGGAAGATTCGGCGCGAGTAGCTCAGCACTGAGTGCGATCACCCAATTCGATGGACCGCTGATCGAGTTTGATGATGGACGGCGAGGCCATCGCTGAGCGTGATCGCCGGCGGCGATCCTGCCGATGGCGCCATTGCTATCGAGATCGAGGATGCCCATCAAGACCGT
>JBBRPV010000001.1:0-103405 GCA_038227445.1 Burkholderiales bacterium | reverse complement strand
TGGGCACCAGCCCGAGCCACGCAGCCAGCTGTCTGCCGTCGTCAAAATTCTTCGCGCGCCCGATGGTGGCGACCAACGCACTGGCGGTGGATGGCCTCGGCATCGGCCGCATCGTTCTTGTTGGTCTTCACGTAGGGCTTGACGAACTGCGGCGCCATGAGTCGCAGCGTGTGGCCGAATCCCTCCAGCTTGCGAGCCCAGTGGGGCGCGCTGCCGCAGGCCTCCATGCCGATCAGGCACGGTGGTAGGTTGGCGAAGAACGCGGCTACCTGGTCGCGCTTGAGCTACTACTTCAAAACTGTCTTGCCGCGTTCATCGACCGCGTGAATCTGAAACACGTTCGTTGCCAGGTCGATGCCAACTGTCGCAATCTTCATGACGCACGCCCCTCTCGTTTCAAGTGGTTGAAGTAACGCTCCCACTTTGGCACATCGATGCCGCTGCGGGTGGGGGCGTCCATCCCATTGCTTACCATTCATTCACCGGAGCTGAGTTGCAGTCAAAGCGCGCTCACTGCGGTTTGCCCAAGTCCATTGCCCAGTAGGTGTTGTAGCTCGAAGTGGCCGCGCCCGGCGCACACGCGACACCAACTTCGGTGAAGTTCGCGTTCATCAGGTTGGCGCAGTGACCATCACTGTCGACCCAGCCGTTCATGACGGAATCGATGCCGACGTATCCGCCCGCAATGTTCTCGCCGAGCTGGCTCCAGGCGTAGCCGGCAGCTGTGGCGCGGGCGCCCAGCGTGCGGCCGTCAGCGCTGGTGTGAGAAAAGTAGTTGAACGTGGCCATGTCGGAAGAATGGGCGCTGGCCGCAGTGCTGAGCGCGACATTCCACCCGAGTGCAGGCACCGGAGGCAGCACGCCGTGAATACCGCAGTCCGCCCCGGCCGCGCGCACCGCGTTGACGCGCGCCAACATGGTGGCAGCAAAGTCGTCAATACCGCAAGTGGCTGCGACGCTGGCTTGTGCTTGTGCTTGTGCTGGAGCTGGAGCTGGAGCTGGAGCTGGAGCAGTTTCAGGTGCCGCCTCTTGTCTTGGTGCGCCGACAACGGACTCGGGCGTGTCGCCGCCTCCGCCGCCACCACAGGAAGCCAGCATCAGCATGGCTCCTACAAATTCGACCAGAAAAGCCGTTCGCATGGCAGTGCGTTCAGGGGTGTTCATTGCCTCAAAGGATAACGACCACACCACCGTTCAGGGCCAAACGGCGCCAACAAAAAGTACGTGAGGTGCTTGCATTCGCAGCCTCCGTGAACTGCGCCACGTCGCAAGTGCGCGGGGCAGAACTCGCAGGTGGCGCAGCCTGCGCCGCTGCGGCACTATTGGGGGAATTAACTCGATAAACGCGCCCGCAGGGCGAACGAAACTCAAGTTCCAGGCTTGTTCGCCGTTAGCTCGGGCAACCCCTGAACGCCACCAACCGTGCAAACCGAACACCCGATTTTCGTACCTCGTTCGGCTCTGCCCCTGTGCGCCGGCTTGCTTCTGGCCGCCCCGGCCTTGCTGGCCCAGGCCGCCGCGCTGAACATCAACATCAACATCGCCGACGCCGCCGGCAAACCGCTGCTCGACGCGGTGGCGCTGCTCGAACCGGCCGCGGGCAAGGCGCCCGTGAAGCCAATGGCCGATGTGGAGGTCTCGCAAGGCAAGCGCCAGTTTGCTCCGCGCGTGACGCTGATCACCGTCGGCACCAAGGTCACGTTTCCGAATTTCGACACCGTGCGACACCACGTTTATTCCTTTTCGCCGATCAAGACCTTCGAGCTCAAGCTCTACGCCGGTGTACCCAACGCACCCGTCACTTTCGACAAACCCGGCGTGGCCGTGCTCGGCTGCAACATCCACGACACCATGGCGGCTTGGATCGTCGTGGCAGAAACGCCCTGGTTCGCGCGCAGTGCAGCCAACGGTCGCGCCCGTATCGAGGGGGTGCCGGCTGGCAACTACCGTTTGCGCCTGTGGCATGCCGGCCTGAGCCCGGGCACCGAACCCACGCCCGTGGCCATCACCATCGGTGTGGCCGATGCCGAGCACAGCGTGCGACTCGCCGTGAGCGCCGACCAATGAGCCGCGAGGTCGAAGGTCGAATTCACCGCAATGCAGAGCACGAAGGTGATCCAGTGCACATGAGCGGCGCCGGCTTGAAGGGCTGGGTGAAGATGTCTCTGGGCACACGCATCGTCTTGGTGTTCCTCGGGATGCTGCTGGTGGTGCAGATCGCCAGCTTCTGGGCGATTCGCGCCAGCCTGTGGAAGCAGGCCCAAGGCGAGCTGCCCGAGCAACTCGCGCTTGCCGACAGCATCCTACAAAGCGTGATCGAGCGGCGCGCCCAGCTCCTGATCGACGGGGCCGAAGTGGCCGCCGCCGACTACGCGTTCCGCGAGGCCGTGGCCAGCAACGACACCGAGACCATTACCTCGGCACTGGCCAATCACAGCCGCCGCGTCAAGGCCACAGAAGCAGCGCTCTACGGCACCGATTTTTCCCTGCGCGCGGCCACCGGCAAGCTCCAGGCCAACACGGGGCCGCTGGTGGCGCGCCTGGGCGCGCGCGCCTGGGCGCGCGCGCCATGGCCAAAAGCCGCAGCGGCAACCGCGCGAGCGAGATCACCCTGATCGACGGCAAGCCGTACCAGATGGTGATGGTGCCGATGAAAGCCCCAAGGTTGGTCGGCTGGCTCATGATGGGCTTTCCGCTCGACGACCAGCTCGTCGCCAATCTGCAGGGCATGTCGGCACAGGGCCTGAAGCTCACCCTGCTGACGCGCAACGAGCGCGGGGCTCCGTGGCGCGTGGAAGTGTCGCGCCTGCCGGCAGCTCAGGCGGAACAACTGGCGCGCCAGGCCTGGCTCAAGGCGCCGGCGGAAGGCCAGATGGATTCCGTAGAGGCCGCCGGTGAAGAACTCGGGGTTCGCTCGCGCTGGTTGTCAGAACGTGACCCCGACGCGGCCGACGACGAAGTCGGCGTGATCGCTCTCACCTCGATCTCGATCGACGATGCGGTGCGGCTGCCGCACTTTCTGCAGGCGGCCTTGGTCAGCATCACGCTGCTCGGCATTGCTGGCTTCGCGCTCGGCAGTGTGGTCACCGCGCGACGGGTCACCACCCCTCTTCGCCAGCTCACAGAGTCGGCAGACCGCCTGGGCGCCGGAGATTTCGATACCCCTATGCGCGGCCTGAACCGCGCTGATGAGCTCGGCCAGCTCGCGCAATCATTCGAGCGCATGCGCGTGAACGTGGCCGACAAGCAGCAGCAAATTCTGAAGCTGGCTTACACAGACCACCTGACGGGCTTGCCCAACCGCGTGCAGTTCCGCGATGCGGTGCACGCAGCCATCGCGGAGGCTGAAGTGGCGCTTGTGGCCGACCCGGCCGCAAGCCCGACGGTGGCCGTGCTGATGCTCGACCTTGATCGTTTCAAGCATGTGAACGACGTGCTCGGCTACCGTTTCGGCGATCTGCTTCTCAAACGCGTGGCGGACCGTCTGGGCCTGCACAACGTGCGAGGCGATGACCTTGTGGCACGCCTGGGTGGCGACGAATTCGCGGTGCTGCTGCGCAGTGGCGATGCTGCGCTGGCGGCATCGGTCGCGCAGCGCATCACGCGCGCCTTCGACGTCCCGCTCACGCTCGAAGAGCACACGGTTGACATGGGTGCCGGCATCGGAATGGCCTGCTGGCCCGAGCACGCTGGCGATGCCGACGCGCTGCTCAGCCGCGCCGAGGTGGCGATGTACGCCGCCAAACGCAAGGGCGACGGCCCACGGATGTACCACGCCTCGATCGACGCGGCGAGCGCGCAAACACTATCCCTGCTGACCGAACTGCGCAGCGCGGTCGACCGCAACGAACTGCGCCTGTACCTGCAGCCCAAGCTGATGCTCGGCACCGGGCGCGTGGGCGGCGCCGAGACGCTGGTGCGCTGGATGCACCCACAGCGCGGCTTGGTGCAGCCCATAGAGTTCATACCGTTCGCTGAACAAACCGGCTTCATCCGCACCCTGACGATGTGGGTCTTCGAGGAAGCGGCGCGTCACTGGCTGCGTTTGCAGGCCGAAGGCTTGCCGCTGGTGCTCTCGGTCAACCTCTCCACACGCGACCTGCTCGATCAGGAGCTGCCTCAAAAGTTCGATGCGCTGCTCGTCAAGCACCGCGTGCCGGCGGAAGCGTTCTGTCTTGAGATCACCGAGAGCGCGATCATGGACGACCCGCACCGTGCCCTGACCACGCTGAACCGCCTGAGCAGCCTGGGCTTCAAGCTCTCAATCGACGACTTTGGCACCGGTTATTCCTCACTCGCTTACCTGAAGCGCCTGCCGGTCGACGAACTGAAAATCGACAAGTCTTTCGTGCTCAACATGGAAACCGATCTCGACGACGCGAAGATCGTGCGCTCGACCATCGATCTGGCCCACAACATGGGCCTGACCGTGGTCGCCGAAGGCGTGGAAAACGCCAAGGTCTGGGAACTGTTGCGCGAACTCGAATGCGACGAGGCACAGGGTTACCACATGGGCAAGCCCATGCCGGCCAGCGAATTTCAAGCCTGGTCAATCGTCTGGGCAGCCAAGCAGCGGGTCCGGTCGGCCTCGGGCACGGGCGCCGTGCTTCACTGAGGGGCGGGGCAGCGCCCCAACCAATCTGCAGACCAGGTGGCCTTTGGTTCGGTGCACACTCGAAGCGCGATTCGCGTAGGGCGCCACCACTCCACAGGTCCGACCATGTACCTTCCTTCCCACTTCGAAGAAAAGCGTCCCGAGGTTATGCATCAGCTGATGCAAGACCACCCGCTGGGCCTGCTGATCACAAATGGCGACAGTGGCCTGCAGGCCAACCCGATCCCGTTTGTGTTCGACGCCGACCCGGCTGGCGGCCCGGGCGTGTTGCGCGCCCACGTGGCACGCGCCAACCCGGTCTGGCGCGAAGCCCGCACCGACACCGAATCGATCGTCGTGTTCCAGGGCCCGCAGGCCTACATCTCGCCCAGCTGGTACCCGAGCAAGGCCGAGCACGGCAAGGTGGTGCCGACTTGGAACTACTGCATCGTGCAAGGGCGCGGGCTGCTTCGCGTGATCGACGATGCATCCTGGGTGCACGCTTTCGTCACACGGCTGACGCAGCAGCACGAAGCAACGCAAGCCAGGCCCTGGGCCGTGAGCGATGCACCGGCCGACTACATCGCAGCGATGCAGCGAGGGATCATCGGCATCGAGATCACGCTGCGCACACTCACCGGCAAGTGGAAAACAAGCCAGAACCGCTCGGCCGCCGACCGCAATGGCGTCTCGCGTGGCCTAGCCCAGCGCAGCGGCAACGATGCCTCCGAGATGGCGGCGCTCGCGGCAGGCCCCAGCAAGGCATAGCGACCCCAGACGGCACCGGGGCATCTCCTTTACGCCATCCTCCGGCCTCGCTTGCACATCGTCCAACCTTGAACCCTGCCTCGCCCGTACTCACCCCACCACAGCTGCGCGCCGCCACCGCGGCCGTGATGATGACGATTTTGCTGGCCGCGCTCGACCAAACCATCGTCAGCGTCGCGGTGCCCACCATCGCGCGCCAGCTTGGTGGTTTCGAGTGGATGGCGTGGGTGATCTCGGCCTACCTGATCGCATCAACTGTGGTGACCCCGTTGTACGGCAAGCTCAGTGACCTGTTCGGGCGGCGCTCGATGATGAGTTTGGCGATCATCCTTTTCCTGCTGGCTTCGGTGGCGTGCGCGCTGGCGCAAACGCTGCCGCAACTCGTGCTCGCGCGTGTGCTCCAGGGCGCTGGTGGCGGTGGGTTGATTTCGATGGCGCAATCGGTGATTGCCGACGTGGTGCCGCTGCGTGAACGCGGGCGCTACCAGGGTTACATCAGCATCGTTTGGGCCGTGGCAAGCATGCTCGGCCCGGTGGTCGGCGGCGTGCTCACCGAGTATTTGTCGTGGCCGTGGATCTTTTGGATCAACCTGCCGGTGGGCATCGTCGCGCTGGTGCTGGTGCGCAGCTCGCTCAGCGCGCTGCCGGTGCGCCGCGGCACACCCAAGATCGACGGCGCGGGCGCCCTGCTGTTGCTGAGCGGGCTGACCGCGTTTCTGATCCCGATCACGCGGGTGGGTCAGGGCACGCCGTGGAATGACACCACCAACGCCGCGGGCTGGGCGACGGCTCTGGTGCTGTTGGCACTTTTCATCGTGCAGCAGCGCCACCACCCGGATGCGATCGTGCCAATGGCGCTGTTCCGCAACCGGGTCGTGGTGGCGTGCTGTGCATTGCTGTTCGTGTGCTTCTTCAACTTCATCGCGCTGTCGGTGCTGGTGCCTTTGCGGCTGCAACTCGTGGCCGGTTATTCGGCGGCAGACGCCGGCCTGTACATGCTGCCCATGACGCTCGCCATCCCCGCCGCTGCGTTCCTGAGCGGGCGCTGGCTGTATCGCACCGGGCGGGTGTTGCCAGCGCAGCGCCTGGGGGTGTTGCTGGTGCCGCTCGGCCTGGCCACGCTGGGCTTTACCGCGCCGACCGGCACGCTGGCGGCGCTGGCGCTGGTGGTCGTCGGCTTCGGCATGGGGCTGCAGATGCCAACAACGCTGATCACGGTGCAGCAATCGGTGCCACGTGAGCAGATCGGCACCGTGACGGCACTCACCGCATTTTTCCGCCTGCTCGGCGGCGCTATCGGCATTGCGGTGTTGAGTTCAGTGGCGCTGCTGCTGTTGCGCCGGCACTTGCCGGCCGGCGTGAACTCTCTGGGCGACGCCGGCTTGGGCGCCATGCTCGACGCCGCGCGCTCCGCACAGGGCACGGCAATACAGGGCATGCCGATGCAAAGCGACCGCGCGTTCCGGCAGGTGACGCTGGTGAGCGCGGTGGTCTCACTCACGTCGCTGTGGCTGATCACGCGGCTGCCCGCCATCAGGCTGCATGACGCCGCCGAATCAGCGGCCAAAAAGTCAGCCTGAGTTTTTGTGGCTGGCGGCGCCAGTACACGCTGATCAGCAAGCTGCTGGCCCCGCCGAGCGACGAGTACCTGCGCGAGATTGCCAACTGGGAGTGGCCCCGAACCTCAAGCCCGACGAAAAGACCGGCATCGGCGCCTGGTCGTCAGACGACTCCTGGCGCGCGCTGCACAACGCCCGCTCGCGCAATGGGCGCCTACTGCGTCAGCGCTTGAAGTCGAGCGTTTTCGCGGCGGGAAGCAGCGGGAGGTAGCGGGAGGTAGCGCGGTTCTTACTCTGGTTCAGAGCAGAACGTGTCGTCGGCGACGACACATTCAGAATCGACCCGCACCGCGCTGCCGCTGCCACGCGTGAGCATGCCGCTGCTGCGCAGCTTTGCAGCTTCGGCATGCGGCAGCATCAGCCACATCTGCCCGCGCTGGCGCGTGCGCATGGCCTGGCGGCCGGCGTCGGTGCCCGAACCCCAGAAGAAGTCGGCACGAATCGCGCCGCGAATCGCGCCACCCGTGTCTTGCGCCACCACCAGCCGCTGCAGCGGCAAGGCCGAGCCGGCCGGCGTGGGCGCCGCCATGTAGACCGGGTACCCAAGCGGCGTGATTCGCGGGTCGACCGCGATCGAACGCCCTGCCGTGAGCGGCACGCCAAGCGCGCCAACCGGCCCGCGCGCCGGCGACTGGTCGGGTGCCACGCGAAAGAACACATAGCTCGGATCGCTGCCGAGTGACGCGGTACGCGGCGCACCGGGAATCGAGGATCGGGCCAGCGGCGCGACCCCAGCCGCGGCTGTCGCTGATGTGGCCTTGGGCGCCGGCTTGCGCTGCGCGCTGCTGAGCAGCTGATCGACCAGCGCATCCGACCCCGATGAGTTCGCCGCAGGCGTGGTGGTCGCTGGCTTCAATCCGCGGGTGACCACGCCTTCGAGCGCGCTGTCGGCGCCTGGCGCCGCCGCGCTTGCTGCTGAATCTTCGAGCTCGAAGGTTTCAGCTTCTTCGGGGCCCGCCGCAAGGCTGCGCGTGCGCATGCGCTCGCGCGCACTCGACACCAGCCGCACCGGCCTGAACGGATGGCCGTTCTGCTCGGCGTATTGCACCCGCAGCACAGTGCCGTCGCGCAGGCGGATGCGGCCCGAGCCTTGCACCTGCATCGCATACAGCGCGAGCGCATCATCGACCCACGCGACGACCGGCGCGTCGAGACGGCCGCCGGCTTCAATCTCTGCCCGTGTGCGGTACGGCACTGCACGATCACCGACCAGTTGCACGCGCCAGTTGCGATCACGTGTATCGAGATCAAACCGCGTCGTGTCGAGCGCATAGCTGCCCACCACACGGCCAGACGCCACGCTGAGGCTTTGCCCGGCCTTCACCACGAACACTGTGTCGCGGCGATGCGCTGGAGCAATGCCCTTCCAGTCGAGCGTGTACAGGTCGTTCGGCGTGGCGTAGACGGGCACCGTGAAGGCGCCCTGTTGGCGCAGGCTGCCGTTGATGAGCGGCTCGTAATAACCCGTCACATCGCCGTCGCGGCTGGCGTCGGCATTGAGAATTCGGAACAGCGCGAACTCTTGCTCGAAGAAGCGTCGCAGCTCAGTCGGATTGCGGTTCAGGCGTGCAGCGCGGGCGCACAGCGGCTTCCAGGCTTCACGTTTTGCCAGCGCCAGGCACGACGTCTGGAACGCGTCCCATGCGGTGCCTAGATCATCCTGAACCCAACCGGGCAGCTCGGCGAAGGTGCTGGCCTTGAACAACGCGTTGCGCGTCTTCACGTCTGGCATCGTGGTTTCGGCGCGGCCCGACCCAGGCAGGTCGTTCGGCGCCGCCACAGCACCGGCTGGTACGGACAATGGTGGTGCGGGCTGTCGGCTCGCCGAAGCCGTGGCCGGGCCTGTTGGCGCTGCGGCGCAGGCGCAGAGCAGCGCCGCGACGCTCATCACTGCTGCACCGCGCAGGCGCGCCCAGTGAAGTGCCGGTTCGTGGGCGCGGCCAGGTGCATCGTAAGGGCGAGGCAAAGCGGGAAACATCATGGCAAGGTCCTGACTTTCATCTCTTGACCGTAGTGCCCAGTCTGCACCACCGCAACTGACCTTGGTCAGCACCGCCGCTCTCGCCTGGGCGGGCTGCCGGCCGGTGTTACCTAAGTCATGCCTTGAGCGAGCGGGGGCTCGTTATTCTCGATGGAGTTCGCCTGCAAAGGCTTGTGGAGAAGACGCATGCGCATGTTCGCTGCTGTAGAAAGCGCCCGCCGAGCGCCGGTTCGTTTGCGGCACGGGTTGACGCTTGCGTTGTGCGCGCTCGTGGCGGGTTGTTCGAGCGCCCCGCCGGCGCCCAAACCCACAGCGGTCAAGGCCACCGTGCAAGCCGCAGCCGACGTGAACCCGGACGCCCGCAAACGCGCGTCGCCGGTGGTTGTGCGTATTTACGAACTCAAGTCGGCAGCGGCTTTCGAGGCGGCCGATTTCCTGTCGCTCTACGACCGCGACCAAGCCACACTGGCCGCCGACATGGTTGGCCGCGAAGAGTTCACGATGCGCCCGGGTGACAGCCGGCCGTGGGAGAAGATCATCGGCCCCGAGGTTCGATTCATCGGCGTGATGGCGGCTTACCGCGACATCGAGCACGCGCGCTGGAAGACGCTGGTCGCGGTCAAGCCGGGCTTGAAAAATGCCGTGACGATCAAGGCTGATGCGATCACCCTCACCGCAAGCGTGGTGGCGCAATGAGCTGGCGCAGTTCAGTGGTCTGGTCGCAGGGCATGTTCCTGCAACCGCACCACTTTCAGCAGGAAGCGCGTTATGTTGGCCGGCTTGTCGATGCGCGGGCGCGCTGTGTCTCACCTTACGCCTGGGGCCTGGCCGAGCTGGTGCTCGACGACACACTTCTGGCGCTCGGCCGCGTTGGCGTGGCGCGCGCTTCGGGCGTGTTGCCCGACGGCACGCCGTTTGCGATTCCGCAGCTCGACGCGCCACCGGCGCCGCTCGACATTCCGGGCGACCTGAAGAGCGAGCTCGTGTACCTGGCACTGCCGTTAAGCCGAGAAGGTGCATCGGAAGTCGACTTCGGCACTGCCGCGAGCCAAGACGCCTGCCGGCTCGATGCGGTCGAAGAAAGCGTGCGCGACCACACCAGCGCGTCAGACGAACCGGCGAGCATCCAGACCGGACGCCTGAAGTTGCGCCTGGTGCGCGCGAAGGACCTGACCGACGCTTATGCCGTGATCGGCGTGGCCGAGGTGAGCGAGCTGCGCAGCGACAAACAGGTGCTGCTTGACCGCAGCTTCATCCCGCCAGCGGTGGTGCTGGATGCGACCGACTCGCTGGCCAGCAGCACGCGCTTGTTGCACGGCCTGATCAGCCAGCGTTCGCAAGCGCTGGCCGGCCGCATGGGCCAGCTCAGCAGCGGCGTTTCAGAACTGGCCGACTTCATGATGCTGCAGGTGCTCAACCGCGCAGAGCCCTTGTTCCGCCAGCACGCAAGCGCGCCGAACTCGCACCCGATGGCGCTTTATGTCGATTGCCTGCAGCTCGCGGGCGAACTCTCAACCTTCGCCTCGGCCGCGCGCCGGCCGCCCGAGTTCCCGCTCTACCGGCACGACGACCTGCGCGGCTGCTTCACCCCGGTGATCAGTGAGCTGCGCAAGATGCTCTCCGTCGTGCTTGAACAAAACGCGATCCAAATCGAACTCACCGAACGCAATCACGGCGTGCGTACCGCCGTCGTGCCAGACCTCGAACTGGTTCGGGCCGGCGTGTTCGTGCTGGCCGTCAACGCCCAGGTTCCGCCCGAGCAGTTGCGTCAGCGCTTCGTGGCGCAGACCAAAGTCGGCCCGGTCGACCGCATTCGCGACCTCGTCAACCTGCAGTTGCCGGGCATTGGCCTGCACGGCTTGCCGGTGGCGCCGCGCCAGCTGCCGTACCACGCTGGGCACTTCTATTTCGAGCTCGAACGTGGCAGCGATCTTTGGCGTCAGTTCGAGAAGAGCGGCAGCCTGGTGATCCACACCGCGGGCGATTTCCCCGGGCTCGAACTCGAGCTGTGGGCGATTCGCCAGTAGGCCTTGTTCGTCGCCGCGTTGTCGCTCCGATCTTTGAGGTGTTGCCATGAGTCCTGCCAATCCGAACGACCCGTTCAGCGACCCGTTCGCCGCTGTCGAAAATCAACGCACCTTCGTGATGCCGAACCCGGGCGCGCGCGCGCCGGCCACAGCGCAACCCGGTGTGGCGGCGAGCGCAGGTGCGGGCGATGTGGTGGCCGATCTCAGCGCGCCTGACACCGGCCTGAACCCCTTGCTCGCCCTGGCCAACCCGCTGCTCGCGGTGGTGCCGCAGATTCGTTCGACCAGCCACTTGCCCGACCCGGGGGTGTTGAAGGAATCGCTTGCGCAAGGCCTGCGCGAGTTCGACGCCAGGGCGCCGCAGCATGGCATTGCGCCAGAGCGGGTCATGGCCGCGCGCTACATCCTGTGCACCTTGCTCGATGAAGCCGCGGCCAGCACACCCTGGGGCGGCTCGGGCGCGTGGGGCCGCTACAGCCTGCTGGCGATGTTCCACAACGAAACCGGCGGTGGTGAAAAGGTGTTTCAGCTGATGGCCAAGCTGGCCGAGAACCCCGCCGCCAACCGCGACCTGCTGGAGCTGATCTACGCTGCTTTATGCCTGGGCTTCCAGGGCCGCTACCGTGTTGTCGAAGGCGGCCTGGCCCAGCTCGAAGCGGTGCGCGACCGGCTGGCGCAGATCCTGAAGAAAGAGCGTGGCGGTTATGCCCAGCCGCTGGCCGAACACTGGCGCGGCCAAGCGCTCACACGCCGCCCGTTCCTGAGCTGGCTGCCGCTCTGGGTCAGCGCTGCGGTGGCCGCAACCGTGCTGCTCGGTTTGTACTTCGTCTTGTCGCTGTCGCTGAGCGGCGCCTCTGACCCGACTTTCGGGCAGATCCAAAGCCTGCGCCTTTTGCCGCCCACACCGACCGTGGTGCAACCCGCGCCGAAGCCGCGCCTGGCCCAGTTTCTCGCGAGCGAGATCAAGGCCGGCCTGGTGGCGGTACGCGACGACCTCGACCGCAGCGTCATCACGATACGTGGCGACGGCCTGTTCGAGCCTGGCAGCGCCAGCCTGAGCGACGACCGCGAGGCATTGATGAAGCGCATCGCCGAGGCGCTGGCGCAAGTGCAGGGGCAGGTCCTCGTCACGGGCCACACCGACAACCAACCGATCCGCTCGGTGCGATTTCCGTCGAATTGGCACTTGTCCGAAGAACGGGCGAAAGCGGTTCGCGGCATTTTGGTGTCGCGTGGCGTGGCGCCAGCGCGCGTGGCGGCTGAGGGGCGCGCAGACGGCGAGCCTGTGGTCGCTAACGACACGCCCGGCAACCGCGCGATCAACCGGCGCGTCGAAGTCACGCTGGTGGCGGCACGCACTGGAGCGGCGTCATGAAAAAAGTGCTGGGATGGATCTTCAACGGCTGGGTGCTCGCGATCCTCGGGTTGCTGGCAATCTCGCTGCTGATCTGGATCGTCGGGCCGATGATCGGCATTGGCGAAGCGCGCCCGCTCGAAAGCGCCACCGCACGGCTGACCTTGATCGGCGCGATCGTGCTGCTTTATGGGCTGCAAAAAGCCTGGAAAGCGTTCAGCGCGCGGCGCACTAACAGCGCGGTCGTGAACCACATGCTTGCCGACGCGCCGAAAGGCGGCAGTGACGCGGCCAGCGCCGAGCTTGCGACCATCAACGAGCGTTTTCAAAAAGCACTTCTCACGCTCAAGCAAGCGCGCTTTTCGGGCAAGCGCAGCCTGTGGTCGAGCGCCTCGGCGCGCGTGGGCCAGCGTTACTTGTACGAGTTGCCCTGGTACGTGATCATCGGCGCGCCGGGTTCGGGCAAGACGACGGCGCTGCTCAATTCCGGCCTCGAATTCCCGCTCGCCGCGAGCATGGGCGACGCCGCCGTGCGCGGCGTGGGCGGCACGCGCAATTGCGACTGGTGGTTCACCAACCAGGCCGTATTGATCGACACCGCCGGCCGCTACACCACGCAAGACAGCGACCGCGACACCGACCAGAAGGCCTGGACCGGCTTCCTCGGCATGATCAAAAAGAGCCGGCCACGCCAGCCGGTCAACGGCGTGCTCGTCACGGTCTCGGTGCCCGACTTGCTGACGCGCAACGCCGCGCAACGAGCCGAATACGCGGCCGCCGTGCGCACCCGGATTCAGGAACTGCACCAGCACCTCGGCATTCGGTTTCCGATCTATCTGCTGGTGACGAAGACCGACCTGCTCGCCGGGTTCATGGACTACCTGGGCGACGCCAGCAAAGACGTGCGGCAAGACCCCTGGGGTTTCACCTTCGCGCTCGACGCGCAACAGCGCACCGACCCGAGCAGCCTGCCGCAAGAGTTCGACCTTCTTCAGGCGCGACTCACCGACGGCCTGATCGACCGCCTCCAAAGCGAGCGCGATCCGGCGCGGCGTGCCCGCATCTACGCCTTCCCGCAGCAATTCGCAGGGCTGCGCGGGGTGCTCAAGGAGTTCGTCGACAAGGTGTTCTCGCCGTCGCAGTTCGAAGACCGCCCACTGCTTCGCGGTGTGTACTTCATCAGCGGCACACAAGAAGGCACGCCGATTGATCGTTTGCTCGGCGCAATAGCGAGCACGTACCGCCTGGCGCGCACGCCGGTGCCGGCGAACCAGGCCAGCGGCAAGAGCTTTTTCCTGTCGCGCCTGCTGCAGGAAGTGGTGTTCAACGAAGCCGAACTCGCCGGTACCAACCTGAAGTGGGAGCGTCGGCGCTCGCTGCTGGCAGCCGGTGGCTACGCGCTGATCGGCCTCGTGTTGCTCTGTGCCACCACCGCCTGGACGATCAGCTACATCAACAACCGCAAGTACGTTGCCGAGGTGACCGCCAAGGTCGACAGCGTGCGCCAGCTGGTGCAGGCCACGCCAAACCGCGCTTCGTCCGACATCACTGTGCTGCTGCCAGCGCTGGCCGCCACCAAGGCGCTGGCGGTGGAAGCACAGGGCAGCGTGCCGTGGTCTTTGGGCTTCGGGCTGTACCAGGGTCGCAAGCTCGACTCGGCCACGCAGCAGGTCTACAAGCGCATGCTGGTCGATGCGGTGCAGCCGCGTATTGCACTGCGCGTCGAAGACCAGCTCAAGCGCAGCTTCGACAACCCAGAATCGCAGTACGAGGCACTGAAGGCCTACATGATGCTGCAAGACCCGGAGCACTTCGACCCGCAGGCACTCAAGCTCTACGTGATGGTCGACTGGGAAGTGAACCTGCCGCGCGACGTGACGACCGAGCAGCGCGCCGCGCTCGAATCGCACCTCGATGCGCTGCTGGCCCAGGGCGCCACGGTCTCGCCGCTGCCCGAAGACAAGGCGCTGATCGAGCAGGTGCGGGCCAAGCTCGCTTCGGTGCCACTGGCGCAGCGTGTGTACAACCGCATTCGCTTGCAAGGCGTGGGCGGCGACATCCCCGAATTCAGCATCGCCAAGGCCGCCGGCACGAGCGCGGCGCTTGTCTTCACGCGGGCCAGCAGCCTGCCGATCACGCGCGGCGTGCCGGGGCTGTTCACGTATGACGGTTACTACAAGGGCTTCCAACCCGAAGTCGAGAAAACGACCAAACAGCTGCGCGACGAAGAGAGCTGGGTGCTCGGTCTGCCCGAGACTTCGCGCTCCGCCGTGTTGCGCGACCCGCTCGCGCTCGGGCGCCTGACCGACGAAGTGCGGCGCACCTACCTGATCGAATACGCCAAGCAATGGGAGGCCTACATCGCCGACATCCGCATGCTGCCGATGGGCAACCTCGCGCAGTCGGTGCAAATGGCGCGCATTCTCTCGGCGCCTGACAACCCGCTTGCGCCGCTGATGCGCGCTTTGGTGCGCGAGACCACGCTCACGGCCACCGAGTCGAAGTCGGTGGTCGAGCAGGCGAGCGACAAGGCCAAGAGCACGATCGACAAGTCGCGCGAGCAGTTACTCAACATGCTGCGCGACAAAAACGCGCCGGCCGCTGCGCCGGTGGCGCGCATTGAACGCATCGTCGACGACCGCTTCGAAGGCCTGCGCCAGCTCGTCAAACCTGGTGCGCCTGGTGGCCCTGCGCCTCTGGACGGCACGATCGCGCTGATCAACGAGGTCTACGCGTTGCTCACCGCCGCCGACACCGCGGTGAAGGGTGGCAACGCACCGCCGCCATCGGAAGTGCCGAACAAAGTCAAGGGTGAAGCGGCGCGCTTGCCAGAGCCCTTGCGCAGTTTGATGAACACGCTCTCGGCCAGCAGCGGCGCGGCCGTGGCGCGCGAGGTGCGCAGCAACATCAGCAGCGGCGTGAACTCAAGCATCGGCGAGTTCTGCCGCCAGGCCATCACCGGGCGCTACCCGTTCTCGCGCAACAGCGCGACCGACGTGACACAAGACGACTTCTCTCGGCTGTTCTCGCCCGGCGGCCTGTTCGACGAGTTTTTCCAGAAGAACCTCGCGGCGCTGGTCGACACCAACACGCGGCCCTGGAGCTTTCGCCAGCTCGGTGAAACGTCGCTCGGCAAAGACAGCGGAACACTCGCGCAGTTTCAGCGTGCCGCAGTCATCCGCGACACCTTCTTCCGCTCGGGCGGCAAGGCCGCCGGCCTGCGGCTCGATTTCAAACCGCAAGAGATGGATGAGTCGATCACGCAGTTCACGCTCGACCTCGACGGCCAGCTCGTGAAGTACTCGCACGGCCCCCAAATTCCGACCGCCGTGCAGTGGCCTGGGCCGAAGGGCAGCACCCAAGTGCGGGTGCAGGTGCAGCCGGCGATTGCAGGCGGCACCTCGGGGCTGGTGACCGAAGGGCCGTGGGCGCTGTTCCGCATGTTCGACAAGCTCAGCCTGGTGCAGTCGGGCGGGCCCGAGCGTTTCAAGGTGACCTTCAACGTTGACAATCGCAAGACCATGTTCGAGGTCACCGCGAGCAGCGTCGTTAACCCGTTCAAGCTGCCCGAACTCGTGTCGTTTGGTTGCCCGAGCGCGATCTGAGCACGGTGCCTTTTCCGTGACCGAGTTCAACGCCATCGAGCCTTTGCCGGGCTGGTTCGGCAAGCTCGCCTGCCTGGGCGACTTTGCGAGCCGGCGCCTGCCGCAAGACACCGCGCAGGTCTTCGACACCTGGCTCGCGCGGGGCGTGCAAACCAGCCGCGACCAACTCGGCGAGCGCTGGTTGAACGTTTACCTGACGAGCCCGCTGTGGCGCTTTGCACTCGCGCCGGGCGTGATCGACGCGCGCTGGTGGTTCGGCCTGCTGATGCCAAGCGTCGACAACGTCGGCCGCTACTTTCCGCTGTTGATCGCACAACCCTGCCACGAGGCACCGCAGAGCAGCGATGGGCTGAACCAGCTCGAACGCTGGTACAGCGGCATGGCCCGTGCCGCGCTCGGCACCCTGCAACCAGGCGGCAGCCTGGAGCAGTTCGAGAACGAGCTGGCGCAGGCGCCACGATTGCCGATGAGCGAGCCGGCGGCGCAATGGGCTGCGTCACAATGGCCCGAACGCAGCCGCCACGAACTGGCGGCCGGCGTGACGCTCGCGCAATGCCTGAACGAGTTGGCGGTGGTGGAAAGCCTGCGGCGCTTTCGCGGCTGCTCGTTGTGGTGGTCGTTGCGCCCGGGTTCGGGCCCGAGCAGCCTGAGCACCGCCGTGGGTCTGCCGAGTGGCGACTCCTTCATTCGCATGCTCGAAGGCACTTGGTGAAGATGACGCTTTTGCAACCCTCTGGCACGCAACCCATCGGAGCTAGGCCTTGACCGACAACAGCGGCACGCCGTCGGCCTTCACCGAATTCGCCACCACGATGGCGAGCGTTCGCCCCGTGCCACCACCGCCGGGCGAAGTCGGCAACGCCTTGCCGGCGGGTTACAAGCTGCACGAGTTCGAGATCGTGCAGGTTGTTGGCGAAGGGGGTTTTGGCATCGTCTACCTGGCGAACGACCTGCAGTTGCAGCGCACCGTGGCGCTCAAGGAATACATGCCGAGTTCGCTTGCCGCGCGCGGGCCCGACCATGGCATTTCGCTGCGCTCGGAGCGCCACCGCGAAACCTTCGAGCTCGGGCTGCGCAGCTTCGTCAACGAAGCCCGCCTGCTCGCGTCGTTCGACCACCCTTCGCTGGTGAAGGTGTACCGGTTCTGGGAACAGAACGGCACCGCCTTCATGGTGATGCCCTTTTACGAAGGGCCGACGCTGAAGATGCTTCTCAAGCAATCGCCGCACCCGCCCGACGAAGCCTGGCTGAAAAACCTGCTCAAGCCACTGCTCGACGCGCTGCAGATCATCCACAACGACCACTGCTACCACCGCGACATTGCCCCCGACAACATCCTGCTGCTTGGCTCGCAGCTCAAGCCGCTGCTGCTGGACTTCGGCGCGGCGCGGCGCGTGATCGGCGACGCCACACAGGCACTCACGGTGATCCTCAAGCCCGGTTACGCACCGGTCGAGCAATACGCCGAAGTGGCAGCCATGAAACAGGGCGCGTGGACCGACGTTTACGCGCTGTGCGCCGTGCTGTATGCGGCGATCACCGGGCGCGCACCGATGCCTTCGGTCGGGCGCTTGATGAAAGACGACATGGTGCCGGTCTCGCACAGCGCACGCGGCAAGTACTCCGCCGCCTTTCTCGCCGCGATCGACCATGGCCTGGCCGTGCGGCCCGAAAACCGGCCGCAAGACATCGCTTCGCTGCGCGCCAGCCTGTTCGCCGGCGATGCCCCCGACTCTGACGATGAGGTGACCCTGATCCGCCCGCCGATTCAGCCGCCGCGAGTGTTGCTGGAACCCGCGGGCGGCATACCTTCCACAGGGTTCGGTGAGCTGCCCGCGGCATTGCAGTCTGACTTTCGCCCACCGGCGCCAGCACCATTGCCGCGCAAGTCGGGCATGCCGCTGATCGTTGCCGGGGTGGTGCTCGCCGCCGGGGCAGCAAGCGTCGTGTGGTTTGCGACGCGCGGCCCCGCCCAATTGGTCGAGGCTCGCTCACCTTCGGCAACAGCACTGACGCCACCAAACCCCGCGCCTTCGGCCAGCAACGCAGTCGCTGCCCAGCCCGCGCCCGAGACGGCAGCCGCGCCAGCGCGCGGGCCATTCGGTACGGTCGCCGTGCTCGAAGACATCGTGCGTTATTCCGACCCACGGATTTCGGTGAACACATTGGCCGACAAACAAACGCTCGTGATCGGGCGAGACCGAATGAAGTTTCGTGTCAAGTCGAGCGAGGCGGGGTACCTCTACGTGTTCTTCAGCGGCACCGACAACGCTGGCCTGACCCTGCTGTTCCCAAACGCGACCGACGCCAAGAACCAGATCACCGCCGACATCGAGGTGACCTTGCCCCGAGAAAGTTGGAACATCGATGCCGGCGGCCCGCCCGGGGTGAACCACATCGTGACCCTGGTGTCGCGCTCGCCGCGCGATTTTTCGAGGGTGGGGCTCAAACCGGCCAACCCGCTGTCGGAATTCGACCTCGCCAGCTTGCAGCGCCTGTGGTCGGCGCCCCCTCCCGATAGCAGCGTCTATGCCGGCACTGCGCGCTGCGTCGAGGGTGTTGCCTGCCCGCCGGAGTACGGCGCCACGCTGATTCGCATCTCAGAAGAAGCCGCGGGCAGGTAGCCCACGCTTCGCGGCCCGTGTCGACTATTGCGTGATTGTTGTGATGGTAACGCGGCGGTTTTCAGCGGCAGCCACGTCGCGCGTGTTCATGGGCTCGGTGTCACCCTTGCCCACCGCGCGCAAGCGCGCCTCGGCGATGCCGTGGCTGCTCACCAGGTAAGTCCGCACGCTCTCGGCGCGTTGCTGCGAAAGAAGCTGATTGGCATCGGCGCCTCCGCGAGCGTCGGCATGGCCTTCAACTTCAAAGCTGAAGTCTTTCAGCCGGTCGTTTTTGAGCGCAGCAGCCACCACGTCGAGCTGCTCTTTCGAGCGCGCCGTCAGCAGCGAAGAATTGGTCTCGAAAGTGATCAGCAAAGACGCACTCGCTTTTTTGCGCGGCGCCAGAACCGCCGCCGCCGGCGTGTTGGAGGTAACGCGCAGGCTGCGCGTGGGCACACCCACGTCGGCGTCGCCGTTTGGCTCCGTCGCCGGTGCCCCGGCAGCGGGCGTCAACGCTTCGAGCAGGTTGCTTTCGCTGACGGCCTTGCCCGTCAGCACCTTGCCGCTGCCGGCCTGAGCCGAGACCACTTGCGACAGCGCAAGGCAAGACATCAGCCCGAGCGCAGCCAGCCGCTTGGCGATGGCGGCAGGGCGGGAAGCGGCGGGTAAAAACGTGGCGGTATACATGATGGTTTCCTCGATTCGGGTCTGACAAGTTTGAATGCGAAGACAACGCGCAAAACGGGCAGCACGTTGTCGGGTTGGCCGGCTACAACGGCGCGATGAGCGTGACCTCGGCCGGGTTTCCGACCCAGACGGCGACCGCGCTGAAGTTGTCTTGGTTCTCACGCTGGCGCTCAAGCACCAAGGTTTGCATGCCATCGAGCCAGCCTTCCACGCTGCCGGCCTCGGCCAGGCACTGTTCGATGTCGGCCTCTTCGAGCCGGTCGTACCAGCCGTCTGAGCAGAGCAAGAAGGCGTCGCCATCTTGCACCAGAAAACCGAGGTCGCTCACGTGCGGCTCGATCGGTTCGTCAGCGCCCATGGCGGCGATCAGCTGGTTGCGCTGCGCATGGCTGCGCGCTTCGTGCGGCGCAATCAAGCCCGCGTCGACCAGGGTCTGCACAACGCTGTCGTCACGCGTGACCTGCACCACGCGGCCCTGGCGCAGCAGATACAACCGCGAGTCGCCCACGTGCGACCAAACCGCCTCGCGGCTGGCCTTGCCAATCCACAGCATCACAACCGTGGCGTGCATGCGCTTGCGGCCATGCAGGCCTTGCTGCTGGCGGTTGAGCGCTTCGTTGGCGGTGTGAACCGCTTCGTGAAGCGACGGCTTTTCGCGGCCCTGCTGCGTGATCTGGTTGCCGATTTCATGTGCCACCATGCGCACCACCAGGTCGGCTGCCACCGCACCGTTGCTGTGGCCGCCGGCACCGTCGGAGAGCACCGCGTACCAGCCCGCGTCGAACGCGCCGTGCTGAAGATAGTCTTCGTTGCGGCTGCGCGCGCCGACCTCACTGCGGCTGGCGATCACGACATCGGGCATGGTGGCGGGGGCAAGAAGGTCGAACAAACCGGGAGGCATCAGCCGCGCGGCGGCGGCAGCTGATCAAGCTGCTCTTCGTAGGCGGCCACGAAGGCGGCGCCGAAGAAGTTGTGGAAGTCTTCATGCGCATCGTTGCGGATGGAATCGAAATGCTGCAGGTACAGGTCCCAGAGCTTGGCTTTGCGGCCGCCCGGCAAAAGGCTACCAAGCATGGTCTTGGCCGCCAGCTTGCCTTCGAGCTGGCTGGGCTCGAAACGCCCGAGAATGCCGGCCAGCGCGGCCCGCATGCCGGCCATCGTGCCGATGCTGTGACCGACCAGGTCGTGCATCGCATCTTGCATCGCCACCGGGCCGGCCATGAAGCCACGCAAGGGCGGCTGCAGCAGTTGAGCGAGCGCGCTGTCGGCCCCCGGCGAAAATTTGAGCGGGTTGTTGTTGCGAGCGCGGATCGTGGTGACCGCGGCGCGCAACTCTGTCTTGGCAGTGGCGCGCACGGCCATCAGGCGCAAGGTGCCTTCGACCGCTTCGCGCATGATCGTACCCAGCGCTCGCATCTGGTCGGGGCTCAGCCCCTGCGGCAAGGGCACCTCAACGCCCGCACCCTGGCAAAACGCAGCCCACAGCGCATCAGGCGCGTGGCCGGCGGCCACAGGCGCTGCGGCGGCGGGTACGGCGGGCGGCGCCACGCTCGCTGTCACAGCGGCTACCGCAGGCGGTGCCACGGGCGCTGGTGGGGGCGCTCCCATGAATGCGGCCAGTGGATCGATCAAAGCGGCCGCGCCGAGCTGCAGGCCCTCGAACGGGTCGGTGGCGGCGAGAGCAGCCACCGACCTTGGTGGCACGACCGCTTCCTGCGCCACCTGCCGCACCGCAGGCCGCGTTTCGTTGCTGATAGGCGGCGGCTCATAAGCCCCCTTCAGCTCTGGCGTGTGGTTGAAAGCGGCCGGGCCGGGCGGGTTCGCATCGGCGGCACCGAACATCGCGAACGGGTCGGTACTCACTGAGCCGGCACCGGCCATCGGCACGGCCGCGCCATGGGCGGCGCTGCCACCCATGAAAGCGGCCAACGGGTCGGCCGACGAAGCGCTCGATGCAGCGCCCAAGCCGAAGCTCGTATCGAGCGATGGCGCATTGCCGGCGCTCGCGCCGACCAAAGCGAGCAAGTCGCTGGCGCCGGCGGACGCTGCGGCAGCAGCAGCCGGTTTGGCCGGCGCTGGCATGGCGAGCAACCCAGCGAATGGGTCGAAGTCGTCGGGCAGGCGCGCCGGAGCACCCCGCGGTGCTGGCGCAGCAGGTGCCGCTGCGGGCACCGATGCCGATGTTGGGAGGACGCTCGGGGCGCCTAAAAATGCGAACGGGTCATCGGCGGACGCGGCCGACTGCCCAGGCTCCGCCAGCAGATCGGAAAACGGGTTGAAGCCAGCGCTGGCCGGTGACGCCGGTGTCGATGCGGCAGCGCCCGCGCCACCCACCGCCACCGCCGGCTTTCGCCCCAAGCCCATGCTGCGGGGATCGGTGCGGTTCTCCACTGCCGAGCCCACGATGACCGCACGCGCATCGACCACGGCGCGGCCCTGCGTGATCGTGCGCACGACTTCGTTTTCAGCCTCCACCATCACACCCAGCGCGTAGCCGCCAATGCGCAGTTCGTCGCCACTGGCAAGCACGCTGCCTTCGCCGGGTGCCAGCGTCCGCCCGTTGACAAAGATCGCGTTGGCGGCGCCTGAATTTCTGATCAAAAAAGCGCCGTCGCGCGCGCTCACCTCGGCCTGAAGCCGCGAGATGTGGCGTTCGGGGTCGGGCAGCGCCATGGTGTTGGTGTCTGAACGCCCTATCGTGCCGCCCTTCAGGTCGAAGCAGCCGACGATTGCCTGCGACAGCGGTTGATCGTTGAGAGTCTGGGCGCGGATAACGAGATTCATGGTGCGATGGCCGGCTGGACGGTTGCGGTGAAGGTCACTGTCCACTGGGAGACCTGCGAGGTTGTCTTTATCGGGCACGGGCGCCAGAGCTGCAATCACCGAAAGTCACATGCCACTGCTGCCACGGGATTTGACACGCTGACTTGGCAACTCTGGCTGGGTTGCCTTTCGCAATCCGGCCTGCCGAAGTCAGGAGGTTCTCGCCAAAGAGGGAAACCCTCAGAACTCAGGCTATGCCAAACATCAACTTCACTGGATTCACCGCAAAAGTTTTACATCGAGAAGTGATTGCCCTTGAATTTACCGGCGAACTGCACGCCAGATCAAATGCCGAAAACGCAACTCCCTGCCGTCTTGCGGCTGTCGGGAAAAGATCTATTGTGAAACCGATGGGGCCGGCTCGCACTGGTTATTAGAAGGATCGCAGTAAAGACTTGGTTTAAGACTGCCTGTCCATTTTGCGCGCAGGATGGCGTTGTTATTGTTATCGCTGGGGTTACTGTCCCAGAAGTTGAGGCCGAATTTCTCTCGGTGAAACCACGGTCCAACATGCCCGCCCCAAAAGCCCTCAGCCTTGAGGGTGTTGCACAGGCCTCGCGACCACTTTATGGACCATGGAATATTCGACTTGGGCCCACTGAAAACGCCCTCGGCTCCCTGTTGCGTTCCGCAACCAGGGTGACCGCTGGGTAGATATGGAACCTGATCCTCCAAGCTCGGGATGAAGCTCGCCCCACAGTGCTGGTTTGTAGACCCTTGGCAAGGGCCTTCGGCGGATCCCAGGGTACCCGGGTATTTGGCATCCCAGATACTTGTGAATTTTCTCTCATCACCCCACGCTGCACGCGCAAACATGCAGTGATCTTTCGTCGCCTGACGATCGTCGCTCGTATAGCCTATGAGCGCCCGAACGTGATTAATAGCGATTCTGTGCCATTCATCGACCTCAGCCTTTGTAGGGTTCTTGTTATCGGCAAATGGCTTTGTTTTATAGAATACCTCTCGGATACCCCTGATTTGGTCTACGCCCGGACAAATAGCGTTAGAAAATTCGTCTTTAGTCATTTTCGACGGGTTGTAGACGGTTCCATCCCACTTGGCGGCCGTCCAACTGTCTTGGCTTATCCAACTGACGCCATCAGGGTCGTGGGAAGTATTGGTGCCGAGTCCGAACGGCTTGGTGGCAAATGTGCTCCAGTTCGCCGTGCTCGGCGTGTACTGCTCGAGCTGGGATGAGGCCGCAGGTGCCGCGGTCGTTGTGTCGACCTGCGACGCCCCTTCTGCGCCCCCACCTCCTCCACAGGCCTGCAAAGCCGAAATTATGGAGACCATGACGATGAGCTTTCCAGCGCGGAGCCAATACCCTCTGTGGATGACACCGCGCGTGGGGCCAGTGTACAAACCGCTGTGAGAGTTCATAAATCCCGTCCTGTGAGCCGCGCCACGACGCTGGCACCGCGCCGATTTTTCCACTTCGATCAATTTGCGGCAGTGATCAGCTGTGTTTTTCCGGAAATTCCACACGGTGCAATCCAGCGGCTCTCGAAAGCGAGAGTTCGGTTCGAAGTTGTTAGATTGCGCACTTGGATCTGGTCCTTCGGTGGCGTGATTTGTGGCGGATTTTCCGCATGTCATCCTCGATCTTTCGCTCCCGCCCGGATCAGCTGATCGACTTGAATCATCCGCAGGCGGTGCCCGCTCCGCGGCAGCCGCGGGTCGTGATGGAGGCGGCGCTGGCGCCCAGTCTGGCGCGCCACTCCGAACGCGTGGCAGACGTTTTCGACCGCAAGATTCACACCGCAAAGCGAGTGGTCATGCAGGGTGCGGAAAATTTGAAGGTCCGACTGTCGAGTCGCTTCTACCGCGACCACAGCCAGGTGGCGACGGCGCTGAAAATCACCCCAATGATCAACCACGCACGTGCTTGCGGAACACTACCGCCCGCGCGACTGCCACGCCAAACCGCCAGCAGAAGGAAGAGCGGGCCGAGAACGGCGAAGACGGTCTTAATGTCGGGCACCGGCATCACGTACCCAGCTGCAACAACACCCGCTCCTGGCGCCACGCCGGTGCGGCCACGTTGAACAGCGGCGTGCCAGGACGCAACAAACACAGGTACTCGGCCGCTGCGATGCGCTGACGCTGGAAGCCAGTTTTCAGCACCGCCCGGCAATGCGCGGGAGACGGCGGCTCGCCGATGAAATAGCGTGTGCCGGGCGCAAAGCGACGACCCAGGTTTTGCCACCACGCGCCGATCTTGTCGGGGTCCGGCCAGGGCAGACTGTCGTCCTCGTCCATCGCCACGTTGTCGTCGTCGGGCTTGCCGCTGGGCCCGAACTCTTCGTTCTCGGGCGGCTTGCGCTCCAGGTCGAGGGCGGCCAAGTCCAGGCCCGTGATGAAGCTGAACGACTCACCCGCCAAGCGCGTGAGTTTCAGATCGTTCATCTGCTGGATGAGCCAAGGAACGTAGTGCGGGTCACCGGCGGCGCCGATGCCACGGATCAGGGCGCGAACCATCGTGCCGTCTTGCGAAAGTGCCTTGAGAAGTGAGTTTGCATGCGCGGTTGTCAGCACCTTCATGACCAGCGTCAACGCGGCCGATTGATGGTCACCGGCCTCGCGGGCGAATTCGGCCAGCTTCGCCGCGGCGGCCTGGCGGTCACCCAGCAGCATCGCCGTTCGCGCAGCATCGAAACACTGTTCGCCCTCGCCCTGTGCCAGCGCAGCCAGGCAGGCTGGCAGCAACTCGACCCGCCCCAGCTTGCCCGCGATCACGACGGCCCGGTCGGAGCGAGCAGGCCCCGCGATGGCCGCCGCCAGCACCGCACCCGGATCCACTTGGTGCATTGCACACGCGGCCAAACCGATGTCGCGACGAAAGCCGTTCGGCGATTCGAGCAGCGCCTGCGTGACCCCGCGCAGCGCCGATGCCGACACCCAGCCAAACGCGGAGACCAAGCCCGCACGCGCGCTCGGCTCGGCTTCGGCGATGGCCATGAGCTTGTCCAGCTGCGCCGCGTCGCGTGCTTCGATTGCACCCACGGCAGCCGTGAAGACCGAGCCGCGGCTGACGGTTTCGAGGCCCGCCAAGCACAGGCGCCGCCCGAACTCCCCCGCGACCGCAAGGCCGTCGAGGTGGGCCGCCAAACGATCATCCAGCCGGCGAAGCAGATGCGGCTTGATGTGCGGCGCGCGCACAAGCACAGAGCGGGTCGAGCGCAGTGCGGCTGCGTCCTCAAGGTGCTGCTGAACGACGGTGGGGATGGGTCGATGGGTTGGTACGAGCATGAATGAGTACGGCTAGCGAATGTTGTCTACCCTTTTGCGGCGTCGCACGAGTTCAAAGGTCGTGCAGCAAGCATTGCCCCGTCAGTCAATTCGTGTCCATTTCTGGCCATCAAAAGACATCACGTCTTTGCCACCTACCGACCACATGACTCCAGGGCCAGTGATCAAGTCGTAGCAAGTCTTGGCGCGGTCGTCGCCCATGTCGACTGAAGCGAGCAGGTCATCATCGCCCAGCACGAATACGGTATCCATGGATGCCGCGTACAAACACCCGTTGAACCACGCAAGGCTCCAAAGGTCTTCGCTGAATACACCCAGATCGAGTACTTCCCAAGATCCTCGCTTGCCTCGCACCAACACGCCGTTGCGGGCGCAGGCGTAAACAAAACCATCACCGCCGCAGCAGACATCGAGAAGCACCTGCCCGACCGGGCTGGCTTCTTGTTGCCATCGTTCTTGGACGCGACTCCATATTTCACCGTCCCAGCCAACGGCATAAATTTCTTCTTCAGAGAACCCGTCCAAGGCCTCGAAACCGGAGATGTTCTTGGGACTGGGATCACGCGCAATGCCCTGGTCGCAAGAAGACCAAGCGTTGGCGCCATCGCGTCGATAGACCTGCCGGTCCATTCCCACAACGTAAATGGCTTCGCCGATGCGGCGAACACCGCGCAGCGGCCCGCGGTCGGCTGGTTTGGAGTCGGGCGACTCGATGGCTTCTTCGTGACGGTCTCCACCGCCGAGCACCAGCGCTCCGCCGAACTCCCCGACCACGATCAATTGTTCCACTGGCTGCTTGGTGATTGCGGCGCCGGCAGTGCGCCACATGGTCTGCCCTCCGTCGCCCCAGCCACCGGGTTTCCACTGCACAACGGCGGACAAGGGCACCTTGGCTTCGTTCGCGTTGTCGTTTGACATGACCAAATACGCGAGGTCATTTCGTCTGATCGCGCCAGTCACAAATGAATATAGATCGGTCCAATGTCCAGCCATGTTTGTCTCGCCAATACGTTTTATTCGAGCTCGTCGAACGCTCTTTTCTTCAATACCCGTGCCGACCGATCTGCCACAGACTTGTCCGCGGCAGAAACATCGGTCTGGCCGGTCTCGACGGCCTTGATGACGGTGTCGTCTTTGATGCCGCATTGGTTGTGGTACGCATCGAGCTGAGCCGCCAAACACGCTTCGTCACAACCAGACTCAGGGAAAGCCTTTTTCATGGACTCGATTGAACTGGCCTTTGCGTCTTTATAGGTCGTGCTTTTCTCGCCAGTCAAATCAGTACCGTCAGACAAGGGAACATCGCCCACCTTGCACTTGGCGGCCGCCGCACTTTGGTAGGTGTGCATCAATGCATGAGTGCCTACGTTTTGGCTGGTGCCTTCGGCGCAAACACAAGGCGCCATGCTTTCGCTGTAGCCCGCCATTCCCTTGACAGGAATCGAGTGTTTGCCGCCTCTGCCTTTGTTATGCAAGGCGCTCGCCTCGATCAGGTGATGTCCGGTTTGCGGCTTGCAGCAGTGCGATTTAGTGCTGTTGTATGGCTGAAGCGCACAGCGCCTTGCCGCGAGGCACTTGCTCGATGCTGTGCGGTCCGCCAGCGCATCGGGCTCTGGGCTGCTCATTGATTGCTTTGGCTTCTTGGCAATACCAAGCTCAGCCTTGCTGCAAGGATCTTTGGATCCATGCGGGTCGTAGTCTTTGCAGGCCTCTTTTTCCTTCTTCTTGTCGCCGGCGCATTTCTTCTCGATTCCGGGGGCGGCCACTTCATCCATGTAGGGCCACACCGGAGTGTTACCCGGCACCGAGCCATGATTGTGCGTAGTGATGTCTAGATTGCGTACGACGTTTTCGCCCTCGGCCTTCACGTCCATGGACCAAGCGTTGAAGTACACCTTGCCCATGTTCTTGCTAGTCACGACCCCTTTCTTCGGGGCCGATCCGGCCTCGTCGCCCGTGCTCTTTTTGAAGAAGCTCTTATTCTTGAGCATCACCTCCTGGCCGGAAATCTTGACACTCGTCGAGCCATCGGTCGTGTCTGATGCCATGCCGGTATTCGGATAGGGAATGGGGACCCCGGGCGGCGTGGCCGGCGTGAGCGGCGGCGTGAAGCAAACGTCCGGAAAGGCGCAGATCGACTTGCCTGCCGCCTGCTTGCACGACACCTCCATGTTGTTGGCGTAGACCTGGTTGCTCATGCCACCACCCGGTGTTGCAGCGTTAACGCCGCGCGCTGGCCTGCATCGTTGGCCATATGCGCCAGGATGTTCGGCCCCTGCCCGTACTGCTTCTCGCACGCGGCGCGGGCGGTCGAAATGATGGCCATGCCCGAAGCCGCCCCGATCTCTCCGGTGCACTCGGCCGGGTGCCAGAGGTCGAACTCTTCCTTGCGAACCCGCAGCGTGCGCGACAAGGCCAGCGCCGCCTCCTTGAAGTAGTAATGCTCCCCGGAGTTGTCAGTGATGCGGTAGTCCATGTCGTGCATCGCACTGCCGGCGTCTGCAAGCGCTGCCTTGACGGCTTGTGACAAACCGTCCCCACGCAGTGGCTCGTGACTGTCGATGTGGGCCGGCTCGAGCGCGAAACCTATGCCGGTACAGGCCAGCTCCCCGGCAGCACCGCTGGGCACACCGACGAGCAAAGCACCCGCCCCTTCGCCCGGCATGAAGCCGTTGGAGTTGACCTCAGCGAGCAAGCGACCACTTTGTTCGTAGTGGCGGAGCGTGGGCCAAGACAGCAGGCTGTCGGTCGCCACGATCAGGACCCGCGGCGGCTTGGTTTGCGCCATCAAGGCACGCGCCTGAGCCAGCGCCACGGCCACGCCCACGCGGCCTTGCCTGACCATACCGAACTGAGGCGCAAAACTCGCGCCCAGCTCATCCTGGATCATACGAACGAGCTCGTCGTCAAGCCCCTCCATGCGCCCAGGCCGATCACTCTCGGCCACGCACAGGATCAGCGGCAGTGTCGCCCACTCCTTCTTCGGAACGCCTTCGAGCGTTTCTTCGATCACCATCGCTGCCATCTTCGCCAGCTTCGTGAGGCCACGCCATGGCTGCTCGAGTGGCACCTGGTGCGCCATGATCCATTCGCCGCCGGAGTCCATGAAACGCGTCTCGGTCGGGTTGGTCAGTTTGGCGCGAAAGGCCGCGCAGCTCGACGCGGCGGTGAGCCCGACCGACGTGACGAGGCCGGTGCGGTGAATGGCGATCGGCGCGCCGCTCATGCCGGGGCCGCCTCTTTGGGTGGCATAGGCACCATCACAACCGGGATCGGGAAGGCGATCTGCTCGCGCTGCTGCCACCAGTCACGCCCCTTCTTGCCCACCATCACCTGTGCGATCTCATGCATGCTTTTCTTCAACGGCCGAGCGACACGCCAGCTCATCGTGAAGCGCTCGTGATCAGGCTCGAAGACGATGGTGTCCAGCGTGGCGGTGAGGTCTTCGCGCCCACCCGTCTTGGCAAAAACATGCACCGGCGCCTCGAAGTGCGGCAACACAAAGCGGCGCACGCCATCGGTGGTGAAGCCGCTAAGCACCACGTCGACGGGGCCTTTGGGCACGGGCATCTGCTGATCTTCGGGCGCGGCCTGGTAGTACCGCTCGTCAAAATCTTTGGGCAGGAACGGGAACACGTCCGCCAGCCACTGCTCGTCGTAGGTGCCGGCATACCGCGCGCGCTGAGGCCAGCCGCGGCCCAGCGGACCGAGCGCCATCGGGCGGTGCTTGTCGCTTGGCGAGCCGAGCGGCTTGCCGATTTCTTCAGTGTTGGGCAGCGGCTTGCCGTCGACCCAGGCGTTCTTCAAATGTTTGTGCCAGCCGCGGCCCGCGGGGTTGGGAAGGTAGGCATCGTGTTCCGATTCGTCGTCGCTGTTTCGGTCAGCGCCACCGAACGCGACGTCGTATGAAACGGGCATTGACGTGAAGTGCTGCGGCGCCGAAGCGCTGATGCCGGTGAGGCCCGCCTGCCAGACGCGGTGGCCCACCACATCGAAAGCTTTCTCCATGGGCCCCACGCGCAAGCCCACCCGCATTCTCGTCACCTGCGTGCCCGCGGGAGCGTGAGCACTGCCAACGAGCAGCACGTCGCATGCAAGCTTGCGCGGCGCAAAGTCGATCTCGAGAATCGGAGCGCTCAAACCCGGCTCGCCGGTGAAGGTGTCGGCCATGACGAGCGGCAGTTGTTCGTCGGCCAGGCGCACCGGCTCGCCGGTCTTGGGCAACACGAAGGTGCCCTTGATCACGACCACGAGAAGCTCGCGCCCGCTCGGCTCCAGCCCCATGTTGTAGCCCGCCACCATGCGGGTCGCGTTGATCAGCTCCATCGCTGCGGTCTCGCCCGGCGGGTTAATTGAGTTGCACCGAACCGCCCTTGACGCGGTTCACGCCGGTGGAGCGACTCAGCACGTAGGAGCCTTCGATCAAGACCTTGCCGGCCTTGGTCAGCGTGATGCTGGCCTTGCCACAGCGCAACACCAGTTGTTCCTTGGCGCTGACGACGAGGCGCTGGCCATCGGCATCCACATCAAGCTGCCCCGGCCGTTCGGCTTCAGGCCAGCCGGCGGCACCACGCAGCACACCCATCACGATCGGGCGAGCCGGGTCGCCGCACTCGAACATCAAGACCAGCGGCTGGCCGATGTGCGGGCCGTGCAGGTCGACGGTGCTGCGCGCGGCGATGGCGCTCGTGCCGGGCTGGCCGGGGAAACGCACCAGCGGCGTCTGAGCGTTGTCGGCCAGCGCCAGCAACTCGCCGATCACGACGCCGTGAATCAACGCCGGTTGCTGGCGGTCTGCGGCACGCGCAGCGTGCGTCGGCGCTTGCAACAGCGGCAAAAGCCAGTTGGTGCTGTCGCCAACGCTTGCCTCGCCAAGCTCTGGCTTCATTTCGTTGTTCAGGTCGCAGGCATTCAATTCGATGTACTCCGAGGCCGTGGGCCGCTCAGTTCTGGAGAATCTTCGAGCCCTTCATCACGATGTCGCTGCTCGCTTTGGCGTTGATCTTGCCCGAGCCCTCTATCGTGATGTCTTTGCCCTTGATGGTGATGGTGCCGTCTTTTTTCATCGTGATGCTGGCGCTGCCGGTGGTGATCGAGATCGAGTCTGCGGCGCTGATGACGAGGTTCTTTCCGACGGTGAGCTTGTCGTCTTCGGCGACAGAAGTCGTGCGCGCCTTGCCCACCGTGGTGGCCTGAGCACCAGCGACACTGAGCTTGCGATCAGCACCGATGGTGTTGGTCTGGCTCGATCCAACCTCGGTGCTCTGGTTTGCACCGATGGTGTTGGACTGGTTCACGCCAACGCTGGTGCTCTGGTTGGCGCCCACCGTGATGCTTTGCGCCGCGCCGATGGCCACCTCTTGCGCGGCGCCAATGGCAATGCTCTCGTTGATGCCCACCGCGTGCGTGCGCTGAAGCGCGACCGTGGCCGTTTCACTTGCACCAACGCTGATGCTGCGGTTGGAGCCAATCGTGATGGTTTCGTTGGCCCCGACCTTTTCGGTTCGGTTCACACCGATCGTGATGCTCTCGTTGCTGCCGACTTTTTCGGTCCGGTCAACACCAATCGTGATGGTCTCGTTGTTGTCCACCGTCTCGGTTCGGTCATGCTTTACGTGCACCGTCTCGTCGTGATCGACGGTCTTGGTGCGGTCATGCCCGACCCAATGCGTCTCGTCGTTCTCGACCTCGATGTCCTGGTTCTTCTCGGCGTGCAGCCAGAGTTGTTCCGAACCCTTCTTGTCCTCGAAACGAAGCGCGTTGGCGTTGCCGTAACCACCGCCCTTGGAAGAGCGCGTGAGAATGCCCGACTGCGTGGCGTTGGCCGGCAGGTCCCAGGGTGGCATCTGTTCGGCGTTGTAGACGCGGCCGATGATGATGGGCCGATCCGGGTCGCCTTCGAGGAAACCGACGATCACTTCCTGGCCAATGCGCGGGATGTGCATCATGCCGAAATTCTTGCCGGCCCAGGGGTGCGAGACGCTGACCCAACACGAACTCTTTTCGTTCTTCGCACCGCGCCGGTCCCAGTAGAACTGCACCTTCACCCGGCCGTACTTGTCGGTGAAGATCTCTTCACCCGAAGGGCCGACCACGACGGCGGTCTGCGGCCCGTTGACACACGGCTTGGGCGTGCGCCGCGTCGGGCGGTACTGCTGCTTCGAGACGATGCTGCCGAAGTCGCACTGGAAGAGCGCCTCTATGGCATCGGACTCGTAGCCCGGGTGCTGGATCTGCAGCGTGATCGAGGTGACCAGGTACTCGGCGTTTTGGTCTTCGCGCGGATGGCGCTGCAGCTTGAGCGTGTGGCCGGTGCGCAGGCCCACGGTGTTGGCCGCGCCGTGAAAGACCTCGTAGTCGCTTTGCAGCTCGTCCATGCGGTTCTCGGCGTACTGCGCGCCGTCGGCCGACTGCGTGTAGCCGCCGGGGTAGTCGAACACCTCGGCGTCAGACAGGTCGTAGCTGCGGGTCTGGGCCTTGTCGAGCTTGAGCGATGTGGAGGGCCGCTCGAAATCGTGGTCGGTCAGCACGACCTTGCCAGGCTCCACCTCGCGCGAAACGGCCCAATGATTGACGCAGTCGATGTCGGGCGGCAGTTGACCTGGCGTGCCGTAGAAGGGCAGCGTGCCATGGCCCGGCGTGCTGTCGTGCGCGCTCGACGAGTCGACGAGCACGAGTTTGTGCTTGCCCTTCGTGTGCTCAAAATACCAGTAGATGCCTTCGTGTTCGAGCAGGCGCGCCACGAAGTTGAAGTCGGTCTCGCGGTACTGCACGCAGTAGTTCCACTTGCGGTAGGCGCGAAACAGCTTGAACTCGAAATCGGCGACCGGGTGATCGGCGAACACCGACTTCACGATGTCGGGCACGCTCATGTCTTGAAAGATGCGGCAGTCGGCGGTGCGCGTGAGCATCCACAACCAGGGCCGCACCGTCATCTGGTAGACGAAGTAGGCGCCGTCGGTGCCGCTTTGTGTGAAGCGGGTGACGTAACCGCTGAGCTCCCGCGTGGTCTGGTCGCGCATCGGCACGCTCACGGTGACCGGCTTGCCCAGCAGCTTGTCGGCAGAGATGTTGGGGTCTTTGCCCAGCACCGCGATGTCCATGTCACCCAGCACGCTCAGCGACTCGCGCGCCACGCAGCTGCTCAGACGCAAGGCGTCTTCCGGTAGCGGGGTCTTGATCGTGCAAGGGTTCAGCATGGCGCAGATGGGCTCAGGGCTCAGTTCAGTTGCGAAGGTAGGTCGTACAGCTGTCTGGGTAAAGCGACGAAAGTCATGCACTCAGCGGCAGGCGCCGCTCGCCAGCGCGCTCTCGCTGTCGCACTTGAGAATGGTCGCCAGCTTCAGAACAGAAGCCGGTGCGAGTGGTGGCGGTAAAGCGACAAAAGTCATTCGTTCGGCAGGTGTGGGGTGCAGCTCATCGCGGCGTTCAGCGTGCTGCATTGTTCGTGACGAAGACGCTCCAGAGCAGCAGGCACAGCGCACACACCCCGAAGACCGCCAGGCTGGCGTTGCGACCCAACCTGCCCCGCAGGGCGAGCAGCGCGATGCCGAGTGCCACCACCGGGATGACCAGGAAGGTTGCGTACATCGACAGCACGACCCAGGGTGCGCAGGTCTCGGTGCACCGGGGCGTCCAGAAGCGCCATAAGCTGACCACAGCGCCCGCAGACACGGCCACGTAGGCGGCTACAAGCAGTCGTATACCAGTCGTCACTTGATCTCCCAGAACAGGATTGTCCTGGACTTGCCGAGGTCGGAAAAGCCCGGTCCCGCGGTGATGCCCAGCCCGAAACGTGCCATCGTGACCAGCGCACCCTCAAAGCCCGAGGCCGTAAGGCGGCTGCCATTCCACAGGTCAATGTGATCGCCACTCGGTGTCTTTTCACCGGCCCGCAGCCAGTAGTCGGCGAAATAGACAATCCCGGTCTTGCCCCTGATCTTGTCCTGCCAGTCGGCGCCCACGATCGACTGCGGGGCGGAAGGCAGGCCAACCATGCGCCGCCCCTTCAGCCATTCGGCCAGCTCCTGCGCCCGGACCGCGGCTTTCTTGCGCTCGAGCAGAACGTGCGCCCCACGAAAGCTCGACATGTCCACGCCGCCACCTCGCAGCGCCACACTGACCTTGATCGCACACTGGTTCTCGTAGCCCTTGGGCACGTCGCCGGTTTTCGGATCGACGTAGGGCTTGGCATTTGGATAGGCATTCCAGAGATCGCGAAATTTCAGCGGCTGTTGCGCCAGTTCGGAAGCAGCGCGCACGCCCACGACGCCTGGAGAGTCTGATTTGTGGCGGCAGTTCGTGCCTGAATCAACGGCTTCGCTGGTGGTCCCGCATATCGGTCCTGGTCTGCGTCCACCCATCATTTGCTCCTGTTGTGCCAACCCTAGGCGCGAGATGCAGCCACCAGCCAACCGCTGACCGGCTTGCCGGCCTCGAGGCGCAGTGTCTCTGCACGCAGCACCCGCTCGTTCAAGCCAGCCGTTGCCAGCCTCGCGCTCACGTGCGCACGCTGGTGGGCGTAACGACCGTGGGGTTGCAACTGGCACGAAGGGCCGTCACTTTCGGGCAAGGCTTCGACAGTGAACACCAAAAGGCCTTGCGCGCGCAGTGCCTGCGCCGCCGCTTCAAGTGCCGGCCCCAGCTCGCCGAAATAACACAGCGTGTCGGCGCAGATCAGCGCATCGAAGCGAAGCGGATTTGCTTGAAGATGGGCCACCAGTTCAGCGTGGTCGAGGCGGTCATACACTTGGCGCCGCTCGGCCTTCTTGAGCATGCCGCTCGACAGATCGCAGCCACTCAGCTCACGCGCCCAGTCGCGCACCAGCGGGCCGCACAGGCCGGTGCCGCAACCGAGATCGTGAATGTCGAACTGGCGAGCCGGCGCCGGCAGCAACTCGCGCAGCAGATCGGCCACGAGTTGCGGCGCGCGGTAGCCGAGCGCTGTGAGGTTGGCATCGAAGGTGGCGGCGAAGGCGTCGAAGGTGCGCTCCACGTAAGCGTCGCTCGCGCGCTCTGGTGCCGCGCCTCCCGAGCATGCGGCGAGGTGATGCTGGATGACCGCGTTGTCGGGGTCGACCTTGAGCCACTCTCGGTAGAGCTTGGCGGCTTCGTCGAGCCGGCCGAGAAACACCAGCGCACGCGCCACGGCGTCTCGCGCCTGAAGGTGTTTTGGCCAAAGCAGGATCGCCCGGCTGTTCGCCGCCAGCCCTTCATCGATGCGCTTCTGTGCGAGCAGCGCCACCGACAGGTTGTACCAAGCCTGGCCGAATTCCGGCCGCGCAGCGATCGCGCGCCGGCACATGGCCTCGGCCTCGGCGTGTTCGCCACGCTTGCTGTGGATCGTGGCCAGGTTGCTGAGCGCGTCGACGAAAGTCGGCTCCAGCTCAAGGCAGTGGCGGTACGCGGCTTCGGCGTCGGCAAATCGTTGCGCCTCGACGAACACGTTTCCCAGGTTGTTCCACGGCCCGACCTCGTTCGGCATGGCCTCGATGGCCTGGCGGATCAGCGCCACCGCGGCTTCGCTGTCACCGGCCTGGTGTTTCAGTACGCCAAGGTAGTGCAGCGCATCGCCCTGGCCGGGCCAGCGCTGCAGCACGGCTTGCAGCGCGAGCGCGGCCTTGTCGAGCTGCTTTGTGCGCAGCAGTTCAACAGCGTGTTCAAGCTGCTGGCGCTGTTCGAGCTTCGATGCGCCACGGGCGGCGCGCGGCGCGCGGGTGCTTGCGCTTTCAGTCGAAGGCATATGCGAAGTCGCCGGCTTCGACCGACAGCGCCACCCGTTTCAGCGGCGCGCCCGTGGCCAGCCGCGTCAGGTATTCGTGGCTGATGCGCGGCAGCACGGTGTTGGTGAGCAGCGCGTCGATCACGCGCCCACCACTTTCGATTTCGTTGCAGCGGCTCACGACCAGCTTGACCACCTCGTCGTCGAACTGGAACGGCACGCCGTGGTTGGCCTCGACGCGCTTTTTGATGCGGCCCAGTTGCAGCTTGACGATCTGCGCGAGCATGGTCTCGCTGAGCGGGAAATACGGGATCGTGACGATGCGCCCGAGCAGCGCCGCGGGAAACACCTTGAGCAAAGGTTCGCGCAAGGCCTTGGCAATGGCCTCGGGCTCGGGCATCAACTCGGGGTCTTTGCACAGGCTCATGATCATCTCGCTGCCAGCGTTCGAGGTGAGCAAAATGATCGTGTTCTTGAAGTCGATCAACCGGCCTTCGCCGTCTTCCATCCAGCCCTTGTCGAAGACCTGGAAGAAGAGTTCGTGAACGTCGGAGTGGGCTTTCTCCACTTCGTCGAGCAGCACCACGCTGTAGGGTCGGCGCCGCACTGCTTCGGTCAACACGCCGCCTTCGCCGTAGCCCACATAGCCGGGCGGCGCACCCTTGAGCGTGGAGACGGTGTGCGCCTCTTGGTACTCGCTCATGTTGATGGTGATGAGGTTTTGCTCGCCGCCGTACAAGGTTTCGGCCAGCGCGAGCGCGGTCTCGGTCTTGCCCACGCCCGAGGTGCCGGCCAGCATGAACACGCCAATCGGCTTGCTGGGGTTGTCGAGCATGGCCCGCGAGGTCTGGATGCGCTTGGCGATCATCTCCATCGCGTGGTCCTGTCCGATCACGCGCGCGCCCAGCAGCTTGGGCAGGTTCAAAAGGGTCTCGATCTCGTTGGCCGCCATGCGCCCGACCGGAATGCCGGTCCAGTCGCCAACGACGCTGGCCACGGCTTGATAGTCCACGGTGGGCAGGATCAGCGGGCTTTCGCCCTGCAGCGCTGCCAACTCGCTTTGCACGCGCTTTAACTCCACGAGCGCTGCGCTGCGTTCTGAGTCAGACATCTTCGGGGTGTCGGCGGCGGCGGCTTCGGCGCCTTTCTCCAGCTTGCTGCCGGTGCCCTCCACCGGCCCCACCGCACCGCGCAGTTTGGCGCGCAGCGCCAGCAGTGGGTCGATCAGCGCCTTCTCGGCCTGCCAGCGTGTTTGCAACCCGTCGAGCCGAGCGCGCTCGACGCGAAGTTGCTCTTTCACCTGCACCGCGCGCTTCTCGGTGTCGATGCCAATCGCGTTTTCGCGGCCAATGATGCCCTCTTCGGTTTCGAGCGCTTCGATGCGCTTGCTGCAGTCGTCCACCTCGGCCGGCGTGGCATGCAGGCTCACCGCAACGCGGGCGCAAGCGGTGTCGATGAGGCTGACCGACTTGTCGGGCAGTTGCCGGCCCGGGATGTAGCGGTGCGAGAGCTTCACCGCAGCTTCCAGTGCCTCGTCAAGAATCTGCACCTTGTGGTGCTGCTCCATCGTCGAGGCCACGCCGCGCATCATCAGGATGGCGCGCGCCTCGTCGGGCTCGTCGACCTGGATGCTCTGGAAGCGGCGTGTCAGCGCCGGGTCTTTTTCGATGTGCTTTTTGTATTCGGCAAAGGTGGTGGCGCCAATGGTGCGCAGCTGCCCGCGCGCCAGCGCCGGCTTGAGCAGGTTGGCCGCATCGCCGGTGCCGGCGGCACCACCCGCGCCCACCAGCGTGTGGGTCTCGTCGATGAACAAGATGATGGGTTTGACCGACGCCTGCACCTCGTCGATCACTGAACGCAGGCGCTGCTCGAACTCGCCTTTCATGCTGGCGCCGGCTTGCAACAAGCCCACGTCGAGCACGCGCAACTCCACGTCCTTCAACGAAGGCGGCACGTCGCCGCGCGCAATGCGCTGGGCGAAACCTTCGACCACGGCCGTCTTGCCCACGCCGGCCTCGCCAATCAGGATGGGGTTGTTCTGGCGGCGCCGCATCAGGATGTCGACCACCTGGCGAATCTCGTCATCACGGCCGACGATCGGGTCCATCTTGCCGCCTCTGGCCTGCTCGGTCAGGTCGGTCGTGAACTTCTTCAAGGCTTCTTGCTTGCCCATCGCCGCGGGCCCGATGGCGCCGCTGGTCTCGCCGGGCTCGGCACCGCTCTCGCTCGCAGCCTGTCCCTCTTCGGGCGAGCTGCCGAGCAGCGAGTGAAAGTTCTTGGCCAAATCGTCGACCTCGATGCGCTCGAACTGCTTGCTGATCGAGAGCAGCACGTTGCGCAGCGCCTTGGTCTTGAGCAGGCCAACGATCAGGTAGCCGGTGCGCACCTGCGCGCCACCGAACATCAGCGAGCCGTAAACCCAAGCGCGCTCGACCGCGTCTTCGACGAACGAAGAGAGGTCGGTCACCGAGGCCGCGCCGCGTGGCAGCCGGTCGAGCGAGTTCTGCAGGTCGGTCACGAGCACCGAGGCGTCGATGCCGTAATGCTTGGCCAAGCGATGCAGGTCGGAGTCTTGTGTCTGCAAAATCTGGAACAACCAGTGCTGCAATTCAACGAACGGGTTGCCGCGCAGCTTGCAGAACACGAACGCACCTTCAATCGCCTTGTACGAGAGCGGGTTGAGCTTGCCGAAGAGCGCGGTGCGACTGATTTCAGCCATGGGTGTCTCCTTGTTTGACATGAGGCGCGCCGAAGCGCGCAAGGTTCAGGCGAAGGTCGCCACGGTCGGTATGCGGGCCGTTGTTGCGGGCCAGCCAAGTGCTTCGGCCCAGTGCGGTTGCGCCAGCTTGGCCCAGCCGCAGTGCGGGCACCTCGCCGCCCTTGAGCACGAGCTGCAGATCCCACAACATGTCGAAGCCGAGCAGCTGGCGCATCCAGTCGCGTAATTCGACCAGCGATTGGCGGCCGGGCAGGAACTGCTGGTACTGCCTGAGGGTGAGCGGGCCCACATGCAATCTGATCTTGTACTGCCGGTCCCACACCTTGGCACCGGCAACAGCCGAGACGCCGAGCCGCGCGCTGCAACCCGCGCGCTTGTTGCCGAGGCGGCTGCGGTCTTCTTCGCGCAGCGTGATCCAGTGGCCCACATACGACTCCACACGAACCGGCACCTTGAAGTACTGGCGCAAGACCTTGGCAATGGATTCCGGGTTGCGCGTGGGCCGCGCCAGGTGGCCGGCGGCAAAACGTTTGGCAGAGTCGGCCACGCTGTCGGCATCGCGCAGTGCCGCTGGTGCCTGCCCGAACAGCGCGCTGACCCATTTGGCAAACTGGTCGTCGCCCGGCCGGTCGGCCTGCACCGCTGGCTGGCTGTGGGCCCAGGCGCGATAGAACAGCAGCAGCGCGCGGTGGTGAAACACGTCGGCGAAACGCGCGAGGGTCGGGTCGGCGTGGTTGCGCAGGCGGTCGCGTGCGTACTCGGTGATGTGCAGCGGCAGCGGGCCCATCGGACCGAACAGACCGAAGAAGCGGGCGCCAAGGCGCGGCGGTTTGTTTGCGTCAGCCCGGAAAGACATCAGCGCCGCGGGCGCGAAGTCGAGCTCGGGGTCTTGGCCCAGACGCAGCGGTTCGGCTCCCGGGCGCAGCGCGCGCCCGAGCCGCGGCGAGGCGGGCGAGAGCGATTCGACCTGGCGCAGCACCGCAAAGAAGTCGTGTGCCCAGGGCTCGGCCGCCAGCCGCTCGAACAGCCGCGCGCGGCGCTCTTCGAGTTGGCGTGCGTCGGCGGTCATGGGCGCCACCTACAAAACTGCACGCGTGCCGATGCGCGGCGCGCTGCGCATGATCTCGCCGCGCGATGCTGAGCGCAGCGCGGTTTCGCAAAAGCTGTTGGCCGAAGCGTGGCGCGCAAAGAAGTGTTGCAGCACCGTGCCCATGAGGAACGCGCTCGAACCCTGAAAGCCGAGTTCGTCGACCAGCGCGGTGACCTCAACCCCACAGCCGAAGGTCAGCGGCCCGGGGAACGGCAAGCGCCGGACCACCGAGCGCGCCTCCAACCAGTGGATGCTCTCGATTTGTTTGGCCCACGACAGGTCTTGCTCGGCGCCGTACAGGGCCAGCAGGCTGCGCAACGCTGCCGCAGCGCGCTTGGGCTCTTCGCCGGCGATGCTCAGGTAGTTCAGCGTCAGCAGGCTCACCATCGACCAGCCCACATCGCCACGGGCCAAGCGCTGCACCGGGCGAGTCGGCCCGCGCAGCGTCTCGATGCGCCCGGCCGGGCCGGCAGCGTCGAGCACCCAGGTGCTGCTGCTGCCGGGCAGCAGCGTGGGCAGATCCCGATTGGTCACCAGCGCGGTGACCGAAAGCTGGCGAATGTCTTCGCGGTAGGGCGCGTTTTGCGGGTCAACCAGCGACAAGAAGACCTCTTGCCCAATGTAGGCCGAGCGCGGCCCGTCGAGCCGCTGGCGTGCCGAGAGCAGCCGCGGCTCACGCCGCACGGTGTAGTAGGCGCCCTGGCCACCGCCTTCTTCGTGAAAGCTTGCATACAGCGGCGAGAAGCTCTGCTCGGCCACCTGAGCCACGCCATAACCCGTGACCGCCTGCAGCGTGTGGATCTCGTGGTCCATCGGCCGCGTGCGATCAGGCACCACGTGGTGCTCCCAGGTGCCGGTGCCGGTGCCAAGCTGAATGCGATCAAGGCGCTTGGCAAACAGGTTGATGGCCGGAGTACAAAAGAGCGCAAGGCTGCCGGCGTCAACCAGCGATTCAAGAGCGACCTCCCCGCGCGAAAACAGAATCACGATCTCGGTTTCGTCAGCGTCGACCATGGCAAGGCGGCGCGCGAGATCGTTAACTTCAAAGAACAGGTAGCGGTGCGGCATGGCCGCCAGTTCCTGCAGCAGCCGGTGACCGCTGAAGCCGCGCAGCGTCTCAGGCAGCAGCGCATGCGTTTCGTCGAAACCCACCGGTTGAACCGAATCAGCATCAGTGAACCCGGCCGCCGCGTTGGAACCAGCACCCGACACCCAGGTGCCGACCGCGCTGCCCAGCACCAGCTCGTGCAGACGGAACGCGACCTCGTCGGCGGCCGAGATAAAAAAGGGCAGGCGTTCGAGCCGGAGCTGCTTGAACTTGAGCCCGCCATGCAGCTTGAGCTTGATGCGCAAGCCACCGCGCACGGGCCGCGCCAATGGCAACTTGCTCAGCGGCAGGTCAGGAGCAAAACTAAAGTACTGCGCCGACTGAAGCTCGATCGGCCAGAGCGTTACGTCGTGCGCGGTGCGAAATTCGCAGAGCGTGTTCTGGCCACGAACCTGCTCGCTGGTGAGCGCGCTGCCGCGCTTGACCACGAAACCGCGCTGCAAGTTGGGGTCGAGCGGGTCGGGCCGCATGCGCGCGATCATCATCGACGGCACCGGCGACAGGAAGCCCGGGTACACGGTCTCCAGCAGGTGCTGCACAAAGCGCGGCTGCTCGGCCTCAAGCTTGAGCTGGATGCGCGCAGCAAGAAAGGCAAAGCCTTCGAGCAGCCGCTCGACGTAAGGGTCGGACACCTCGAGACCGTCGAGCGACAAGCGCGCGGCGATTTTCGGAAACTCAAGCGCGAACTCAGCCCCCACTTCGCGCAGGTGGGCGAGCTCTTCGTTGTAGTGGCGCAGCAGGCTCGGATCCATCAGGGCCTGCGGCGTGGGGTGGTGGAGGTCATGTCGCGCACTTCGACCTGGCCGGCCTCGAGGTCAACCTGGGTGCGCAGCAGCAGCTCCAGCGGCACCGGCTGGGCCCACATGAAGCCGCGGATTTCAAACTCGATGACGTTGTGGGTGTCCAGCACACTCGACGCTTCAAGCGCCTTGACTTCGAGCGAGTCTTCCATCACGCGGGGCTCGAACCGCAGGATGGCCTGCTTCAGCGTGCGCTCGAGCTGGCCCACGTCAACCCGCGAGGCCATCTGGCCCGACATCGCCGGCAAGCCGTAGTTGAGCACTGAGTCGACCACATGCGGGTAAGGCTTGCCTTCGGTGCCGAGCGGCTGCACCGAGTTCAGCAACCAAGACAGGTCACGCAAGACGGCGTCGCGGATCTGCGACTTGTTCATCACGCGGCTGTCTTCGGCCTCGACCCGCGACTGCGGCGCCAGATCGGTCAGGCGATCCAGCAGCGCCGGTTGCAGGCGGTCGCGCAGGTTCATGGGGCGCGGGTCAATTTGATCTCACGCGCATCAAGCAGCCCCATTTCGGCACTGCTGGTCGACAGCATTCGCTGCCCGAGGCCGGCGAACTGCTCGGCGCCGAGATCGATCCAGCCGGTCGAGCGCGCGAGCTTGAACGCTCCGCTGTCGTTCTCGCGCGTGCCGCTGTAGCAGGTGGGAACCAGCGCGACCGACTCGCCACCGTTGCTGAACGTGAGGTGCACGGCGCTCCAGACCATGTCGCGCAGGTCTTCTGGCGCTTCAACTTTGATGGCGGCGAGCGCGTCGAACGGCACCCAGGTGTAGCGCCCATTGAGCACCACCTCGAGAACCGGGCCCAGCCGTGAATCGGCGTCAGCGATCCAGTCGAAGGCTTCGCCGTTCAGGCTTCCGGCGGTCGCGGGCGCCTGGTCGAAGGCGCCGGCCCGCAGGTGCTGCGCTTGCTCGCGGTGGCCTTGCGCTTCCTGAGCCAGAGCCTCGATCAGCATCGCAACCCAGCCGGCCGGCTGGCCGAACACGACCGGCGTGGTCTTGCCGGCGAACACCGCACCGCGCACCGCTTCGCACTTGATGGCCTCGCGGTAAGTGTTGACCATGGCGAGCGTGCCGTGGTCGAGCTGGCCGCACACGTCGAGCTGTGCCATCGCCCGCTCCCACTTACCCAACACGCTGAGCAGCTGGAATAGGAAAACGCGCAACTTCGCGTCGCCCGGCTTTTCGCGCACTTGCGCCTGCAAGGCAACGAGCGCCTGTTCGGGGTCGCCGGCCGCCAATAATTCTTGAGGTGTGGCCATGATGGTCATGGTGGTCATGCGCCGAGGATTTCGTCTTGGAAACTGGTCCCGCCGCCACGCTGCCCGGTGGCTTGCTGGACCTCGTAGTCCACCTGCACCTTGTTGAAAGCAAAGGTCACGCGCTCTAGCGCATCACCGTTCTCGCCGCACTCAAGATCAAGCGACGCGACGCGCGCCTGCGACAGCGTGATGGTGAAGAAGTCGCGCTGACCTTCGCCTGATTTGCGCATCGAGAGCTTGGCCTCTTTGACCTCGTCATTCGTGGCCAGCACGCTCATCAATGCCGTGGACGATGAATCGATGCGTTTGGTGACGACGAGGTTTTTGTAGGTGCGCCGGCCTGTCACCTGCGAAGTGCCCAGCGCCGAGCTGGTGGCCACGCCCCAAGTCCAGCCGTGCACGACGATCTCGTCGGCGTGGCCCTTGGCACTGCTCTCGCCCTTCAGCTTGCCGGCACGTTTGCTCTGCACGCTGAGGAACACATCGATCGACCCGTGAGGTACCGGGGCTGCGGGCATGTCAATCCTTCCGCGCGTCACGGTTGCCCGTGACAGCATGCACTGCAACGAAACAGCGCGGCTCGGGGCCGCGCCCTCGTCTGAGCGCAACGCGGAGCGCAACCATCAGCTGGGCTGACGGAGCGACCCTCGTTGCATCTTCCGGCGCGCCGCAACAGGCGGCGCAACCGTTTCTCGGCGCTGGCGCGGTGCGCTCAGCGTGTTTCGGTGGTCGCGATGTTCCAGCCGAACTTCACTTCGCCGGCGAGACCCCCCTTGTCGTCCTGCGGCTTGTACGAAAACTCGATGTCTTTGTACGAGCAGCTGACGGACTCCATCACATCGCCACCGCCGGCGCCGCTTGGGGCCACGGCGCTGATGAACACTTCTTTCATCGTGATGACGAGAAAGTCTTTCTGCCCTTCGCCGGCCTTGCGGGCCGTCAGCTTGGCGTCCTTGAAGTGCTTGCCGGCAGCGCAATGCTTTGCCAGAACCGGCGAAGCCTTGTCGAACATGTGAGTGAACTGGAACTCACCGGGGTTGGCTTTGCCGCGGCCCGAGCCGCCGCCAGAAACGGCACCAGAGGTCTGGGTGACGCTCCATGACCAGGAGAGGATTTCGATTTCCCCCTTGTGGTCTTTGTGGCTGGATTCGCCGTCGACGCCGTCGAACTTGATGTGAAAGTCGCTTGACATGATGAATGCTCCTTAGGGGTTGGTAGAGAGAACTGCCTGCGCTGGTTATGGACGCTGAATGGCAAAAAAAAGAGTGGAACGAACCGCTGCTTGATTACTGCTGCTTCGCCGAAGGCAGCTTGGAGACAAGACGCAATGACACCGTGAGCCCTTCGAGTTGGTAGTGGGGCCTGAGGAAGAACTTTGACGAGTAGTAGCCGGGGTTGCCGGGAATTTCTTCGACCGTGACCTCGGCCGCCGCGAGCGGCTTTTGCGATTTGGTGGTCTCAGAAGAATTGGCTGGGTCGCCGTCGACGTAATTCATGATCCAGTTGTTGAGCCATTTGGCCATGTCGTCTTTTTCTTTGAACGACCCGACCTTGTCGCGCACGATGCACTTCAGGTAGTGCGCAAAGCGGCAGGTGGCAAACAGGTACGGCAGGCGAGCGGCCAGATTGGCGTTGGCGGTGGCGTCAGGGTCGTCATACTCGGCCGGCTTTTGCAGCGACTGCGCGCCGATGAAGGCCGCGAAGTCCGAGTTTTTGCGGTGCACCAGCGGCATGAACCCGTTCTTCGCCAGCTCGGCCTCACGCCGGTCGCTGATGGCGATCTCGGTCGGGCACTTCATATCGACACCACCGTCGTCGGTGGGGAAGGTATGGGTTGGCAGGCCTTCGACCGAGCCGCCCGACTCGATGCCCCGAATGCGCGAGCACCAACCGTACTGCTTGAACGAGCGGTTGATGTTGACCGCCATGGCGTAGGCCGAGTTGGCCCAGGTGTACTTCGTGTGGTCGGCGTTGGCCGTGTCTTCTTCGAAGTTGAAAGCGTCGACCGGGTTGGTCTTCGCGCCGTAAGGAATGCGGGCGAGGAACCGCGGCATGGCCAGGCCGATGTACTTTGCATCTTCAGACTCGCGCAGCGAGCGCCAGGCGGCGTATTCAGGCGTGGTGAAAATCTTCGTCAGGTCGCGGGGGTTCGCGAGTTCCTGCCATGAGCCCATCTGCGCCAGGCCGGGGTCGGCCGCCGCGATGAACGGCGTGTGCGCAGCCGCCGCCACCTTGGCCATCTCGCCGAGGAGTTCTACGTCTTGCGGGCCGTGATTGAAGTAGTAGTCGCCAACCAGGCAGCCGAAGGGCTCGCCGCCGAACTGGCCGAACTCTTCTTCGTACACGCGCTTGAAGATCGGGCTCTGGTCCCAGGCCGTGCCCTTGTAGCGTTTGAGCGTTTTGCCGAGCTCGGCCTTCGAGATGTTCATCACGCGGATCTTCAGCGTCTCGTCAGACTCGGTGTTGTTGACGAGGTGGTGCAGGCCGCGCCATGCGCTTTCTATCTGCTGAAAATCGGCGTGATGCATGATCTGATTGATCTGCGCGCTGAGCTTGCCGTCAAGCTCGGCGATCATCGCTTCAATGGAAGCGACCACGTCGCTGCCGATCAGCTTGGTCTGCGCAAGCGCCTGCTGAGCCAGCGTGAGAATCGCCGATTCGACGGCCGACTTGGCTTCGTCGCTCTTCGGCTTGAACTCCTTGTTCAGCAGCGACGCGAAGTCCCCGCCCTGGTACTCAACGCCCTTCAGTGCCGAGCCTTCTGCTTGTGTGTCTGCCATGGTGTGATGTGCTCCGTCGGTCTTGTGGGGTTGGGCCGGTCAGGCTGCGTCGGTGGGCTTCTTGGCGGCCGCCAACGTGCCCAGCAGTGCCGGGTCGGCCAGCACCTTGGCGAGCAATTCCTCGGCACCAGACTTGCCGTCCATGTAGGTGATGAGGTTGGAGAGCTGCTCGCGCGCTTGCAGCAGTTTGGACAAGGAGTCGACCTTGCGCGCCACGGCGGCGGGCGAGAAGTCGTCCATGTTTTCGAACGTGATGTCGACCGACATGTTGCCTTCTCCGGTCAGCGTGTTGGGCACCTGAAAGGCGGCCCGCGGCTTCATGGCCTTCATGCGCGAATCAAAATTGTCGACGTCGAATTCGAGCAGCTTGCGCTCGGCCACGGGCGGCAGCGGCTCGCTCGGCTTGCCCGACAGATCGGACAGCACCCCCATCACAAAGGGAAGCTGCACCTTCTTCTCGGCGCCGTAGAGCTCCACGTCGTATTCGATCTGGACGCGGGGCGCGCGGTTGCGGGCAATGAATTTTTGACTGCTGGTTGCCATGAGGTTCACTCCTAGTTGGGTGCGGGAATCGGGCAGTGTGCGCGGGGGGTCATTCGCTGTCCACCCCGGCGATGCGTTCGACGTCTTTCAAGCCGTCGGGGGCAAGATCACGAATGATCTCGAGAAAGCTCTTGCCCATCAGGCGCTGGGCACGGCGGATCAGCAGCGGCGCCGGGTTGGTGGGCTCGTTGCGGCCGATCCACTCGCAGACGCGGTCGAGCGCCTTGATCGCATCGTCGCGGTTGCTGATCGAGCCGACGCTCGCCGCCTTCCGGCCGGAGCCAGGCGCCACGGCGGTATCGGTGTCATCGCTCGTTGCGACCGCAGGGGCTTCGCCGCTCGCCACCCGAGCCGCTTGCGCCAGGTGCTGGGTGAGCATCAGAAGCGCGCGCAAGTCGGGGCCGCTGGCAGCGCCAAGCCGGGCATCGATCTCGGTGCCGATGGCGCGCACATCGGCGTGGGCCGCGACGATCTTGCCGAGCAGATCGGGGAACTGCGCGCCCGCGGCGGCCAGCGCATCGGCCACACCGGCCTCGCTCGGTGCGCCTTCGTTCTCGGCCGGCTCAGCCTTGCCAAGGCCGAGTTCGACCTGCCGCACGGTCATGCCTTCGCGGGCATTGCCAATGGTGGCGCTGCGCAGGTCGCCCAGCACGCTGGCAACATCAGCCAGCGGCGCGAGTGCGTTCATGCGCATCGTGGGGTCGTTGTTGTCGCTCGCGTCGAGCAGCGGGTACACGTGGTCCCAGTGGAGCGCCAGCAGGCCATGCACCAGCTTGATGCCGGATGCAAAACCGTCAAAGCCGTTAAGCCGGGTGTTCGCCCGCAGCAACTGAACCGCCACGCGCAGGTCGCGGGTGCGCTGCAAGAGGGCCAGAGCTTGCGTTTGCATGACACGCCAATCGGGCTCTTGAGCAGCGATGAGGGTGTCGCCGAACTGCTGCTCCGCCTTGCCGCGCGCAGCCTCTTCGAGCGCCAGAAACGCCGGATCGTATTCAAGGTCTTCGCCACAAGGCGCGGCGGCTCCCACCGGCGCCAGGAAGGCTTCAACGTTGATGTCGGCCATGGTCTGAAGTCTCTTCTTGCAATGGGTTCGGGTTCGTGTTCGGCTGCGAACGGATTCCGATTCGCGGAGAAATGAATGTAGACAGCAAGCGGATCAGGCGCAGTTGTCTAAGGTCATGTGGGCTTGGAAAGACCGCTGCCGAAGGTCATGCTCAGAAGTCGCCGCAGGCGTTCTTGCGGCCGCTGTCAAAGCAGTTCGAGATGTTTGGCCGGGTGCGCAGGCGCGCCCACTCAACGGCCAGCAGGTCGGCAACGGAGCGGCTGGCCACGGCGTCATCGACCGGCGAATCGGGCACGCACATCTGAGCCCGACCCAGGTTTCGGTCGTACACGTAGGTGCCCATGTCTTCGCGGCGCGGTTCGATGGCGCCCGCGCCCTGTTCGTGAGCGAGCACGGCCAGCGCGCGCGACCGCCCGGCGGCAGTGACCGCCAGCGCGGTCGAGTTGCCCTCGGCCTGGGTGAAGACGTAGTTCGTGGCGCTCAGGCCACCGCCGTTGATCGCATAGTTGCCCGTCGCGGAAGCCGTGATGGCCGGCGACGCCCAGGTCAGGGTGCCGGTGGTCGAGCCGGCCAGTGAGTCTTCGTTGCGCAGGCCAGTAACGTTGCCGGTGAACCCAGGATTCGGCGTTCCTTGCGTGCGGGTGGCCGGGTCTGCAACGTAGGTCAGTGTGGCCGGCGTGACGGCCAGCGCGCCATTGGTGACAGCGACCGCGTAGCCCGCAGGCGAAGTGAGCGCCGTACCGACAATCGCATACGCGCCGACACTGCTGCCCGAGTTGGCCAGCGTGTTCGGCGTACCGCCGAGCACATTGGCCAGCACATCACCGTTCAACAAGCCGCTCGCAGTGAAGGTGAAGGCCGGGTTCGCATCGCCATAGACGCGGGTCTTGTTGTCAACCGTCACTGCCAGGGTCGGACGCTGGGCGTAGATGAAGGTGTTGTTGGTTTCCGAAGCCGCAGCGGCGCAGGTCACGCCGAAGCCGCAGCCGTACACGTTTGGCAGCGCCCCGTCGCCGGCCAGGCCGCCCCGGTTTTCGCCGGCCCAGGTGTCAGCGAACAAATGCCAGCGGTTACTTGCAGCAACAGTGCTGTTGCCGGGATTCTGGAAGGTGCCTGACGTGACCAGGTCGAGTGTGCTGGCGCTGATGTTGCCGGCCAGCGTCATGTTGCCGGCGAAGTTGCGCACCGTGATCGCGCCACCGGTGAGTGAACTGGCATCGAGCACGAGCGCCGAATTGAGGTTGGCGTCGACTCCCACAGCGGCCACCGGGCCGAGCACGAGCGCCTTGTTGTTGGCGTAGAGCAGCGTGCCGGCGCCGGTGTTGGCGGCCAGCGTGTCGACGCTGTTGCCCGCCAGGTCGAGTTCGGCGCTGCCGGCGCGCAAAAGCAGCCGGCCAGCGGTGAGCGTGGCAGCCTGGTTCGGACCGGCAAGCGGCGCTTCGAGCGTGCGCTCGCGGTTTGTGCGCTGGCCTGACGCGGTAACGAAGACCCCACCCTGTGTGACCGTGCCGGCACTCGCCAGCGCCAGGGTGCCAGCGCCGACGGAAAGCGCCGAGTCGATGCCGATGCTGCCGCCCACGCCGGTCTGCAGCGTGAGGTTGTTGCCCAGCGTGGTCGCTGTGCGCACGGTGATCGCGCCGCCATAAAGGTTTGAGCCAAGCACGAGCGAGGTGCCGGCAACGATGTTGCCAAGGTCACTTTGGCTCAGCCCGAGGCCGGTCTGCGACCCGATGTTGACCGCCACGTCGCTGCGATCAAAAACCGACCCGTTGGCATCGACCGCACCAGGGCGCACGTTGGTGATGCCAGTGCTCGCGACCGACCCGGCGATCACGATGGAATCAGACGCCTGGTCGGCATTGCTCGCACGCAGCGTGACATGGCCGCCGCGAACCAGCGCGTTCGGCCCCTCGAAGCCGCGGTCGACGCTCAGGCCCGCGCCGCCGTCGGCAGTGCTGCCCGCGATGGAGACGCTGCCGCCGCCAACGATGGCCGCTGCTTCGCCCAGAAGCACGCCGGTCGAGGTGGTCAGGCCGCTGGTGATGTCCTGCAGCACGCCGCCACGAATGTCTATCGGGCCAGTGGCGCTGCGCAGCGTGCTGCCCGAGAGGTCAACGCCGGTCGCGTTGAGGCCGGCGCCAGCTTTGAGATCGATGAAAGACCGGGCCAGCCCGGTGACCGATAGCGCACCACTTGTCGTCGTCAGCGTCGAGCTCGCTACGCGCACACCGTTGCCATAGCGACCCTGGGGGTCGAAGTTGCCCTTGATGTTGATCGCCCCGGTGGAACTGTTCAGCGTGGACGTGAAGATCGAAACGCCGACGTTGGTGGAGTTTGGGCCGCCCAGGGTTTGACCGAGCACCAAGATGTTGCCACCCGCGTTGGCGTCGGACTGGCCTGCGCGGGTATCGACCTGCACTTGGTTGAGGGCCACGCCGGCAAAGCCACTCGACGAAGGCCGCGTCGGGTCGCTGCTGCCGAACAGGCGCACGTTGCCGCCGTTGCTTTTCAGAGTGAGCGCCCGCAGGTTGATGCCGCCGCCGAGCAGCCCGGTCGCGTTTGCGTTGAAGTCGACGTTGAGCGGCCCGTTGGTCGAGGTGATCGTGTTCGTGGTGCCTGGCGCGGTGACGATGTCGCGGGCAGCGTCAAAACGCAGCGTGACCGGGGCGGCGCCCACGCTGCGCAGAATATTCGCGTTCAGTGTGCTGCCAGGACCGGAAGAAACGATGGTGAGCCCGAGAGAAATTGTTCCACCTTGCCCGGCCCCCGCGCCGGTTGTGATGGTGACGTTGGTTCCGTTGTTCAGCGTGGCATTGATGTCGTTTGTGTAGACCGTGCTGTCGCCAACCGGCACGAACGGATTGGGCAGTGCCGAGAACGCATAACCGGTGCTGACGAGGTCGTAGACGAACACGTCGAACGGGTCAATGTCGAGCGTGCCGGCCCGGCCGTGCGCGGCGCTGGCATCGACCCTCATGCCGGTGGTTTCGACGCCGCCTTTGACGGTGAGCTTGACGAGCCCGCCGTTGCCACCCCGCGCACCGCCGCGAGCTGAGACGCCACCAGTGGTGCGTGCGTAGTCGCCCGTCAGGTCGACACGGCCACCGTTGCCGAGCGTGCCAGCGTCGACATTGATCTGTGTGTCGCGCGCCGCCACCACGCCGCCACCTTCGCCCGAGACCGCGCTGGCCACGAGCTGCACGTGGCCGCCGCCGTGGTCTGCGCTCGCGTTGATGCCCGCAGCGCCGAACAGGCCGACATTGCGCCCGCTGATCGTCACGTCGGCGCCGCGCTGGCCGTTGTCGCCGCGGGCATCGATGATGCCGGTGACGGACACGTCACCGGCGCCACCAGCGATCAGCACACCACCCGATCCTTGCGTGAGGGAACGCGCCCGTACCACGCCGCCTTGGTTCACGACGAAGCCGGTGGCCTGCGTGGTGTCGGCCAGCATCAGCACGCGCCCACCATCTGCAGCCAGCGTGCCGGTGTTGGCAGCCAACGCTTGCAGGTCAGCTTCGGTCACACGCAGCTGGGTGAGCCCGTCGCCCTGGAAGTCGAGCGTGACTGTCTTGCCGGAAGCGAGCCCCACCGTACCGTTCGGCGCGTTGATCGTTCCCCGGTTGCTGGCTGTGCTGCCCACGAGCGCGATCACGCCACCGGGCGCGGCCTGCAGACGGCCTTCGTTGACCACGCTCGTCGGCGCAGCCTTGCCCCGCGTGAAGCTGTAGCGGCCAGCGGCGAAATCTGCGTCGGAAATGTTGAGCGTCGAGGCGACCAGGCCGCCCACATTCACGCTGGCGCCGGCGCCGAACAGCATGCCGTTCGGGTTCACGAGGAAGACCTTGCCGTTGGCCGCGAGGCTGCCGAAGATTGCCGACGGGTCGCTGCCAGTCACGCGGTTCAGGGCCACCGACTGTGCGTTGGGCTGGTTAAAAACCACGCTCCCATTCGCACCGATAGAGAACGACTGCCAGTTGATGACGACGTTCTGCGAACTCTGCTGCACGTTCATCTGACCTGCGGCCGGGCGCGTGACGTTGGCTCGGCCCTGCACCACGCTGGGTGCTGTTGGCAGTGTCTGCGTGAAAACCAAGGTCGGCGCGAACGCCAGGGCCACGGCCAGCGCCGAGGGGCGGAGCTGAAAAGCGGGGCTGTGGGGTTTTTTCATCATCAAAATGCCTTTTGAACTTGCACCAGCACGCGCGGGTCGGAAGCGCCTGAATCAGACACGGGCGGGTCGCCCATGCGCCACGCCGCGGCGGCACGCAAGGTGACCGCATAGGGCGCGTTCCACGTCAACCCGACGCCAGTGCCGCGCAGCGTGCGGCGGTTGCGCAAGTCGTTCGGGGTCGGGTCGCGCGACTGTTCGCCGTGGCCGGCGTCGTGGAACAGTGCGAGCACCAAATCGTTGGTGGCGCTGTAGCGCCACTCGACACCGCCGATCCAGCCGGTGTCAACCAGCACCTCGCCGCTCGGGTAGGCGCGCACCGCGCGGTCACCACCGAGCGCGAGTTTTTCAGACGGGTCGAGGTTGTGGTTTGCGAACTGGCCGACCAGTGAGACGAACAGGTGGTGACGCCCGAACAGCGCTTGCAGGCGCGAACCGTTGAGACTGAATTTGGCGTAGTTGCCTTCGGTCTGGTGACCGGTGGCCGGGTCCTGGTCGAGCTGCCGTGTTGCTTCATTTTTGAGCTTGAGCCGACCGAAGTAGGCGGTGAGGCCCGCATTCACATAGCCGCCGCCGAAAAGCGTGTCGCGCGCTTCCCAGGTGAGACCGAACGACGCGGCGTTGACGCGCTTGTCGCTGTTTTGGTCAACCGCTTCGGTCTTGTCTTTGAGCGCCTTGGTCTCGATTCCTCCACGCAGGAAAAGGTTGCGGCTGCGGCTGCGCAACAGCGGGTAGACGGCCGACGCATCAAACACCTGCGCCGTGCCAGTGGCACCGAGCTCGGCGAACTGCGCGCCGAGTTCGTAGCCGACCCGGCTCGCGCCGATACCAAGACGCAGGCCGTCGTCACCCAGCGGGGCTTCGTACGAGAGGCGACCGAAAGTCTGGTGCGCGCCGCTGCTGCTCATCAACCGCGCGTCGAGGTTGTCGCCAATGCCCAACGGACTGGCATAACGCACCGTTGCCGACAGGCGCTCGCGGCCGGAGGCTGCCGTGCCGTAGTTGTCGCCGTCGAGCGAAGCCTGCCAGCGATTTTCGGCCGCCGACACTTCGACCACCAGATCGGTCGTGCCGGTTTCGGCGCCTTGCTCGAGCCCGGCCTGCACTTTCAAGCCCGGCAAGTCTGAAAGCAGCAGCATCGTGCGCTCGTAGCTTGCCTGCTGCAGCGCCGCGCCAGGCGCGAGGTGCGCAAGGATGGCACGCAGACGCGCCTCGCTGGTTGGCGCATTGGCCGCGACCTTCACCTGCACCTTGCCAAGCCGGCCTTCGAGCACGCTGATCTCGGCCTGCCCGTCTGTGATGGTCTGCTGCGGCAGAAACGCTTGCGCCAAAAAATAGCCGCGCGCGCGATATTCAAGCGTAACGAGTTCGGCGAGGTTTTCCAGGTCGGCCAGCGTGACGCGGCGGCCGATGTAGGCAGCGGCCAAGGTGCTCAGCGTGCTGTCTTTCATTTCAGCGGTGCCGCGATAAACGACAGCCTTGAGCACGAAGTCGGTACCGATGACAGCCGGCTTCGGCGGCGCGGGCTGCTGCGCGTGCACGCCGGCGCAAGCGCACAACGCAGCGCCGGCCAGTGCGCTCAAGGCGCGAAGGTGGGCGAGGCGGCGACCCAGAGGGGCGGGGCGGCGGAGGTGGGCGGCGGGCATGGTCTTATTTTTCAAGGGTCAGACGCCAGTTTCCGATCAGGTTGAACGGCGCCCAGAAGAAGGGGTGGCCGAGCTTCGGCGATTTCAGCACCGCAAGCTGGCCGCTTTGCATCGCGCTTTGCAGATCGGCACCCTCGCTCAGGCGGTGGTAGATGGTGTCCATTAAGAGCGAGGTTGCATCGTCGGCCACGGGCCAGAGCGAAGCGATCATCGACTCGGCTCCGGCCGAAAGGAATGAACGCGGAAAGCCCAAGACTTCGTCACCGCTGGCGATGCGCCCGAGCGCCGACTCGCAGGCCGACAGCGTGACCAACGCAACCTTCGACAGGTCAAGCGTGAGCACCTCGCTCGCGTCGAGAAAACTCTGCTTCTGGTTTTCGTTGGCCAGCAAGATACGCGAGCGCAGCGGGTCAATCAGGTCGGCTTCGGCATGCGCAGCAACGTGCAGCACGCGCGCATCGGAGGCCACCTGCTTGAAGCGCGTTTTGGTCGCATCGGCTCCCATGTAACTCGTGGCGCCGCGGAAGGTTTTCACGAGCTGGCCCACCTCTCGGTCGGCTCCCGGCAGGTCGTAACGCGCCTCGATCTTCGGGTTGCCGAACGCCACCACCTGCGCGGGGGTGTTCGATTTGCGCGCCACCAACTGCGCAGCGATGCTCATCGACGGCACCGAGGCGATGCGGTGGCGCTCGATCAGGTATGCGCCGTTGACGCGCAAGGCCTGGAACGGCAGGTAATGCAAGGGGCCGTGCGGAACGATGATCAACCGCTCGCCGTCAGCCAGCCCGAGCGGCCCGATCAGCTGCGCGCCGAGCTTGTCGGCCAGGGTGAGCGCGGCGCGCCGGCCTTCCGTGATCGACTGGCGCAGTTCACCGACCGCGGTGGACAACTCGGCGCGGCCAATCGGGATCGTGCTGGCACGCACCGCGTCGCGCGACACCACCCACACCGCAAGGCGGTCCTTCAGGGAATGGAATTGCACGACGCGCTCGTCGGGCGCGAGCAGAGCTTGCAGCGTGCTGGCGCTGACCGCACTGAGGGCCGCCTGCGCCACCGGCGCGCGGCCGCGCACTGCGTCAAGGAATGCGCGGGCACGGCTTTTCTCGCTGATATTGAGCGCGCGGGCTGCATCGCCCAGGTCGAGCGACAACCCAACCGCGCGCTCGAACAAGACTTGCAGGTCGGAGAACAGGCCCAGCTTGATCTCTTCGCTGCGGAACTGGGCGCGCACGGTGTCGAGGCTGTCGAGCGCCTGAAGCAGCGCGTCTGACGCGGCACGCTTGTCGCCAAGCGCGAGCTGCGCGTTGGCCACGCCTTCGAGCGCCCAGAGCCGATGGTAGGCAGAATCGAAACCGGCATTGGTAGCGGCCAGCGCCTGGTAGGCAGCCAGAGCTTCAGGCGCACGGCCTTCGGCGAGCAGCAGGCGCGCCTGCGAACGATCAAGCTGGGCGCGCAGCACCACGTTGTTGTCTACGAGCTTCACGCCGTCAAGCACGACACGAGCCCGGGCCACGTTGCCCGAGTCGAGCAGCGCGTTGCCCAGCGAGCCCATCACCAACGGCTTGAAGCGGTCGGAGCTTTCGGAAGCTGCTCGTTCGTAGCTCGCTATGGCTGCCGGGAAATCGCGGCGGCGTGCCTGCACGTCACCGATGATCTTGTAGGCCGGGCCGACCACAACTTTCGGGTCTTGCGCCTTGTGGGTCAGGGCCTGACGCGCGAACAACTCGGCTTTGTCGAGATCGCCGCCGTAGCTCATCACGATCGCCAAGTCACGCTTGGCCAGCGCGAGCAGGTCTTCGTTGCTGCCATCGAGCGCGAGATGCAGGGCCTTCGAGGCGGCGCGCAGGCTTTGCCTGAACTCCCCAGCTTCGGCCAGCGAGACGGCCTGGCTGCAATATTGGTAGCCAGTGAGCTTGATCGGTTCTGCGGCGTAAAGCGCAGCGCCTTCGGCAGCAAAGCCGAGGATGGTGTCGGCGTCTTGCAGGCGCGCCTTGTTGAGCCGAACCATCGAACGCTCGACATCAGCGAACTGGGTCTGGGCCAAGGCCCACGAACTCACACCCAGCAAAATCAGGGGCGCCAGACACAGTGCAAGTCTTGGAACAAACCTCAGTACAAACACGCTACCTCCTCAGAGTAGCGCTGGACTCTAGAAGCGCTCGCAGGGTCAGTCCAATGACTTTAGTTAGGGCAGATTCACCACGAAGTCCCATTGCCGGGCGGCGGGCCTGGCAACGCAGCCGCCCCCCCCCTAAGTTGAAGTTGCGCTGTTGAAGTTGGATTTGAAATGGCTCGATCTGGCGAGCAACTGCACCTCGGCCGAGCGCTGCTCAGCACCTGCCCGCTGTGCAAGAATGCCGCGCGGCAGGCACGTGAAGGCTCTTGAAATGGCATTGATTTCCGCTCCGGCAAACAGCGCTTGCGGCGAGCCCGGTGGCGCACCGGCAGAAATGGCAGGCACGTCCACCAGTGGCCGCCACAAAGTGCTTCTGGTTGAAGACCACGACCTGGTGCGCATGGGCGTGAAAGCGCTGTTCAGCGGCGCCGACAATGCCAGCATCGACTGGATCGAAGCCTCCACGCTCGCCGATGCGTTGCGCCTCTATGCCGAAAACGCCGACGTATCCGTCGTGCTGCTCGACCTGAACCTGGCCGACTGCAAGGGCCTGCACGGCCTGTCTCAGATGCTCTCGGCACACCCCAGCGCACGCGTGCTGATCTTGAGCGGCACGCAAGACGAGTTCGTGGTGCGCCAGGCGAAGGCGATGGGCGCAGCCGGCTACCTGCACAAGGGTGGCTCACCCATCCCGATGCGTGAGACGCTGCGCGCGATCCTCGAGCTCGACCCGCTTGGCAGCACCTCGCCAGCGCGGCCGGCTCAGGCCTTTCCCAAGTTCCCTTCGGCTTCAAGCTACGACCGGGTCGCCGAACTCGGTGCACGCCACCTCGAGATTCTTGAGCTTGTGCTTTCGGGCTGCACAAATCAGGAAATCAGCAACTCAACGAAGCTCTCGCTCGGCACGGTGAAGAACTACGTGTCCACGATCCTGCTGGCGCTGGATGTGAAGTCGCGCTCGCACCTGATCAGCCTGTTCCGTTGAACCGGCCGTCGAGACCTCGGCTCAACGCGACGCCGTGAACACGGCCTTCGCCGCATGAAGATCGTTCGGCCCCAGGGCCGCGCGCCGGGCTCGGTGCTGCACGCTGCCGCAGGCCAGCCGGTGCTGGCCGATGACGCCATTGAGCGCAGCGTGATGAGCGCAGAGGTCGAGCGGCTCTTCCAAGACGCCGTTCCGGCGGCGATCGGCTCGGTGCTGCTCGCGCTGGTCTTCTGGGGGTTTTTTTACAGCCAGAACCAAGATGCCGTCGTGCTGGTCTGGGCTGCCCTGATCCACAGCAGCCAGGTCGTGCGGCTGGGCACGCTGCTGGCCTTTCGGCGCGCCGACAGCGCCCGCAACGCGCCAGCGCTGTGGCGGCTGCGCTACCGCGCCTCGCTGCTGTTCCACAGCGCAAGCTGGGGGCTGGCGCCGCTGATGTTCATGCCCGCCAACGACCTGGCTTACACCGCGGTGATGCTGCTCGGCCTGCTGGGCCTAGCTGGCAGCGGCATCACGACCATGGCGTCGGACAAGACCTCGGTGATGCTCTGGGTCTTGCCGCTCCTCGGCCCGGTGCCGGTGGCGCTGTTGTGGCACCACAGCCCGGCAAACCTGGGTCTGGCGGCGTTCTCTCTGCTCTTCATTTTCATCAACCTGAAGTACCTGCTGCAGCAAAACCACGTGCTCCGCACCACGCTGCGCGCGCAGTTTGAAAACGCCGCACTCGTCAAACGCCTGAACGAGCAGGTGGAACTGACCGCCGCGGCCAGCAAGGACAAGAGCCGCTTTCTTGCCGCCGCCAGCCACGACCTGCGCCAGCCGTTGCATGCATTGAGTTTCTTCGGCTCGACCCTCGAAAAGCGCATGGCAGATTCACCCGACCTGCCGCTGATCTACAACATGATGCGGTCGATCGAAGCGCTCGACAAATCCTTCAACGCGATCCTCGACGTCTCCAAGCTCGACGCGCAGGCGGTCGAGCCGCACCTGCAACTCTTTCCGCTGCGAGACCTGTTCCGGCGCCTGCAGATGAGCTTCGGCGGGCAGGCCGAAGATGCCGGCCTGCAACTTCGCTTCAAGCCCGGTGGCAAGGTGGTCAAAAGCGACCCGCAGCTGCTTGAACGAGCCTTGGGGAACCTGGTGCAAAACGGCCTGCGCTATTGCCGCAGCGGCGGCATCGTGGTGCTGGCGCGCAACTGGAAAGGTGGCATCAACATCGAGGTTTGGGACACCGGTATCGGCATTCCCGAACCCGAGCTGCCAAAGGTCTTCGGCGAGTTCTACCAGGTCGCCAACCCGGAGCGTGACCGCAACAAAGGATTGGGCATTGGCCTGGCGATCGTGGCACGACTGACGCGGCTGCTGGACCACACGCTCACGGTGCAGTCGCGCGTCGGTCAGGGCAGCCTGTTTCGCATCTGGATCAAGGGTTCTGACCTGGAGCAGATGGAAGAATTCACGGTCGGCTCCGACACGGTGCCCACCCGCATCGACGACATCAGAACGATCCTCTTCATCGACGACGAAGAAGCGATCCGCACCAGCGTGTCGGATCTGCTTCGCCAGTGGGGCTACATCGTGCTGGCCACCGCCACGGTTGACGAAGCGCGCAGTGCCGCGTTGAACCACGATTCAGTGATCGACGTGGTGATCTCCGACCTTCGCCTGCGCGGCGGCGACGACGGCATTCGTGCGATAGAGCAGATTCGCCAGGTGTGCGGCTACACCGTGCCTGCCGTGCTCGTGACCGGCGACACCTCACCCGACCAGGTGCAGCGCATCCACGAAAGTGGCCACATCGTGCTGTTCAAGCCGGTGCGGCCCAAGGACTTGTACGACGTGCTCAAGCGGATCGTCTGAGCACGTTTCGGGTCAACGCGTCAGAAAGGAATGTCGTCGTCCATGTTGTCGAAGCCGGTCGTTGACTTCGCTGCTGGGCGCGAGGCCGGCGCCGGGGCCAATGCGGCCGGGCGGCTCGCCGGGGCCGGGCGCTGCGTCGACGCGGCGCGCTCGCTGTAACCGCCGCCGCCGCCACCGCCCTCTTCTTCGCCAGCGCCACCACCCGCGCCTTCACGGCCTCCGAGCAGTTGCATCGAGTCGCCAACGATTTCCGTCGTGTAGCGCTCAATGTTTTCCTTGTCGGTCCACTTGCGCGTCTTCAGGCGGCCTTCGATGTAGACCGGGCGGCCCTTCTTGAGGTATTCGCCGGCGATCTCGGCTTGGCGGTCGTACAGCACGACCGAGTGCCACTCAGTTTCTTCCATCTTTTCGCCGGAATCTTTGTTCTTCCAGTTGCGCGTAGTTGCGATGCGCAGGGTGCACACCGCGCTGCCATTGGGCGTGTAACGCACCTCGGGGTCGCGGCCGAGGTTTCCAAGAACGATGACTTTGTTAACTGAGGCCATGGGTGCGCTCCGCTGTGCTGGTGTTGTCTGGGGGTGGGGGGTGGCGCAATTATCGCTCGCCGCCCCAGCGGCGCAGCCCCCCGCAGGTGGGAGCGGCGGGTGCCCTCGTCGGAGCGCCGCCGAAGGTGCGAGGCGCACAGCGCGGCCGCTCCCGTACCATCGCGGCTTTGCCGCTGGCCCACCCTGTGAACACCCTCGCCTCAACGTCCCCCCAGACGATCCTGCACGATGTCTTCGGCTACAGCGCCTTTCGCGGCGCGCAGGCCGAGATCGTCGACCACGTGGTGCAAGGCGGTGACGCGCTGGTGCTGATGCCCACCGGCGGCGGCAAGAGCCTGTGCTTCCAGGTGCCAGCCATCGCTCGCCACCGTGCAGAGCGCGGCGTGGCGATCGTCGTGAGTCCGCTGATCGCACTGATGCACGACCAGGTCGGGGCGCTTGAAGAAGCTGGCGTGCACGCCGCATTTCTGAACTCGTCGCTCACGTCAGAGGAAACCCAAAAAATCGAGCGCGAAATGATGGGGGGCCGGCTCGTATTGCTCTACATCGCACCCGAGCGGCTGACCACCCCGCGCATGCTCGGCCAGCTCGATTCGCTGCACGAGCGCGGCCTGCTCAGCCTGTTCGCAATCGATGAAGCGCACTGCGTGAGCCAGTGGGGCCACGACTTCCGCGAAGACTACCTGGCGCTGAACCTGCTGCACGAGCGTTACCCCGACGTGCCGCGCATCGCGCTCACCGCCACCGCCGACGACTTGACGCGTGCCGACATCATCGAGCGTCTCGCGCTCGGCGAAGCACGCGTCTTCATCAGCAGCTTTGACCGGCCGAACATCCGCTACGCCGTGGTGGAAAAGGACGACGCGCGCAAGCAGCTGCTGCGTTTCATACAAGACGAACACGAGGGAGACGCCGGCATCGTGTACTGCCAGTCGCGCAAGAAGGTCGATGAAACCGCGGCGTGGCTGAACACCGAAGGCATCAGCGCTTTGCCGTACCACGCGGGGCTCGATGCCGACATGCGGCGGCGCCACCAAGACCGCTTCTTGCGCCAGGAAGGCGTGGTGATGGTCGCCACCATCGCTTTCGGCATGGGCATCGACAAGCCAGATGTGCGCTTCGTGGCGCACCTCGACCTGCCGAAGAACATCGAGGCCTACTACCAGGAAACGGGCCGTGCCGGGCGCGACGGCCAACCCGCCGACGCCTGGATGACTTACGGTCTGGCCGACGTGGTGAACCAGCGCCGCATGATTGACGAAAGCCCAGCGGCCGAAGAGTTCAAGCGCGGCCAGCGCGGCAAGCTCGATGCGCTGCTCACGCTCGCTGAGGCGCACGACTGCCGGCGCGTGCGTCTGCTCGCCTACTTCGGCGAAGAGAGCGAACGCTGTGCGCCCTACCAGAACGCCTGCGACAACTGCCTGAGCCCGCCGGCCACGTGGGATGCAACCGAAGCCGCGCGCAAGGCGCTGAGCTGCATTTACCGCTTTCACCAGAACCGTGGCCAGCGTTTCGGCGCCGGCCACTTAATCGACGTGCTGCGCGGCAAGGGCACCGACAAGGTCACGCAATACGGACACCAGAGCCTCTCCACCTTCGGCATTGGAGCCGACGTGAGCGAAGCCCAGTGGCGCGTTGTGTTGCGCCAGCTTATCGCGCTCGGCTTCCTGCAAACCGAAGGTGAATACAACACGCTGGAGCTCACCGCCACGGCCCGCGAGGTGCTGCGAGGTGGCGTGCAGATGCTGTTGCGCGAAGCCAGCGCCACGCCGAAGCGAACCAAGGCCGCCGGCCGAGTGACGAAACCGGCGCGCGGCAGCAAAGACAAACCACCGCCGCTGCCGCTCGACGAGCAAGGGCTGGAGCGTTTCGCCGCGCTGAAGGAATGGCGCGGCGAGGTGGCGCGCGAGCACAACCTGCCAGCTTATGTGGTGTTTCACGACGCGACTCTGGCCGAGATGGCGCAAGCACAGCCCGAATCGCTGGACGCCCTGGCGCAGATCAGCGGCGTGGGCGCAAAGAAGCTCGAAGCCTACGGGAGCGAGCTTTTGCGCGTGCTGCGCGGCTGAAAGGGCCGCTCAAGCCCGGCCGCGCCGCGCCATCTCGTGGTTGACCAGCCGCGCCACCGGGCGACAAGTGGCGCCGTTTGGCGCCGCCGTGCGGGTGTGTCGGATTCACTCACAGGCTCAGTGAAAACACTTCACCCGGTTTGCGCCTGTCGGCCGTAACAGGCTCGAATCAGGTTCGAATCAGGCAGACTTCTCACCCGATGCAGAGCCCCCTCGAACCCGACGACGACATGTTGATGGCCGCCTATGCTGGCGGCGACGCTGCCGCGTTTGAGCGCCTCTACGAACGCCACCGCGCGGGCCTTTACCGTTTCGTGCGCCGCCTGCTCGGCACCGCGCTGGCGGCACAGACCGACGAGGTGTTTCAAGACACCTGGATGCGCGTTGTGAAAGCACGCGCCACCTGGGCGCCACAAGGAGCGAGCTTTCGCACCTGGCTGTTCACGCTGGCCCATCACCGCGTGATAGACCTGCTGCGGCGCTGTGGCCGCGAGGTGTCTTTAGACGCGTTCGAAAGCAACGGACAGGGGCCGTGGGAACCCGACGCGCAGGCCTGGCAACACTGGCCGGCGCCAGCGAGTGCCGCTCCGCACAGCGAAGAACTCGCGTTCTGGCGCCGTGCTGGCGAGCGCTTGCTGGTGTGCTTGGATCAGCTGCCGCTGCCACAACGCAGCGCATTCTTGCTGCACCACGACGACGGCCTGGCACTCGAAGAAGTGGCCAGTGCCCTTGAAGTCGGCTTCGAGACAGCAAAGACGCGGCTGCGTTACGCAATGAAAAAACTGCGCACTTGCATGGGTGCTTATCTGGCGCCGGTGCTGGCAAACCATGGAGGTGACTCGCCATGAGTCCGACCGGCGACGAGCGCGACGCGTGGCTCGCACAAGCCTTGCGCCACGCACCCGACGCAAACGCCGACGCGCCACCATTGCTCAGCGACACGATCTTGCGTGAAGCGCGGGCGGCAACCCTGCGGCCGGTGGCGGCCCGAGTGGCGTCTCGACCCGATTTGATCGGCCCGCTGCTGTGGGTCACCGCAGTCTGGAACTGGCTTGCCCGCCCACCAGTCGCTGCCGGTTTTGCCAGCGTGATGGTGGTCACCCTGGTGGGTGTGATGTGGTGGGACAAGCCGCTCGACGAGGCCATGCCACGAGCACCCGCGGTGGTTTCGTCCACACCACCGGCGCGCGCGGAGGCGACCCCCGCCCCGGCAAGCCTTCAAGCGCAGGCCGAACCGGCCGCACCCGCGACGCCAAAGCCCGGCATGAGCGCAGGCAACGTCGCCGCACCGGGACGGCTGGTCGACAGGAAGGTCGCGCGGAAGACGCCATTCAAGAGCGCAGCCGATACCGCGACGGCGGCAGCGCCAGCCCCTGCGCCGATCGCGTTTGCGGCAAGCGGGCTGGCGCCGTCGCCAAGGGCAGCAGCCACGGCCAATGAAGCCACGGCCCCACAGGGGCAACTAAGGGAGTCGACGACGCTGGCGGCGAAAGCGCCGGCCGAGTCATCGGCCCCGGCCGCCGCCGACAAGGCCGCTTCGCCCCGCAACGACCGGCTTGCATTGCAAGGCGCTGCTGAGCCCGCCGCGCTCGCGAAGGCGCGTGCCGGAGGTGCCGGCGCCGCGCCGCTGGCCAACCTGCGCGCCCGGATCGCGCAGCAACCCGAACGCTGGCGCTGGCAACGTGGCCCAGGATCAAAACAAGCGATGAATGCGTCGGTGCAAGGCTGGCTTGCGGAAGTTGATCGTCTGACAGCGCCTCACTGGCAAGCGAGTCCGGGCAGCAGTGCGCGCGAGCCCGCCCACACCTTGCGCCTGTTCCGCGACGGCGTGCTCCAGGCCATTTTGGGTCTCGCCGGGAATGCTGTGTGGTTCGAAGTCATCGACACATCACCACCGACCGCATCGGTGGCTGCGCTGCCCGAAGGCGCGGCCGAATCGCTTCGACAAACGCTGGGCGAAGCCACGCCCTGACAGTGGCGCCGAACAGCTAACGCTGGTCCCGCATGACCGCATCGTTATCATGTTCGGTTTTGCTGCGACCCCACAATGCCCGACCTGCCTGAAGCTTCTACCTCACCGGCGGCGCAAACCGCAACGACCGAAGAGGCCAAACAAGGCACACAGGGCACGCAGGTCCGTGCGTCGCCAGTGGAGGTCGCAAACGCAATTCGCGTTCGCGGTGCACGCACCCACAACCTCAAGAACATCGACCTCGACATTCCGCGCAACCGGCTTGTGGTGATCACTGGCCTGTCGGGTTCAGGCAAGAGTTCGCTTGCGTTCGACACGCTGTACGCCGAAGGTCAGCGGCGCTACGTGGAAAGTTTGTCGGCCTACGCGCGGCAGTTCCTGCAGTTGATGGACAAGCCCGATGTCGACGTGATCGAAGGTCTGTCGCCGGCCATCAGCATCGAGCAGAAAGCGACCTCCCACAATCCGCGCTCGACCGTTGGCACGGTCACCGAGATCCACGACTACCTGCGCCTGCTCTATGCCCGCGCCGGCACGCCGTACTGCCCCGACCACCACCTTCCCCTGCAGGCGCAGAACGTGAGCCAAATGGTCGATGCCACGCTCGCCTTGCCGCAAGACACGCGCCTGATGGTGCTGGCGCCTGTCGTGCGCGACCGCAAGGGCGAGTTCACCGAGCTTTTCGCCGAGATGCAGGCAAAGGGTTATGTGCGCTTTCGGGTCGACGGAACTGCGTTTGAAGCGGCCGACGTGCCGAAGCTGAAAAAGACCGAAAAACACGACATCGACGTCGTGATCGACCGCGTCAAAGTGCAGCCGGACCTGCAACAACGATTGGCCGAGAGTTTCGAGGCCGCCTTGCGCATCGCCGACGGCCGCGCCATGGCGCTCGAAATGGACACGGGGCGAGAACACCTGTTCTCAAGCAAGTTCGCCTGCCCGGTTTGCAGCTACAGCTTGAGCGAGCTGGAACCTCGCTTGTTCTCGTTCAACTCGCCGGTCGGCGCCTGCCCCACGTGCGATGGCCTGGGCAATACGACCGTTTTCGACGCAGACCGTGTTGTCGCTTTTCCTTCGCTGAGCCTGGCCAGCGGTGCGGTGAAAGGCTGGGACCGCCGCAACGGCTACACCTTCTCGATGCTGGAAAGCGTGGCTCGACACTACCAATTCGACATCGACACTGCGTTCGAGCTTCTGCCCAAAAGCGCGCAGCAGCTGCTGCTTCACGGCTCGGGCGAGCAGGAGATCGAGTTCGTTTACGAAGCCGAAGGCAGCCGAGGCAAGATGCGCAGCGTTAAGCGCTCGCACCCATTCGAAGGCATCCTACCGAACCTCTCACGGCGCTTTCGCGAGACCGACTCAGCGGCAGTGCGCGAAGACCTGTTGCGCTTCCAGAGTGCCAAGCCCTGCCCCGATTGCGAAGGCTCGAGGCTGCGGCGCGAAGCGCGCCATGTGTTCCTGGCGGACTCGATCAGCGGTGAACGCGAGCCGATCTACCGCGTCGAGCACTTCACCTTGCGCGAGTGCCTGGCCTACTTCGAGAAGCTGAAACTGCACGGCACAAAGGCCGAAATCGCCGACAAGGTGGTTCGCGAGATCCGCTCGCGCCTGAAGTTCCTGAACGACGTGGGCCTGAATTACCTGAGCCTCGACCGCAACGCCGATTCGCTCTCTGGCGGCGAGTCGCAGCGCATTCGCCTTGCTTCGCAGATCGGCTCGGGCCTGACCGGCGTGATGTATGTGCTCGACGAGCCCAGCATCGGCCTGCACCAACGCGACAACGAACGCCTGATCGGCACGCTGCGCCACCTGCGCGACATTGGCAACAGCGTGCTCGTGGTCGAACACGACGAAGACGCGATCCTCGCCGCCGACCACGTGATCGACATGGGCCCCGGCGCAGGGGTGCACGGCGGGCGGGTGATGGCGCAAGGCACACCGCAAGAAGTGGCAGCCAACCCCGATTCGCTGACCGGGCGCTACTTGTCGCGTGTCCTGCGCATCGAAGTGCCCAAAAAACGCCACGCGCTCTCCGACATGGCTGAGCCACAGATGCTGCGCATCCAGGGCGCGCGTGGCAACAACCTGAAAGGCGTCAGCGTCGACATTCCGGTCGGCCTGCTGACCTGCGTGACCGGCGTGTCGGGCTCGGGCAAGAGCACGCTTGTCAACGACACGCTTTTCGCCACCGTGGCGCGCAAGCTTTACAACAGCCACACCGAGCCGGAGCCGGTCGACTTCATCGAAGGGCTCGACGCGTTCGACAAAGTCATCAACGTCGACCAAAGCCCGATCGGCCGCACGCCGCGCAGCAACCCCGCCACCTACACCGGCATGTTCACCCCGATCCGCGAACTCTTCGCCGAGATGAACACGGCAAAAGAGCGCGGCTATGGGCCGGGGCGCTTCAGCTTCAACGTGGCCGGCGGCCGCTGCGAAGCCTGCCAGGGGGATGGCGTGCTCAAGGTCGAGATGCATTTTTTGCCCGACGTGTACGTGCCTTGCGACGTATGCCACAGCAAACGCTACAACCGCGAAACGCTGGAAGTGCTCTACAAGGGAAAAAACATCACCGACGTGCTGAACCTCACCGTCGAAGACGCACACGAGTACTTCAACGCCGTGCCGAACATCGCACGCAAGCTGCAGACGTTGCTCGACGTGGGGCTGGGCTACATCCGTCTAGGCCAGAGCGCGACCACGCTTTCCGGCGGCGAAGCACAGCGTGTGAAGCTGGCGCTGGAACTGAGCAAACGCGACACCGGCCGCACGCTCTACATTCTTGACGAGCCGACCACCGGCCTGCACTTCGCCGACATCGACCTGCTGCTGCGTGTGCTCCACCAGCTGCGCGACGCCGGCAACACCATCGTCGTGATTGAACACAACCTCGACGTGATCAAGACCGCCGACTGGATCATCGACATGGGCCCGGAAGGCGGTGCGGGCGGCGGCATGGTCGTGGCAAGCGGCACGCCGGAAGAGGTGGCCGCGAATGCGGCAAGCTTCACGGGGCGCTATCTGCAGCTGTTGTTGGCCGATTGAGCGGCACCTCACGGGCGCAAGCGCCATGGAGTCAAAGCGCGTGGGGCCAACTGCGAATCGCAGCGAACGCCAGCGCGCTTGGCGGCCCAGTGACCTGCCGCAAGTGGCGGCCAAAGGCATCGGGTGTGGCCATGACGCCGCGTTGTTCGGCCTGATCGAAGTGCCCTGCGTACGAAACACGCGCCCGTAAAAAAGCCGGTGCAAGCACCGGCCTTCTGTTCAGCGCAAGCGCCGTTCAGCTGAGGTGACTGTTGATCAGTTTGGTCATCTCGAACATCGACACTTGAGCCTTCTTGAAGATTTCCTTCAGTTTGGCGTCGGCGTTGATCATCGTGCGCTTGGCCGCGTCTTGCAGCTTGTTGGCCTTGATGTACTCCCAGACCTTCTTCGTGACCTCGGTGCGCGGCACCGGCTTGGAGCCGATGATGGCAGCGAGGGCTGCGCTCGGGGTCATCGCCTTCATGAAGGCGGCGTTGGGAGTGCGCTTCTTGGCGGGAGCCGCCTTCTTCACAGCGGCCTTCTTGGCCGGAGCCGCTTTCTTTGCAGCGACCTTCGTTGCAGGAGCAGCTTTCTTTGCAGCCGGAGCCGCTTTCTTTGCAGCCGCTTTTTTCGCGGGAGCCTTCTTCGCAGTTGCCATTTTGATTCTCTCCATCAAGTAAGTTGTTGATGTGCTCGGGTTGGGCGAGAGCCGCATGGACTCTCATTTCTCCATAGCACCGTGCGGAGCGAATGGTAATACCTGCATAGGTCAATGAGAAGAAGTTTTCACTGTGAAAGTAGGCATTCTTTCGAGGTAAATCGCGCATTTGTCGCTGCAACACGTCAGTGTCGTATCGCTGTCGCATCCCGCGGGCTCGCATCGGTCACTCCAAGTCGTCACTCTGCGGTGTGCGCTTCGTGCCATCCAGCATGGAGCGCATCAGGTTTTTGCGCTGCCGAAAGTTCATAAAAAGCATGCCGTTGACATGCATCGATCGTGCGGCCCCAACTGGCCACACACAAGCACGACGAGCGCGCTGCCCACCAAACACGAGCCCGGGCGCAAGGTCACCGCTGGTGATTGCGATCAAGCTGATCGTTAAGGCAAAGAAGTTATCGGTCGGTTTCGACCTTGGCTTTGACCGACACCTTTGGCGCGCAAGCACCGTCAGCGTTGCGCGGTATTCTTGCGGCATGAAAATCATTGCCCGCTGGTTGTTACTTGCCGCCGCCCTGTTGCTGGTGGCTTACCTCTACCCCGGCGTCACGGTCACGAGCTTCGGCTCAGCCATGATCGCGGCGCTCGTGCTGGGGCTGTTCAACACGTTGCTGCGGCCGCTCCTGGTGCTGCTGACGCTACCGGTCACTGTGCTCACGCTCGGTTTGTTCCTGTTCATCATCAACGCGCTGATGTTCTATTTCGCAGCGGCGATGCTCGACGGCTTTCACGTCAGCGGCTTCGCCGCGGCGCTGATCGGCTCGCTGCTGTACAGCCTTTGCGGCATGGTGATCGATGCGGCGACGGAACGGATCTTCAAAGGCTGAGCATCTGCGAACGAATCAGACACACCCGCTCGGGCGGGCCGGATTCGATCACAAGCTCCGATTCCAAGAGCGTCGCGCAAACCGGCATCGGGGTCGCTGACGACACGGCAGTTCTCGTCGCTCCGCGAATCGACCTCCAGGCGGACGCGCCGCACGATTCGCAATCGGCGCCAAGGGTACAAAGGCGCGGATTCAAGTGCCGGGCAGCGCGCGACACGGCATCAGCAGAGCAAGAGTCCTCGCGGGCTCAGCATCTGCCGGTTAGCGCGCAGCCTTCTCGTCGGCCTTGATCTGCTTGCGCAGCAACTCCACGTCGCGCAGACGGGCGTCGATGACTGATGCGTCAATAAAGTCGACGGCACCGCCGCTGCGGGCGCGGCGCTGGCCGGCGTGCAGGCGATCAACGGCGCCCACCAGATCGCCGAGCGCAAAGCGCGCTTCAGCGTCAGCGCGGATCGCCCGCAACGGCTGCCCGAGCCGTTCTGTGATCTGGCTGAGCGCAGTCCACGCGAGCGGATCGCGAGGGTTCACTGCCACCCATGTCTGCAATTCAGAGGCGCGCCGTTTCAGCGCAGCATCTTCGGGTCGCGCCACGCCGGCCAGCGAGTCGGCGAGCACAGCCTGCGTCGCAATCAGCATCACTGGGCGCGAAGAATCGTTCGCGTAGGGCACCAACGCTGCGTTGGCTTTGGCCAAGTCACCGCGTGCCAACAGCGACTGCACGTTCAGCAGAACCACCGCGCGCTCGGCGCGAGCGTCACTGCGCGGGCTGGTGCGCACGATGTTCAGCGCGGCCGCGATCGACGCATCGGCGCGCGCCCAATCGCGCAGCAGCGTGGACCCGAGCGCGCTCTCATAGGCGCTGGCGAGCTTGTCGGCCACGCTGGCGGTGCTGCGCTCGGCGTCGAGCGCTTGCCAGCGGCGCAGCGCGTCGACGCGTGTGTCCATGAGCACGCGCGCGCGCGCTTGTGCCGCGGTGTGTTCAAGCACGCTCACCAGCGCTGCTGGCGGTGCGGCACCTAGCCGCGCCCGCGCTTCGCCGATGCGGTCGGTGGTGAGCGGATGGCTGCGCAGGTAGGGAAAGCCGCCGCTGTCGTTCAGGCGCGAAGACTGGTCTAGCTTTTCGAACATCGCGGCCATGCCGCCAGGTGCGAAGCCCGCTCCCGACATCACCGAAAAACCGACCCGGTCGGCCTCGCGCTCCATGTCGCGAGAGAAATTGAGCTGGCCCTGAATCGCTAGCGCTTGGCTGCCGGCGATGGCCGCGTTGGCAGCGTCGATGCTGCTGCTGCCTGCGCGGCTGGCGGCGAGCATGCCAACGATCAAGCCCGCCAGGCTCACAAGAGACTGACGCTTGCTGTTGCCGATGCTGCGCGCGATGTGCCGCTGGGTGACGTGCGACATCTCGTGTGCAAGCACCGAAGCCAGTTCGTCGCGCGTGGCGGTGAGGGCCATCAAGCCGAGGTGCACTCCCACATAGCCTCCGGGCAACGCGAACGCGTTGACGCTGGGGTCGCGCACGAGGAAAGGTTCCCACGCCATGCGCTGGTCGATGTCGGCGGTGATGTTGCCGCGCACCCGCGCTTGCGCCACCAGCGGCTGCCACAGCGACTGCAGGTATTCAAGCAGGACGGGGTCGTCTAGGTAGTCTGGGTCGGCGCGAATTTCGCGCATGATTTCGTCACCGAGCTTGCGTTCGGTGCCGAGGTTGAAGTCTTCCGAGGCCGGGTCGCCGAGCGCGGGCAGCTGGTTCTGCGCGCATGCCGGCTGACACAGCAACGCGGCAGCGCAGGCCGCGGCGATCAGGCGGGCATGCAGCGGTGAACGGGGAGTGCGGGAGTTGGGCAAAACGGTCAGCGCGGGCGCGGGCGCGGAGTGCAGAGAGTGGGGAGTTGAAATCTTGCGTGGCATCATGCCCCACAAACCTTTCGAGGGTGTTTCGCGCCATGAGTTCAACGCCATCTTTACCGCTGACACATTTCGACGCGCATGGCCAGGCGCACATGGTCGACGTGTCAGCCAAGAGCGAAACCCACCGCGTGGCACGCGCCAGCGGCATCATCAGCATGCTGCCGGCCACGCTGGCGTTGATCGAAGGCGGCACCGCCAAGAAGGGCGACGTGATCGGGGTGGCTCGCATCGCTGCCATTCAGGCGGCCAAACGCACGTCTGAGCTGATCCCGCTGTGCCACCCGCTGCCGATCACGCGGGTGACGGTCGAGTTCCAGATCGATGCCGCGATCAGCGGCGTGCGCTGCACCGCGCAGGTGGAAACTCTTGGCCGCACCGGCGTCGAGATGGAAGCCTTGACTGCCGTGCAGATCGGCCTGCTCACCATCTACGACATGTGCAAGGCCGCCGACCGCGGCATGGTGATGGGCGAGATTCGCGTGCTGGAAAAGCACGGCGGGAAGTCGGGCGACTGGGTCGCGCCGGGTTGAACAGAGATCAAGCCCGCTTGCGAAAGTAAGCCACCCCCGGCAGCCGGTCGAAGTGTGCGTCGCACGTGAGCAGATCGGCGCCTTGCACCCGCGCCGTGGCGTAGACGATGGCGTCGGCGGTGGCCAGCTTGTGGCGCTGGTGCAGTTCGGCGGCCAGCAAGGCGATGTCGGTGTCCAGCGGCACGACCACGCAAGTCTGGGTGTGGGCGATCACGCTGTCGGCGCGGTCTTCGTCGGCCTCTCGAAGCAGCCACTTCGAGAGTTCGAGCTGCACGATGGTGGGCACAACGCAGGCGTCTTGCGCCGGAAACTCGGCCGCCAGACGTTTGCCCAACGCGCTGCCAATCAGCCACTCGATCCATGCCGAGGTGTCGACCACGCGCATCAGAAACCGTCTTCGCGATCGCGATAGCCCGTGGCCTTGGCGCCCTTGGCGATGCCCTTGAGCTGCTCGAGTGCAGGCACCGGCACCATCAGCACGCCCAACGCCTTGGGAATGAATACAAACTGCTGGCCTGCCTCCCAGCGCTGCTGCTCGCGCACGGCCTTGGGCACCGAGATCTGGAACTTCTTCGACAAGGTGGTGGTGGCGCTCACAGTCTTACCTCGTTTTGCTCGATCACACTTTGGTAAGAATAGCACCGACTGGTAGCCAGCAGCTACCTGAAGTCCTCGAAACGAAACGACCGCTGCGGCGCCTGACACTGAAACGGCAGCGGCTCGACTGGTACGGTCTCAGCGCATGGCTTGAAAAACTCTTCCGCCTGCGCGTTCCTGAACTCTTTCAGGCGCTGCGCCACGAAGCGCGCTTCTTCGGTCTTTCCCGCCTCATTCAGCGCCTTGGCCCAGGCGATCATTAGCCGCGCATCGAGCAGATAGTGCGGCGCGCGCGTGAACGCGGCCATCGCATCCGACGGGCGCTCGGCCGTTGTGGCAGCGGCGTAGTCGGCATGGTGAGCGAAGAACACGCTGCGCTGGCCGTCGGCAATGCGCTCGGCCAATGGCGGCGCGGTTTCTGCCGAAACGAAGATCTTGACGACGCTCAGGTAGTCGGCCACCGAGAGCAGGCTGCCCGCCATCAGCAGCATCGACGCGACCAGCAGCGGGCGCGTTCTGCCCCGCTCAATCGGGGCTTCAGCCGGTGCGGGCTCTGACGCGCGCTCAACGCCGAGGCCGAACGCGAACGCCGCCGGCAGCAGGAAGTAGGCGTACCACAACGGGTATTCCAGAAGGCTGTGCAGCAGCACCATCAGCACCATCACGAAAGCCGCGCGGTGAACGCCGGGCGATTCGATCTCGATGGCCGAAGGCTGACGCATCGCCTGCTGCAGATTGCCCCACAAGGCCCACAGCAACAGCATGACCACCAACGCCGCGAGTGGCAGCCCGAGCTCTACCGCGAGCTGCAGCGGCAGGTTGTGGGTGTGGTCGAAGAACGCGACCGGGCGGCCGGGAAAGGGCGTGAGCGTCCACGCAAAGTTGAACTCGCCGAATCCCACGCCGACCCACGGATGGGCCTGGATCAAGGCCAGTGTGTTCGACCAAATGCCAAAGCGCGAGCTTGAGATGTCGCTCTTGTTGAACTGCGCGTCGCCACCGAAGACTTCGTGGCTGTGGTGGCTCCACGCCGCGGCCCCCCACCAGAACAACCCGAAGACCACCGGCGCGAGCACAAGTGCTGCACGCGCAGGGCGCGACAAACGGCGGTCAAGCAACCCCCACAGCGCCAACAAGCCGGTGCCAAGCATGCCGGTGCGCGAACCGCTGAGCACCAAGCCAAACAACATCAACAGCACCGCGCAGCGGGCGACAGTTCGGACCGTGCGGGTGGCACCAGCCGTGTCGCTCAGCCACACGGCGGCGATGATGCCCCAAAGCAGCAAGCTGCTCATGTGGTTGGGCTGGCGCATGTTGCTGACGGCCCGCCCGGCAATTCCGCTCGGCGCGATCCAGTTGCCGTCGGCCCAGGTGGGCAAGTAGACCTGCACGATGCCGATCAGGCTGCTGGCCACACCGGCCACCACGAGGCCAATGCACAAAGCGCGAAACGCCAGCGTGCCGCGGCCTGCGCGTTGCAGCGAAGATCCCACCAGCGCCGTGAGCGATGCCGCCGCGATCAAGCCGGCGGACGAAAGCGCCAGCGACCACGGCGCGCTGGCCCAGAACGGCGCGGCGAGCGCGGCGAGCAGCAAGAAGGCGAGAGCGGCCTGCAGGGCCCGGGCGCCGCTCGACCAGCGCGCGCCGCCGACCTGCATCGAGCCCGCGAGCACGGTGAGCAAGGCGCCCCAGCCGACCAGTGCGGCGGCCTGGTTCAGAAACGTCGACGAGGGCGGCAGGTTGAAAGCGAGCAGTGCCGGCAGGCCGACGGCATTCACTGCCAGCGCAGTCAGCAGCGGTTTCAGTTCGGGGGCTTGTGGAGCGGCTCGCGTACCGCTGGGTTCACCCATGTTGTCATGCATGGCGCCGCATTTTAGGGGCCACTCGGCAGGCTTCAGGATCCACGCCTGCGGCGCCAGCATGAAGAAGAACGGGAACCGCATAGGGTCTATTGGAAGATTTTATGTGCCTTTAAATAGTACTAGACAGCGTATATGAGATACTTAATGGCATGCCAAAGTCATCGACTCACAACGACTGGTTGCCGCCGCAGGCCGTCGAGGCGCTCAAGGAATTGGGGGCCAACCTTGCGCTGGCGCGGGTTCGTCGCAAAGAATCGTTGCGGCAGTGGTCCAAGCGCATCGGCGTGTCGGTGCGCACGCTGCAACGTCTTGAAGACGGCGACCCCGGCGTGGGCATGGGCGTCTACGCCGCCGCACTCTGGCTGATGGGACGCGCCGACGCGCTGCCCACGCTCGCCGACCCCTCGCTCGACCGCAGCGCGCTCGAGCTCGATGTGCGCGAGGCTCGCCAGCGGTTGGTTCGCCGCTCGAAAGTGGCACCATGAGCGCCTACCAGGTCACCGACTCACTCTGGCTTTGGTGGCTGGTCGCCCCGGCGCAGCCGCGCCTGGTGGGAACGCTGCGCCACGTGCGCCGCAGCGCGCCACAACCCGGCGGCGTCTCGCTCGAATACGCGCCGCCCTGGCTGGCCTCGGGCCAGGCCCTCAGCGAAGACATGCCATTGCGCGCCGGTGAATTCATGCCCGCCGAGCCCGACGCGGCCGCCGGCGCCGTGGACGACGCACGGCCCGACCGCTGGGGCGAACGTGTCATCCGCCTGCTCGACCGGCCGGCGCGACTGTCGACATTAGAGTCTCTGTACTTTTCCGGCGACGACCGGTTCGGCGCACTCGGCGTCTCGACTTCGGACACCGCTTACCAGCCGCGCGATCGTGGCCCGCTGCCGACAATCGGCGAAGTGCAGGCGATCCACGATCTGGTGCGCCGCGTCGAAGCCGGCGAGCCGGTGGAAGAACCACTGCGGCGGCTGGTCGCGCCCGGTGCCACGCTCGGCGGAGCGCGGCCCAAGGCCTTGCTGACGATCAACGGCGAACCCTGGATCGTGAAGTTCGGCGAGGCCGGTGCACCCACCGACAGCCCGCTGGTCGAACATGCTGCGATGACGCTGGCCGCGAAAGCGGGCATCGAGGTCTGCACGACCATGCCGGTTCGCCTGGCAGACGGACATGCCGTGGCCGTGAAACGATTCGACCGCGCCGGCGCGCTGCGCTTGCATGCCTTGTCGGCCCACGTGGCGCTGCGAGCGGCGGGGCAGCAATACGGCTACCCGGAGCTGGCCTTATTGCTGCGCCGGCGAGGCGAGGCCGATCACTTCGCCGCGCAGGGTGAACAGCTCTTCCGGCGCATGGTCTTCAACATCCTGATCGACAACACCGACGATCACGAAAAGAACCACGCGCTGATCGTGACCGCGGCTCAGCGCTATCGGCTGTCGCCCGCATTCGACGTGCTGCCGGCCGGGCGGGCGCTCGGTTATCAGCAGATGCGGGTCGGGCGTCACGGCGCAGACGCGACTCTGGAGAACGCACTTTCCGAGCATCGCTCGTTTGCGTTGACGCTGGCCGCGGCGAAAGCCGTCGTCGGTGAGGTGGCGCGCGTGGTCGCAGGCTGGCGCGCGCACTTCGCGGAAACGGGTGTTTCGCCGCGTGACGTCGATCTGCTCGCCGAACAAATCGACCGGGCTTTCCTGCTGGAGCAGCGCGGGCTGGCGAGCTGACGGCGGCGCACGACTTGCACCTTGGCCCTGCGTCCTACGCGAGTGCTTCCCGCAGGACATCGGGATGGCGTTTGGCGATGCGGACAAGGGCTTGCGCTGCCCCAGACGGCGAGCGGCGGCCTTGCTCCCATTCCTGGAGCGTGCGTTTGGAGATGTGGAGTGCAGACGCAAACTCGGCTTGCGACATGCCAGTGCTTTGCCTGGCCTCAACCACTTCATTGATTGCGACCTGAGTGACTCGGGCGAACTTTCCGGCCTTCATCTCGCGCACAGACTGAAGTAACTTGAGTCCGAGTTCTTCACCAGTTGTAGAGGGCTTGGCCTTACGAATTGTCATCTTCCAGCTCCTTCCGGATTTGCTTCAGTATGTGCCCGGGAATGTTGTCCTTCTCTGCCTTCGGATAGACAAGAAGCATGCAAAGTTCTCCGGCTGCGAGACGGGTGAAGTAGATCACCCGAGCCCCGCCTTGCTTTCCCATTCCTGGGCGCGACCAACGGACCTTTCGGCAGCCGCCACTACCAGCAATGACGGCGCCAGCCTCGGGTTCTGTTGCGATCCACGAGAAGAACTCAAGGCGTTCGTCTTCGGCCCAGATCTTGGCGGCTTCGGCTACGAAGGTTGGTGTTTCGAAAATTGAGAGCACGCAGCATCATACGTCAAAGACGTATGACACGCGTCACGTTGTCGCGCGCGCTGATCTTGCTGTAGCAGCGGGTGCTGGCGCGCTGACCGCCAATCCGGCGTCGGCTCAGAAGAACCCGTCGGCCTGCACGAAGTGCACCGGCTGCCCAGTGCTGTCGAGGATCGCGACCCAGTCGCCCCCTCGGCCCATCAGCGGCAGGAATTTCGCGCCGGCAGCGTCTACCTTTAGGGTTTGCAACCTAGCCTTCAAGTCGTCCGCGAGGCCCGGATACTTTGCCAGCAGGATCGCCAGGGTGCGGGCGCGCCCCAAGGCATCGGGTGCGGAGGCGACATACGGCTGCCAGAACAGCGGGCGCTGCGCGCGGTCGATTCCGCGCACGCCCTTGAACAAGGCCTCATTCGCCTCCTCGCCCTGTTTCGGCGTGCGCGTGCCCAGCAACCATGGCCCGGTGAGCGGCAACTGTCGAAATTCCTTCGGCGCCGTCGGCAGCTCGTCCATTTCTACCTGGGACACCGTAATGACGCGGAAGCGATCAGCCTCGAACACCATCGCCACCGGTCGCGCGCCGTAAACGGTGAGCAGGCCGTAAGTCAGGGCCGCGAGCTGGATTGCGGCGATGACCGCCAGATCGACGCGCAAGTGGGGCCAGCCCTTCTTGAGGTTGAACACGGCGAAGGTGAGCAGTGGGCCGAGCACCACGTCGACGCTGGTGACCAGGATGAAAAGGTCACGGCCACCGGCCACTTGGCGGTAGACGCCGGGGAACCATAGTCCGAATACGAGCGCACCGGCAACAGCGGCAACGGCGGAGGATATGAGCAGGTGGACCCCAGCGGCGCGGGCGCGCGCGAGGAGGGAGGGTGCCAGTTGTTCAAGCATGGGCCGGTGGCGAAAGCGCTAGCAGCAGGCCGGTGGCGCCAACACCTGCGGCTCGCGCGCTCCATGCCGTTGCAGTGGAAGCCAATTCGAGGCCAGTTCCAGAACCATTGGGGAGCCACTCGATGGCGTCAGCGGCCAAGAAACCGACTATAGCTACGACGAAGTCCAACTCGATCACCGTGAACCCAGCGTGCTTCCGTTTAGAAACAGTGGTCGTGCGAGACAACCGTGACGTATTGGCGGCTCGCGTCATCTCGACAACCTGACGCTCGGATCTGCTAAGGCTGCGGCTGCGCAACACAAAATCCACCTATTGCTTGATCGGATGAAAAGAAAGGCGCCAGAGCGCCTTTCTTGGTCACAGCTGGTCCGCTCAGCGGCAAGCAGCCGGGGCGTACTTGGCAAGCAAAGGTGTCGGAACGACTGCGGTGGTGATGCCGAGGTTGGTGGCGGTCAAAGCCGTGGCCGACGCGCAGCCCCAGTCCACCGAACCGGTAACGCCTGCCGCCAAAGCCGCACCGTAAGCCTGACCAGCGGCCGTGTCACGCATCCACGGGGTGAGCGTCAAGAGCCTATTGCCGGCACCGATACCAACGTTAGCTGCCGTAAAGGCCACCGTGATGACGCCCGTCGCGCCAGCAATATTGACGCTGGTGACGTACTTGCTGCTAGCACCGAGGCCACCGACTTGGTCATTGAAGGTATTTGCCGCATTGAGCAGATCATTGACCGTAGAAACGCCAATCGTCACGGCATTCTTGCCATCGCTGGCCAACCCCAGCCCTTCCGTCACCTTGGCGCGGATCGTGTAGTCCTGATACGCGGGCAGCGCAACCGCTGCCAAGATGCCGATGATCGCCACGACGATCATCAATTCGATGAGGGTGAAACCCTTCTGGATGGAACGATTCATGTAGAACTCCTGGGAGATGGTTGGGGGAGGGGACGGAGTCTTATACGCAGCGTCTGTGCCACGGTGTGCCAGCCCAAAAATCGTGAATTTGACCCATAAAGCTGACGCAAACGGTCACTGGCCTTTTGACGCTGGCGACGCACTCTGACGCCGCTGACACAAATAGTCACTTTGGCACGCCGGCTCTCACGAACCCGATGTCGATGCCGCAACCCCGGCCCCAGCGGCCAGTGTGAACCAGGCCTCCACACCGCATCGCTGGAAAAGACTGGCAAAGGCGGCGGTTCTTCGACAGCGCGAAGGCTCGATCAGCATGCACCGCAGACCGAGAGGTTCGATGTTCGATGCGCATCATGAGATGCCTTCAACCCGCGAACCACCCTGACTAAAGCGTTTGTCGAGTTGCTGATCGCGTTCGAAGTGGCAGTCGAAGTTTTCTTGCTCGATTGCAAGCAATCAACGAGGCATGCGCCCCGAGAAGCCTGCGTCCGGCAAGCTCGTACTGCGGTTGCCACACGAAGCGCACGGCGCCTCGCTCGTCACAGCGCAGGCAGCAGGCAAGAGCCGGAATTAATGGGCAACCGATGTGCCCGGCGAGCCGGCTCTCGGCTGTATCTCTGCTGCCGGGCGGCCTCAACCAAGCTTCATCACATCCCCCGCCGCGAGCGCATGAATGCGGTGCGGCGTGCCCAGGCGCCCAATCTCGCTCATCACCGCCTCCGTCTCGCCGGGCTTGATGTGGGTGATGTGCACGTCGATGCTGCCTTCGAGCTGGGCGAGTTCGTGCCCGAGTGCGGTCGGGCAAAGATGGCGGCTGATGCGCGCGATCTGGCGCTCTTCGTCGCTGAACGCGGTTTCGATCACGAGGTGTGCGACCTTCACGCCGCGCAGCCGCTGCCACAGCGCAGGGTTGGGGCCGGTGTCGCCGGTGAAAACCCACGCGCCGGCTCCACCACCGTCGACCGCGAAACCCACGGCGGGCACGGTGTGCGAGGCCGTCAGCACTTCGATTTTCTTGCCGTTGACCACGAGCACGTTGCCGACTTCGAAGGGCACGAATTCAAGCACCGGGCGCTCGGCGCTGGGTAGGCGGGTGAAGTCGGGCCAGATGACGCCGTTGAAGATGTGCGCGCGCAGCGCGGCCAGTGTTTCGGGCAGAGCGTGAACCTGGATCGGTGCGCTGCCCGCATCTCGGCGCAGACGCATCGCGGCATCGGCCAGCAGGCCGATCGACAGCACGTGGTCGAGGTGCGAGTGGGTGATGAGGATGTGGTCGATGCGCGCCAGCGCTTCCAGTGCCATGTCGCCTACGCCGGTGCCGGCGTCGATGAGCACGTCGTCGTCGAGCAGAAAGGCCGTGGTTTTGCAGCCCGCTGCGATTGACCCGGAACAGCCGAGCACTTTGATGATCATTTGCTGTAGGAGGTGTGAGCGCCATCCCGGTCGGCGGGTGGCGGCGTGCTGCGGTAGTGATGAATGCGCCCGGCAAACTGTTGGTGCCGCCCGAGCCGGAGCGAGCGGTCGAGTCGATCTTTTGGCGGTGTCAGGTGAACTTGCCGTTGGCTCCAATGTTGAAGGCCGCAGCAGGTGTGCGCAAGGTCCCAAAGTCGCACTTACTCGTCAAAGTTAAGGGCTGAAGGGCGGCTGTGCTGAACGGTGTGAAAAACGTCACGGAGCGCTGTCTTTTGTTCAACACGAACAACGTCGACTTCGACCCAGCAGAAGCCGCCCGCGGTAGCGCCCGTGGTGGGCTGACGCGCGGCTTACTCGGCGAGCAAGTCAACGCTGAATGGTGTGTGGGTCTCTAGGCGCGAAGCCAGCTTCGCGGCGTCGCCGATCACGGGGTGGCTGCGGCGCATGTCGGATCCCATGTCCTCCACAAACACCAAGCCGGTGTTCAGGCCGATCTGCCTACGCCAACTTGCGGGAGGCCGAGGGGCGGCAATTCACGGTTGAGTGATTTCAGGCGGTCCGCAAGCGCGGATTGCGGATTGAACTTGGGAACCGCAGCTGAGGTCGCGGAACGCGCCGTAAGTGCCCGACACGGCACTTCGTTTTTCGCCTCGCCCCGTCACCAATTTGCAGCTGCTCCCCAGACAGCAAGAGCGACCGGCAAGGCTCGTCATGGCTTACTTTTCGTTGGCCCGAAGCGACTTGAACTGCGTTTTTTAAAATCAACGTTCGCCGCTGACCGGTGCCAATCATTGCGCGCAAGCGCGCATCGACGATGACCAGGTCAAGCTGGGGAACTGGGTGCAGCACTGGGCAACAGGCTGCGTCCGCGATCACACCCGTCAGCACGCCGAGCAACAAGGCGATCCGCAGCCCTGCGAGGAGCGGCGGCCACCAAGCGCGAAGCGCGCATTCGCAACGACAGGAGAGCGCCTTTTGGCATGACGTGCCTGCCGTAGCAACGGGCAGTCAGGCTCAGGCTCGGCACAGCCGAGCCTGGCGATCAAGTTTGCACGAATTGCATTTGCGTACCGGCAAGTTCGATCACATCGCCGTTTTTCAGATGCACGGTTTCACCCACCACGGCATTGCCATTAACAGTGGGCAGAAGGGCGCCTTCCACGTGAGCCAACACATAGCCGCCCGGCCGTTTGGTAATGGAGGCCACTTGAACGCCTGGCTTGCCGACGGTGGTGACCACCTTGGTCAGCAACACTTCACGACCCGCTGCGGCGCCGTTGAGCACTCTGATCGACGCCGGTCCGTTGGCCGCGCCGGGCGAAGCGACGCCGGAGGAGCTGAGGTCGGTGCTGCGCGCATAACCTGAATTCGACGTCGGGGCAGGCGCGGCCATCGTCCCCGGCTTCATGATCATCGTCTTCTCGTAGTCGGTGCCGTCTTCGACCAGGAACTTGATCTTGTACTTGCCGATCTCGACCGTGTCGTTGTGCGTGAGCAGCTTCTTCTTGACCGCTTTGCCGTTGATGTAGGTGCCGTTGGTGCTGTTCAAATCTTCGATGAACACGTCGGCGCCCACCATCTGCAGCACGGCGTGTTCACCGCTGACCGCGAGGTTGTCGATCACGATGTCGTTATAGGGCCGGCGGCCGAGCGTGGTTTTGTCTTTGGTGATCTGAACTTCTTTGATCACCACACCGTCAAGTGATACAACCAGTTTGCCCATGCTTGTTGACCTTTTGTGTGAGACGCTTTGGTCTCTTCAAGTCTCTTTCGCGCGGCAGCCACAACGGCCACCAAGCTCAATGCCACCCTATCAACGCCTGAACGGCCACCAGGACTTGGTCGTGCCGCTCGGGCCGCGCACGCGCGCGAGAACTACCGAAATATTATCCTTGCCCCCCGCATCGTTGGCCGCTTCGACCAGCGCGTGAGCTGCCTCCGGCAAGGTTTCGCAACCCGCCATAAGCTCCGCAATGGTTTCATCGTCAAGCATATCGGAGAGACCGTCTGAGCATAGCAGGTAGGTGTCGCCGGGCAGCACGTCGTGCAGGTGCGTTTCAAGCAAAACCGTGTCTTCCACCCCAACAGCACGGGTCACCAGGTTCTTGTTGGATGAGAACGCAGCTTGCTCTTGCGTGATGAGCCCGGAGTCGATTTGCTCTTGCAGTAGCGAATGGTCATGCGTGATTTGCACCAGCCGCGATGCGCGCAACCGGTAGGCACGCGAGTCGCCCACGTGACCCATCAATAGGCGTGAATCGCGGAACACACCGACCACCAGCGTCGTGCCCATGCCGGCATATTGAGGATTGGAGTTGGCGGCATTGAAGATCGCGCGGTTGGCGTTGTCGACGCATATGTCCATTGCCCTGCGCACATCGGTGTCGGTCGCGTTGTCGGAGGCTTCGCCAAGCCACCGCCCGAGTTCGGTCTTGATGAATGATGTGACCATGCCGCTGGCGACCTCGCCGGCGTTGTAGCCGCCCATACCGTCGGCCAGGATCACCAGCGCCGTCGGCTCGTCGACCGCCACAGAATCTTCGTTGTTGTTGCGGGCTCGACCGGTGTCAGTGGCGCTGAAGAATTCGAAGGTCATGGTCGATAGGCTTGGTCGGGCAAGGGCTCGGGCAGCAACGGGCGTCAGGCCGCGGAATTGTGCCTTGTATCGGCGACCGAAATGTTCATGGTGGCCTCGAAACTATCCGAACCAAGTTCCCCATCCCGAAATGGCCCGGCCGGCTCGTCGCCTAGCCCGGCCCGGATCACGCGCAACGCTGCCCCCATGCTGGCGCCGTTGGCTGGGCGTGCTTCTGGGCGTTTTTCCAGTGTAGCGCTGATCAGTTGCGCCAACGCCGCCGGCAGGCCGGGGCGCAGGCTGCGCACGTCGGGTGCGGATTCATTGGCAATTTGATGCATCAGCCGCGCCATCGAATCGGACCCATGCGGCAATGTGCCGGTGACGAGCTGGAACAGCATCACGCCCAGCGAATAGATATCGGAGCGGCCGTCAACGCGGCCGCCGGTCATCTGTTCGGGTGACATGAACGCAGGCGTTCCCAGCACTCGCCCGGTTCGGGTGCGGCTCGCATCGGCGACGCTTGCGATGCCGAAGTCGGTGACCTTGACGGTGCTTGAGCTGGCATGAACCATGACGTTGGCGGGTTTTATGTCGCGGTGCACGACACCCTGCCGGTGAGCGTAGTCCAGCGCTTCGGCCACACGTGCAGCGGTGTCTAGTACCTCGGCCAGCGGCAGCAGCTTCGTGGGCGCCGTGTGACGCGTTAGGTCGTGCCCTTCGACGAATTCCATCGCGATGTAGGCCAACCCATCTTCTTCGCCAGCGTCGGAGATCGAAACAATGTCGGGGTGCCGTAGTCGGCCTGCCATTCTCGCTTCCCGCACGAAACGGGCTCGCGCTTCCGTCAGCTCGGTGCCGGCAAACTCGCGAGCCAGCGCCATCGTCTTCAGAGCGACCCGCCGGCCGATCTGCGGGTCGAACCCAAGGTAGATCGCACCCATCCCGCCGCGTCCGATTTCGCGCTCAATGCGGTAGCGCCCCAGAGTAGCGCGGCCATCGCCGGCCGCCGATGTGGCCGCTGGGCCCGAGCCGGCATCGGCCTTCTCCGGCGTCGGCGCGCGCCGGCCGTACCACCAACCCAGACTAGCGGCGACCAGCACCGCTGCCACCAGGTAAAGCATCGGTGCGATCGAAGCAGCTGCCGGCGCGAACCGGGCGGCCAGCACCATGCTGGTGGCCAGCAGCGCGATCAGCAGCAACACGGCCACATTCTGCTCCCGCTCAGGCTGGGACTTCTGCCCCGGCGCGGCGCCTGGCCGCGATCCACTTTCCGAGCACGAGGACCAGCAGTGCGCCCGCGACACCGGCGCCGTAACGCAGGGCCGGGCTTTCGACGAGCTTGGGAAGCTGCTTCAAGATTTCAGGGTTGATCAGCGCCGGGTCAGAAACCGTCATCGTGCCGGCGATCCAGCCGAGTAGCATGCCACCGAGCAGGATGATGCTCGGGAAGCGATCCATCAGCTTGATCACGAGCTGGCTGCCCCAGACGATGATCGGAATGCTGAATAACAGACCGAAGATCACCAGCGGCATCTTGTGGCCGCCGCTCGCGCCCTCCGCGGCACCGGCGATGGCGATGACGTTGTCGACGCTCATCACCAGGTCGGCGACGATGATGGTCTTGATTGCGGCGAGCAGCTTGTCGCTGGCCTGCACGTCGTGACCGCCTTCGTCGTCGGGGGCGATCAGCTTGATGCCGATCCAGACCAGAAGCAATGCGCCCACGATCTTGAGGAACGGGATCGCGAGCAGCGTCAGTGCGAAAAAGATCAGGATCACGCGCAGCATGATTGCACCGGCAGTGCCCCAGATGATGCCTTTGGTGCGCAGGGCTGGCGGCAGCTTGCGGCAGGCCAGCGCGATGACCACGGCGTTATCGCCGCCAAGCAGGATGTCGATCATGATGATCTGACCGACGGCAACCCAAAACTCGGGTGTGAGGAACTGTTCCATTGCTCAATTTCCTGCGGCGGGTAAGTTGAAACGACCCGCAGTTTAGGCGCGGGAGCGCTGCGAAATGTTCGTGAAACTACGCAAGTCGCCGAGAATGCCCGGCGCCTTGCCAAAGCGCTTGCAGCAGGGCGTTCGGCAGCCCGGCCCTCTCGCAAGGGGTGCGCGTTGTCGGTGCATCCCCTTGCGGTGCGCGGATTCTCTGGTTCCGCCCTACAGCAAGTTTCTCAAAAGCTTTCCCATCTCGGAAGGATTGCGCGTCACTGTGAAACCGCAGGCTTCCATCACTTCGAGCTTGGCATCGGCCGTGTCGGCACCGCCCGAGATCAGCGCGCCGGCGTGGCCCATGCGCTTGCCGGCCGGCGCGGTCACGCCAGCGATGAACCCGACGATTGGCTTCTTCATGTTGGCCTGGCACCAGCGCGCCGCCTCGGCCTCGTCGGGGCCGCCGATTTCGCCGATCATGATCACGGCATCGGTGTTCGGGTCGTCATTGAAGAGCCGCATGATGTCGATGTGCTTCAGCCCGTTGATCGGGTCACCGCCGATGCCAACTGCGCTGGACTGGCCGATGCCCAGCTCGGTAAGCTGCGCCACCGCTTCATAGGTAAGTGTTCCGGAACGCGAGACCACGCCGACACGCCCGGCCTTGTGGATGTGGCCCGGCATGATGCCGATCTTGATTTCATCGGGCGTGATCAGGCCTGGGCAGTTCGGCCCGAGCAGCAGCGTTTTCTTGCCGCCTTTGGCTTCTTTGTCCTTCATGCGGTTGCGCACGACCAGCATGTCCTTGACCGGAATGCCTTCTGTGATGCAAATCGCCAGGTCGAGGTCGGCCTCTACCGCTTCCCAAATCGCCGCGGCGGCGCCGGCCGGCGGCACGTAGATCACGCTCACGGTGGCTCCAGTGGCCTGGGCGGCCGCGGTCACGTTCGCGAAGATCGGGATTCCTTCGAAGGCTTCGCCGGCCTTCTTTGGGTTGACGCCGGCAATGAAACAGTTCTTGCCGTTCGCGTAGTCGCGGCACATGCGAGTGTGGAACTGCCCGGTCTTGCCGGTGATGCCCTGGGTGATGACTTTGGTGTCTTTGTTGATCAGGATGCTCATTGGATTTCCTTGTTTGCTGCGGCCGGGGCGCTTACTTGGCGAGCGCGGCCATCACGGCCTTGGCGGCATCGGCCATCGATTCGGCGGTGATGATGGGCAGACCGGATTCTTTCAGCATCTTCTTGCCGAGGTCTTCGTTGGTGCCCTTCATGCGAACGACCAGCGGCACATTGAGGTTCACGGCCTTGCACGCAGCGATTACTCCCTCGGCGATGGTGTCGCAGCGCATGATGCCGCCGAAGATGTTGACGAGGATCGCCTTGACCTTCGGGTTGCCCAGCATGATCTTGAAGGCTTCTGTGACCTTCTCGGCCGTGGCACCGCCGCCCACGTCGAGGAAGTTGGCCGGTTCGCCACCGAACAGCTTGATCGTGTCCATGGTCGCCATTGCCAGACCGGCACCGTTGACCAAGCACCCAATGTTGCCGTCGAGCTGGATGTAGGCCAGGTCGAACTTACTGGCTTCGATTTCGGCCGGATCTTCTTCGTCGAGATCACGGTAGGCCACGATCTCGGGGTGGCGAAACAGCGCATTCGCGTCAAAGTTGAACTTCGCATCGAGCGCCTTGATGTTGCCGGTGCCTTCCAGAATCAGTGGGTTGATTTCTGCCAGCGAGCAGTCAGTGTCCATGTAGCACTGGTAGAGCTTCCTGAACACGTCGATGGCCTGGGCTTGCGACGCCTTTGGTACGCCGATGCCGTTGGCCAGCTCGGCGCCTTGGGCGTCGGTCAGGCCGGTGGCGGGATCGACGAAGACCTTGAGGAGCTTTTCTGGCGTGGCGTGCGCCACTTCTTCGATGTCCATACCGCCTTCGCTACTGGCCATGATGGCGACGCGCTGCGTGGCGCGGTCGGTGACGGCCGCCACGTAGTACTCGTGTTTGATGTCAGCGCCTTCTTCGATAAGCAGACGGCGCACCATCTGGCCTTCAGGGCCGGTCTGGTGGGTCTTCAGCTGCATGCCCAGAATCTCGCCCGAGATCTTCTTAACGTCATCGAGCGAGCGCGCCAGCTTCACGCCGCCGCCCTTGCCCCGGCCCCCGGCGTGGATTTGTGCCTTCACCACCCAAACCGGGCCACCCAGCTTCTGGGCCGCTTCGGCGGCTTCAAGCACGCTGAACGCGGGGTAGCCGCGTGGCACCGGCACGCCGAACTGGCGCAGGATTTCCTTGCCTTGGTATTCGTGAATCTTCATGGTTGGGTCTCTCGGACTTTCAGTTGTCGGACGGGGTTGGGGCGGTTTTTGTAGCAGCGGCGCCGTACTAGCGCGGGTAATTAGTCTGGGCCGATGCGATGTTGGCCAGAAGCGCATGGCGCCGGTCGAATTGGAACAGCGGCATGGTGTGGGCGCCGCCTCTGCGGGTGTTGAGCGCCTCTTCGTGAAAGGCTTGCAGCACCGCGGCGGGCGGCAACTCCGCTGGTTTGCTCATGTGGGTGCATACCCGCGCGCGGTCGACCCGTTCTTTGCTGGCCTTGCGAAAACCCTCAAGCCGGTTCAGCTCGACCGAGCGCGCCTGAACGTCTACACAGCGACAACACTGGCCGGGGCAAGGCATTGCCGTGGTTCCGGCGCAGGCTTCGACGATTTCGAAACGTTCGTCCACGATCTGGCTGAGCAGAATGCCTGGGATCGGACGGCCGGCCGGCAGCAAGCCGTTGCAAAGGGTGGAGAGTTGCGCGTTGATGTTGCGGCGGCCCTTGAGCCGGCGCTGGCTTGCTGCGGTCGACAAGGCCATCGTGAAAGGTGCGTTCGCGGGCGGGGTTTTAAGAGTGCGCGGCGCGTGGGTGCTGCTCTGGCAACAACGCCGTCTCAGCCACCACAACAACCCGCGAATGTAGCATGTTGCCCTTCACCAAAAGAGACTGACGGTCCGGCAGCATCAACACTGCTCTTCAGCCACCGCAAGAGTTTGGTTCTTGCCCTTCGGTGCCCGCAAGACGCAGGGCTCGGCGAATCACCTCGGGCGAGAAACCCCGCCCCATCAGGAAGCGCGTCTGACGCGCCTGCTCGCTGGCATTCGAAGGCGGCTGCTGAAACTTGCGCGCACGCACAGCACATGCACGTGCGAGTTCGGTTTCTTTCAGCGCGTGTGCTTCGTTGACTGTCAGCGCCAGGTCATGTTGTTTGAGTTCGTGTTGGATCCGCAGGTTGCCGAAGCGAGGCGCTCGGGCATGAACGCGCGATTCGACAAACCGCTCCGACGACAGGTAGTCATGCGCCGCAAGCCAGTCGAGCGCGGCTTCGACTCGTTCGGCCGCGCTTGCACTCGAATCCGCCGCATCTGCGCCCGCCTCGCCATGGCGCACCGACTCGGCCTCAGCCGCTTCAGCCAGGGCGTGTGGCAGTAACTTGCGCCGCAGCTCAAGCCGGCTTTGTTCGCGCTGGGCCAGGTATTGCAGCGCGCGCGCTTTGAGCGAGCGCTTTGGCCCCACTATTCCTTCACGACCTTCAGCTTGGCCGGCTTGACTTCGGCCGTATCGGCACCTGGCAACAGGCGAATGCCCAACTCAGTGCGCACCTTGTTCTCGATTTCGAAGGCCAGTGCCGGGTTCTCTTTCAGAAATTCGCGGGCGTTGTCTTTGCCCTGGCCGATCTTCTCGCCGTTGTAGGCGTACCAAGAACCGCTCTTCTCGAGCACCTTGGCCTCGACACCCATGTCGATGATTTCTCCTTCGCGACTGATGCCAGCACCGTAGAGGATGTCGAACTCGGCGGTCTTGAACGGTGGCGACACCTTGTTCTTGACGACCTTGACCTTGGTCTCGTTGCCGATGACTTCTTCTCCCTTCTTGATGCTGCCGATGCGGCGGATGTCGAGCCGCACCGAGGCGTAGAACTTGAGCGCGTTGCCGCCAGTGGTGGTTTCAGGCGAGCCGAACATCACGCCGATCTTCATGCGAATCTGGTTGATGAAGATCACCATGGTGTTGGTGCGCTTGATGCTGCCGGTGAGCTTGCGCAGCGCCTGGCTCATCAGGCGCGCCTGCAGACCAGGCAGCGAGTCGCCCATTTCACCTTCGATTTCAGCGTTGGGGGTGAGCGCGGCGACCGAATCGATGACGACCAGGTCGACCGAGGCCGATCGCACCAGCGCGTCGACGATTTCGAGCGCCTGTTCTCCGGTGTCGGGCTGGCTGATCAGAAGCTCTTGGAGGTTGACACCGAGCTTTTGGGCGTAGCCGATATCGAGCGCGTGCTCGGCGTCGATGAAGGCGCAGGTGCCGCCGACGCGTTGCATCTCAGCGATGACCTGTAGCGTGAGCGTGGTCTTGCCGCTCGATTCAGGACCGTAGATCTCGACAACACGGCCGCGCGGCAGGCCGCCGACGCCGAGCGCCAGGTCAAGGCCGAGCGACCCGGTGGAAACGACTTCGATGTCTTCTATGACCTCGCCTTCCCCCAGGCGCATGATCGTGCCCTTGCCGAACTGCTTTTCAATCTGGGCCAACGCTGCTTGCAGAGCCTTGGCTTTTTCGGTGTTGACGGTGGGGGTGGCGACTTTAGCGGTTGCGTCCAAGGGTTTCTCCTGAAAGATGCTCGCATTATCCAGAATGCTGGATATTTGTACAGCATTTTGAGCGGTCATTTGCTAGCCATCCCTGCAATCGGGGGCTCGGTCGAGACAGGAGACAACCATGCGCGTTCTGATCGCGAAAGATGATCAAGTGCTGGCCGACGGCCTGCTGCGCGCTCTGCGCAACGCCGGGTATGCGGTCGATCAGGTCGGCTGCGGCACCGCGGCCGACGCGGCGCTCGCGTCGCACGACTTCGACTGCGTGATTCTCGTCTTGGGCTTGCCCAAGCTGTGCAGGTGGAAGACTCTGGCCCGGGCATTGCCACGGCCGAGCGCGAGCAGGTGTTCCAGCCGTTTTACCGCTCGCTCGGCACGAATGTCGACGGCTCGGGCCTGGGCCTGGCGATCGTGCGAGAGATCGCACAGCGGCACGGCGCTGAAGTCACGCTGAAAGATGCGAACCTTCGCCGCCCGGGCCTGAAGGAGCGGGCCGGAGCAGCCTTCGGACCCCCGGTGCGCGCTTGACGTTGCGGCTGCCCGCTGCGCAGGAGCTGGCGGGCGCTGCTTCTCAACTCTGAATCAGCCTTCGGCTCTTCGAGATCGACATCAGGATGCCCAGGCCCAGGCCGAGCGACACCATCGCCGTGCCGCCGTAGCTGATGAACGGCAGAGGCACACCCACCACAGGCAATATGCCGCTGACCATGCCCATGTTGACGAACGCATAGGTGAAAAAACTGAGCGTGATGGCGCCTGCAAGCAAGCGCGTGAACACCGTGGGCGCCTCGGCGGCGATCATCAGACCGCGAAAAATCAGAAAGATGAAACCGAGCACGAGCGCAGCACAGCCCACCAGCCCAAACTCCTCCGAGAACGCGGCAAAGATGAAGTCGGTGGTGCGCTCGGGAATGAATTCAAGGTGCGTCTGGGTGCCCTTCATGAAGCCCTTTCCATGCACGCCGCCAGAGCCGATCGCGATCATTCCCTGGATGATGTGAAAGCCCTTGCCAAGCGGGTCGGTGGTCGGGTCGAGCAGAGTGCAGACTCGGTTCTTCTGGTAATCGCGCAGCATCGGCCACTTCACGTCGGGCTGGCAGATGCGATCTTCGGAAGAGACCACCGCCGTGATCGCCAGCCCGCCAATCAAGAGCACCGGGATGATGAGCTTCCACGACAGGCCGGCGAAGAAGATCACGTACGCGCCGGCCGAGAGCACGAGGATCGCGGTGCCCAAGTCGGGCTGCTTGACGATCAGGCCGACCGGAATGACCAGCAGCAGCAACGCGATCAAAAAATCGGGCACGCGAAGCTGCCCTTCGCGGCGCTGGAACCACCAGGCCAGCATCAGCGGCATGGCGATCTTTAGTATTTCACTCGGCTGAATGACGATGCCCACGTTGAGCCAGCGTGTCGCGCCCTTCTTGGTGACACCCATCACGGCCACGGCCACCAACAAGCCCACGCCAAAAACGTAAAGCGGCACCGCGAGTTTCATCAGCGTCAGCGGCGAGACCTGGGCCACGACGAACAGAACGAGCAGCGCCAGCAGCATGTTGCGGCCGTGGTCTACAAACCGCGTGCCGTGGTCGAAGCCGGCCGAGTACATGGTGATGAGCCCGGCCGCACCCAGCAGCAGCATCGCCACAATCAGCGGCCCATCGAAGCCCGTAAACACTGGCTTCAGGCGCTGCAGAATCGTAGGCTTGTCGAAAATCGAGCTCATGGCGACTTGCGCAGTGCAACACGCTGCGGCGCCGACGATGCAGATGCAGATGCAGGCGTAGGCGCAACGACGGGCGGCGGCGCCGACAAGCTCTGCGGCCCAATCGACGCAGTCGAACCGTCGATCATCACGCCCGGCAACGGCACCGTGGCCACCGGGCGCGGCGTGCCGGTAGGCACTGTCGACTGGCCTAGGCGAGTGGCAGCAAGGTCGGCTTCGCTTGGGTACACACCTTGCAGCACGAAGTCTATTACCCGGCGCGCGATGGGCGCTGCCGAGCTGGCGCCGAAGCCGGCGTTTTCGACCACGAGCGCAAGCGCGATACGCGGCTCTTCGAGCGGCGCGAACGCGGTGTAGAGCGCGTGGTCGCGATGGCGCTCGTCGATCTGGCTCGCGTTGTACTTCTCGTTCTTGCCAATCGAGATCACCTGCGCGGTGCCGGTCTTGCCGCCCGACTGGTAGGGCGCGTTCACGAACGAGCGTGCGGACGTACCTTCTTGCGTTACGCCAAACATTGCTCGCCGGATCACCGCCACGTCTTCTGCCTTCCACCGCAGCGTCGGCAGCGCTTCGCCGACTTGGCGCTTCTGGGCACGCGTCTCGAAGTTCTCGACCACCTTCACCAAGTGAGGCGTGTAGCGCTGCCCCCCGGACGCGAGTGCGGCCGTGGCCTGCGCCAGCTGCAGCATCGTGAACGCGTTGTAGCCCTGGCCGATACCGAGCGAAATGGTCTCACCGGCATACCACTTCTGCTGCTCCTTTTTGCGGTAAGCGCGGCGCTTCCATTCGGTCGACGGCAAGATGCCGCGCAGCTCGCCCTGCATGTCAATGCCCGTCAGCTGGCCCAAGCCAAGCGGGGCCATGAAGTCGTGCATGGCGTCAACGCCGAGGTCGTTGGCGAGCATGTAGTAGTAGGTGTCGCAAGACTGCACGATGGACTTGTACATGTCGACGCTGCCGTGGCCGCCTTCCTTGTCGTCGCGAAATCGGTGATTGCCGAAGTTGTAGAAACCCGGGTCGTAGATGTTCTGCTGTGGCGTGCGCTTGCCAAGCGTGAGTGCGGCCATGGCCATGAACGGCTTGTAGGTCGAACCCGGCGGGTAGGTGCCACGCAGTGCCCGGTTGAGCAGCGGCTTGTCGGGCGATTCGTTCAGCGCCTTCCAGCTCTCGGTGTCGATGCCGTCGACGAACAGGTTCGGGTCGAAGTTGGGTTTGCTGACGAAGGCCAGCACCTCGCCGTTGCGCGGGTCGATGGCCACGAGCGCGCCGCGTCGGTCACCGAACATCTGCTCAACCAGTGCCTGCAGCCGAATGTCGATAGACATCACGAGCGCGTTGCCCGGCGTGGCGGGGTTGCTTCGCAGGCGCCGAACCGGGTGGCCGCTGGCGCTGGTTTCCATTTCTTCGAAGCCGGTCGTGCCGTGCAGTTCGGCTTCGTAGCTCTGCTCGATGCCGAGCTTGCCGATGTACTCGGTGCCGCGATAGTTGGCCTCATCTTCCGACTCGTCGATCTTTTCCTTCTCGCCTTCGTTGATCCGGCCGATATAGCCAATCAAATGACTACCAACCTCGCCGAGCGGGTAGTTGCGGAACAAGCGCGCCTTGATATCGACACCAGCGAAGCGGAACCTCTGCGCTGTGAAGCGCGCTACTTCATCCTCGCTCAGCTTGGTGCGGATGGGCAACGACTCGAAGCTCTTGTTCTCTTCCATCAGGCGCTTGAAGCGCCTGCGGTCACGTGGCAGGATCTCGACGACCTCGGTCAGCCGGTCGATAGTGGCATCGAGGTCGGCGGTTTTTGTGGGCGAAATCTCAAGCGTGTAAGCGGAGTAGTTGTTCGCCAGCACGACTCCGTTGCGGTCAAGGATGAGACCGCGGTTGGGCACGATGGGCACGACCGCGATGCGGTTGTTCTCTGCTTGGGTCATCAACTCGTCGTGTTTGTATATCTGCAAGTACACAAGCCTTGAGGCGAGCAGACCGAAGGCGAAAAGCACGAACGCGGCCGCGGCCGCCAGGCGAGTTCGAAAGCGCCCAACTTCCTGCTCGACGTTCTTCAGTTCGGTCATAGCGGACGATTCTGATCCGGGTCGGGTGCGCGGCGCTGCGGCGCCAACAACAACCACGTCGCTATCGGCCACAGCATCGCCTCGAACACCGGCGCCAGCAGCATCTGCCAGCCGGGGAACATGCCCCCCGCCACCATGCGCACCACCAACGAAACAGCGTGCGCGGCGAAAAACAGCGGCAGGATCTGCACCGCCTGCGACGGCACCGTGAACCAGAGCAGCCGGCGGTGGATCGTGATCGCGAAGAAGCTCAGCAGCGTGTAGGCCAATGCGTGCTGGCCAAGCACGGCGCCGTCGTGCACGTCCATCACCACGCCAAACATGAAAGCCAGGCCCACGCCGACCCGGCGTGATTGGTGCACGTTCCAGAACACCAGCACCAGCGACAACAGGTCGGGCACAGCCGGCATGCGGCCGAACGGCACCAGGTTGAAGATCAGCGCTAAAGCCAGCGTGAAGGCGACGAACAGCGGGTTGACCGGCAGCAGCAGCTGGTCCGAGGAGCGCGGCATGATCACGTCGCGGCGCTCCTGCTCCGCGGGAGCGGCACCTTTTGCGACATCATTTGTGGCATCACTTGCGACCCCCCCTGCGCGCAGGCCGCAACTTGGCATCTTCGGCAGGCTCGGGCGGCGGCGGCATCTGCAGGCCGACCGGCTCTAGCACCATGACGTGGCGCACGCCGTCTGGCAAGGCGGTCGGGGTCAGCACGATGCGGGCGAAGCCGGAATCGACCTTGCGGTCGACTGCACTGACCTTCGCGACCGGCAGTCCTGGCGGGTACACGCCGTCCGCGCCCGATGTGGTGAGGGTGTCGCCAACCTGCACGTCGGCGTTCCCGGCCATAAAGCGCATTTCCATCGCCTCACCCAGGCCGGCGGCGCTGCCGAAGGCCGCGCTGCGCGCCTGGCTGCGCGAATTGAGCACGGGAATGGCTGCGTCCTTGTCGGTCAGCAAGGTCACCTCAGACGACAGTGGAAACACCCGCGTGACCTGCCCGAGCACACCCGCTTCGTTAATTACCGGAGAAGCGAGCACCACGCCGTTGGTGGCGCCACGGTCGATCACGACCTTGCGTGAATACGGGTCGGAGGCCTCGTACAAAACCTGCGCCATCTGCGAGCGAACGAGCAGCCGCGGCCGCAGGTCCAGCAAGCCGCGCAGCCGGGTGTTTTCGCCCTGCAACTGCGCGACCTGCAAAGAGCGTTCCGCTTGGCGCGCCAGCTCGACCTTGGCTGCCGCAGCGACGTCGAGCGCGCGCTTCAGGCCCATAAAGTATTCGCTGACGTCGCCCCAGGCCTGCACCGGAACGAGCAGCGCCTGCTGCGGGTAGTACAGCGCCGTGGCCAGGCCGGCGCGCAGCTGCCGCGCGATCGTGAAGCGGTTGTCTGCCACCATCAAGAACAGCGCCAGTGCCGAGAACAGGATTAGCTTGGTCAGCGCAGACGGACCCTGTCGAAAAAAGGGCGGCGGGGTGCGGTCAATAGTGCCGAAGGACATAAAGATAAGTTCAGTCTGACAGCGCGCCGAATTTTGAAACGAAAAAGCCGGCCACGTGTTGAACGCGCCGGCTCTTCAGGTCCATACCGCTCACTCTGACGTAAAGATGGAGCCTAGCCGCTCCATGCGCTCGAGCGCCATGCCACAACCGCGCACCACGCAGGTCAGCGGGTCTTCGGCCACGAGCACAGGCAGGCCGGTTTCTTCCGACAACAAACGGTCGAGGTCTCGCAACAGGGCGCCGCCGCCAGTCAGCATCATGCCGCGCTCAGCGATGTCGGCGCCGAGCTCGGGCGGGGTTTGCTCCAGGGCGTTTTTCACCGCTGAGACCATCTGGTTGAGCGGGTCGGTCAGTGCTTCGAGGATTTCATTGCTGCTGATCGTGAAGCTTCGCGGCACACCTTCACTCAGGTTGCGGCCCTTGACTTCAATCTCCTTGACTTCGGACCCGGGGAAGGCGCTGCCGATCTTCTTCTTGATCATCTCGGCCGTGGGCTCACCGATCAACATGCCGTAGTTGCGGCGAATGTAGTTGATGATCGACTCGTCGAATTTGTCGCCGCCAACGCGGATGGAACCCTTGTAGACCATGCCGCCGAGGCTGATAACGCCGACTTCGGTGGTGCCGCCCCCGATGTCGACCACCATCGAGCCACTCGCCTCACTGACCGGCAGCCCGGCGCCGATTGCGGCCGCCATGGGTTCTTCGATGAGGTAAACGTCAGAGGCGCCTGCGCCCAATGCCGATTCGCGGATCGCGCGGCGCTCGACCTGGGTGGAGCCGCAAGGCACGCAAATGATGATTCGCGGGCTCGGCCGGAGGATGCCGCGCGGGTGAACCATCTTGATGAATTGCTTGAGCATTTGCTCGGTGACGGTGAAGTCGGCGATCACGCCGTCTTTCATCGGGCGAATGGCCTCGATGTTGCCCGGCACCTTGCCGAGCATGGCCTTGGCCTCGGCCCCGACCGCCTGGATGGTCTTCTTGCCGTTGGGGCCTCCCTCGTGGCGAATGGCGACCACTGAAGGCTCGTCGAGCACGATGCCTTTGCCACGCACATAGATCAGCGTGTTGGCCGTGCCGAGGTCGATGGCCAGATCGGTCGAGAAGTAGCGACGAAAGGATCCAAACATGGTGTGTGGGTTTTGTCGCCCGGCCCCCTGCTTGCGTTGGAGCGTGCGCAGCGGGGCGGAACGAATGCTGTGTTGGGCGTTTTAGTTGGTCTTCAGCTTGCCGCCTTGGCAGGCTGAAGCAGCGAAAAATGCGGCCTCGATACAGGGTCACAAAGCCGCCCGGGCACGTAGCGACCTGCTGGGCTACGCAGACCCTCGGAGCTTGTGGAGAACCATTGATAATACTGCATGCCCCGGGCTCAACGAGCCGCGCGCGCCCTCTATCCAGACCTTTCCGGCACCCGACCGCAATCGAATTTTTATGGCCCTGACCCCACAAGACGTGAGCCGCATCGCGCACCTCGCACGGCTCGAACTTCAGAGCACCGAGCAAGCGGAAATGCTCGCGCAGCTCAATGGCTTTTTCTCCATCGTCGAGCAGATGAGTGCAGTCGACACGAGTAGCGTCGAGCCGCTCTACACCCCACTTTCAGCAGTACAGCGAGTGAGTTTGCGCCTGCGTGAAGACGCCGTCACCGAACACCCAGATCGCGCACTCAACCAGCGCAGCGCGCCGGCCGTAGAAGACGGTTTGTTCCTCGTTCCGAAGGTCATTGGATGACGCAGGAACTGCACGACATGGGCGTGGCCGAACTCGGCCGGGCAATGGCCGCGAAAGCCTTTTCCAGCACCGAACTGACGAAACATTTGCTCGCACGGGTTGCGACTCACGAACATCTTGGCGTCATGCTCACCAGTGACCCGGCGCTTGCCTTGCAACAGGCCCAAGCCGCCGACGCCCAGCGCGCCGCTGGCCGCAACGGCGCACTGCTCGGCGTGCCGCTTGCCCACAAAGATATCTTCGTCACACGAGAGTGGCCCACCACCGCCGGCTCGAAGATGTTGGCGGGCTACCGCAGCCCGTTCGACGCGACCGTTGTCGCGCGGCTCGGTCTCGATGAAGGTGGCGCGGGCATGGTCACACTCGGCAAGCTCAACTGCGACGAGTTTGCGATGGGCTCGAGCAACGAGAACTCGGCTTACGGGCCCGTGCGCAACCCTTGGGATGTCTCGCGCGTACCCGGCGGCTCGTCGGGCGGCTCGTCGGCCGCGGTGGCTGCGCGCCTGATGCCCGCGGCCACTGGAACCGATACCGGCGGCTCGATCCGCCAGCCGGCCAGCTTTACCGGGGTCACCGGCATCAAGCCGACCTACGGCGTGTGCTCGCGATACGGCATGATCGCATTCGCCTCCAGCCTCGACCAGGCCGGGCCGTTCGCGCGCAGCGCCGAAGACTGTGCGCTGTTGCTCGGCGCGATGAGCGGCTTCGACAGCCGCGACTCCACCAGCGCCGAGCGAGCGCCGCAAGACTTTCACTCCGCCATGCTGCTGCCGCGCGAAGGCGCAAACGCCGCCCAGCCACTGAAGGGTTTGCGCATTGGCCTGCCGAAAGAGTTTTTCCCCGCAGCTCTGGCCGTCGATGTGAATGGCGCCGTGCGCGCCGCTCTGGCCGAATTCGAGAAACTCGGCGCCATACTTGTCGAGGTCAGCCTGCCGCGCACCGAGCTGTCGATTCCCGTCTACTACATCATCGCGCCGGCCGAGGCCTCGTCGAACCTGAGCCGTTTCGACGGCGTGCGCTATGGTCACCGCGCGGCCCACTACACCGACCTGCAAAGCATGTACAGCCGCAGCCGGAGCGAAGGCTTCGGCCCCGAGGTCAAGCGCCGCATCATGATCGGTGCCTACGTGCTGAGCCACGGTTACTACGACGCCTACTACCTGCAGGCGCAGAAGCTTCGCCGCATGATTGCCGACGACTTCCAGGCCTGTTTCCGCCAGTGCGACGTGATTGCAGGGCCAGTGGCGCCGACGGTGGCATGGAAGCTCGGCGATAAAAGCGACGACCCGGTCGCGAGCTACCTGGCTGACATTTTCACGCTGCCCGCCAGCCTGGCAGGCCTGCCCGGCATGAGCCTGCCGGCGGGCTTCGGCGCAGGCCACATGCCAGTCGGCCTGCAGCTGATTGGCAACTACTTCGGCGAGGCCTGCTTGCTGCACACGGCCCACGCGTTCCAGCAGGCCACAGACTGGCACGCCGCCAAGCCGGCCGGGTACTGAACACCATGAGCAAACCCGCATTGATCCGCGGCTTCGAAGTCGTCATCGGCATCGAAACGCACGCGCAACTCTCTACCAAGTCGAAGATTTTCAGCGGCACGAACACACAGTTCGGTGCCGCCGCGAACGCCCAGGCCTCGGCTGTTGACTTGGCTCTGCCCGGCACGCTGCCAGTGATGAACCGAGGCGCTGTCGAGCGCGCTATTCGCTTCGGCCTGGCCGTGAACGCAAAGATCGCACCGGTGTCGATCTTTGCGCGCAAGAACTATTTTTATCCCGACTTGCCCAAGGGTTACCAGATCAGCCAATACGAAACGCCGGTGGTGCAGGGCGGGGTCATCGATTTCCTGGTTGGCGACGCACCGCACAAGGTGAACCTGACGCGCGCCCACCTCGAAGAAGATGCCGGCAAGTCGCTGCACGAGGACTACCAGGGCCAGACCGGCATCGACCTGAACCGCGCCGGCACGCCGCTGCTCGAGATCGTGACCGAGCCCGACATGCGTTCCAGCGCCGAAGCGGTCGAGTACGCCAAGACGCTGCACCAGCTGGTGCGCTGGATCGGCATCTGCGACGGCAACATGCAGGAAGGCTCGTTCCGCTGCGACGCAAACGTGTCGGTGCGCCGACCCGGCGCGCCTTTCGGCACACGGCGCGAAATCAAGAACCTGAACAGCTTCAAGTTCATGCAGCAGGCGATCGACTACGAGGTTCAGTGGCAGATCGACCTGCTCGAAGACGGCGGCAGCGTGCATCAGGCGACCGTGCTGTTCGACCCGGCGAGCGGCGAAACGCGCGCGATGCGCAGCAAGGAAGACGCTCACGATTACCGTTATTTTCCCGACCCCGATTTGCCGCCGTTGGTGATCGGCGCCGACTGGATCGAGCAGGTGCGCGGGGAGCTGCCGGAGTTGCCGAACGTGATGGCCGCGCGCATCCGGCTCGCGTACGGACTGCCCGCCTACGACGCGGCAATGGTGACGCAGAGCCAGGCCTTTGCGGCCTACTTCGAGACCGCGGCCCAGGCCAGCGGTCAGCCCAAGTTGGTGGCGAACTGGCTGATGGGTGAGGTGTCGCGACGGCTAAATGCCGAAGAGCTAGAGATCCATCTCTGCCCCGTCCACCCTCAACAGCTCGCAGACCTCGTCGGCCAAATCGCCGCAGGATCAATTCACCACAAACAGGCAAAGCAAGTGTTCGATGCGCTCTGGCCGGACAAGGCGCTTGGTGATCTCACTGGCGTTTTTGCAACAGGCCAAGTGCGAAGCGTCGCCGCGGTCATCGAGGCACTCGGACTGACGCAGATGATCGACACCGGCGAACTTGACCGCATCATCGACGACGTACTCGCCGCGAACCCAAAGTCAGTCGAGGAATACCGCGCCGGCAAAGACAAGGCCTTCAACGCGCTCGTGGGCCAAGCCATGAAAGCCACTAAAGGCAAGGGCAATCCGACCCTGGTGAACGAACTGCTGAAGAAGAAGCTGAGCTGAGCTGACCAAGGTCGAGCGTCGTTTTTTTTGCGTTGGGCTCGGCTACTTCGCCGCCGAGCCCGCGCCCATGGGAAGCGGCCCGAGAGAACCGGGCGGCGCGCCGCGCCACAGCTGCTTCAAACGCTCGAGTTCGGCGTCGTAGAGCGCGTTGATACGAATGACCTCGACTTGCTGGTTCTGGATCAGCGCGCGCTGGGCTTCGGCAGTTGTTTCGTTGCCTTCAATCTGCGCCCGCAAGATGGCAGGCATGCTCTTGGCGTTGTAGAACTCGGCTTCGTCCATCAACGGCTTGCGGGCCTTGGCCAGCAGCTCGAGCCGCGCTTCAGAGGCCTTCACCGCGCTGCGCATGCTGTCAAGTGCGGCGTTGCGCGCCTTGCGGTGCGCCGCTTCGTCGGGGAAGCGGGCGATGAGATTGCGGTCGCGGCGCACCGCGTCTTGCTGCGCGGCGAACGCGGCGGCGGCCGCGAGCTCGCGCGCCTCCTTGTCAGCGCGCTCGTCGGCGGTAAGCGACGGGCCCAAAACGTTGCGCACCGAACCGTCGGCGTTGAGCACGCGCTGTTCGCGCGTGCTGCACTCGGCGATGGGGCGGTCAGAGGTGAGCTTCTTTCCGTTGGAATCGATGCAGGAGTAGATTGAGCTGCGCGCGTCTTTTTGCGCCCAGGCCGTGGGGCCGTTCAGCGCCAGCGTTGCGCAGCACAACACCATCGGAACCAGCCCGTGTAACAGCCCCGGCATCACCCCATTGAATTCACGCTGTTTCATTCAGACTCCATACCGCTCGCGGTAAGCCGCCACGCGCCCGAAGTGCGCGCTCAAGGCCGGATCGGCGCTCGCCTGCAAAACCTGCAACAAGTCGGCCAGCGTGGCGATCGCCACGACCTCAAGCCCCAGCTTGCGCTCAACGAACTGCACTGCCGACATCTGCGCGCCCTCGCCTTCATCGCTGGCTTTTTCCTGCCGGTCGAGCGCGATGGCGACGGCGTGCGGCGTGCCGCCGGCGGCCGTGATCATCGTGATCGACTCGCGCACCGAAGTGCCGGCGGAAATCACATCATCGATGATGAGAACGCGCCCGGCCACTGCCGCGCCGACCAGCGTACCGCCTTCGCCGTGATCTTTTGCTTCTTTGCGGTTGTAGGCGAAGGGCGCGTTGTGCCCGAGCCGTGCCAGCTCGACCGCCACCGTGGCCGCCAGGGTGATGCCCTTGTAGGCCGGGCCGAACAGCATGTCGAAGGCCAGCGCGCGTTCGGTGCGGGCCTGCAGCAAACGCCGCGCATAGAATTCTGCGAGGCGTCCCAGCTTGGCGCCGTCGTCGAACAGGCCGGCATTGAAAAAATAGGGCGACAGCCGCCCGGCCTTTGTCTTGAACTCACCAAACCGTAACACGCCGGCCTCGACCGCGAACTTTACGAAGTCTTGCGCAAGGGCAGGGTTCGGCTCGGCTTGGCTCATCTGGAGTAGTCCCGATCGTGTTCCGTCTTGTTTCGTTGAATTTGAATGGCATCCGCTCTGCGGCGACCAAGGGCTTCGAGGCCTGGGCTTCAACGCTGGCCGCGGATTGTATGGGCGTGCAGGAGCTTAAGGCTCAGGCCGACACGGTGGTCGGCCGTTTCGACACCGTGGCCGGTATGACGGGCCACTTCCACTACGCCGACAGGCGAGGCTATTCCGGGGTGGGCGTGTACTCGCGCATGACGCCGAGTGCGGTGATCATCGGCATTGGCAATCCTGAGTTCGATGCCGAAGGGCGTTATGTGGAAGCGCGCTTCGACACAGCCAAACGCAAACTCAGCATCATCAGCTGCTACTTCCCCAGCGGCTCAAGCGGCGACGAGCGCCAGCAGGCCAAGTTCCGCTTCCTGGCGCTGATGGCGCCGCACCTTAGCGCGCTGGCGGCCGAGCGCGAGCTGATTCTGGTGGGCGACATCAACATTGCGCACAAGGAAATCGACCTGAAGAACTGGCGGGGCAACCAGAAGAACAGCGGCTTCCTCCCCGACGAGCGCGCCTGGATGACGCACCTGCTCGACGAGATCGGCCTCGTTGACGTGTTCCGCACGCTCAACCCGCACCCCGAGCAGTACACATGGTGGAGCAACCGCGGCCAGGCCTACTCAAAGAACGTGGGCTGGCGGCTCGACTACCACCTGGCCACACCGAAGACTGCGGCCATGGCGAAAGCCGAGCATATTTACCTGGAGCAGCGCTTCAGCGACCACGCGCCGATCATGATCGACTACGACTTCACCCTCTGACACCGAACACGGAACCCGAACCATGTCACTCGAAACCATCGAGCTCGAAACCGGCCCCAACCCCACGGCCAGCGTCATCATCCTGCATGGCCTAGGCGCCGACGGCAACGACTTCGTGCCGGTGGCAAATGAGTTCGATTTGAGCAGCGTCGGGCCTGTACGCTTTATCTTCCCGCACGGCCCGACCCGGCCGGTGACGATCAACGGCGGCCACGTGATGCGCGCTTGGTACGACATTTTGGGTGCCGACATCGGAGCGGCGGGCCGCTCGCTGGAAGACGAAGCCGGCCTGCGCGAATCGCAGGGGCTGATCGAAAGTTTGCTGGCGCGAGAGAAAGCGCGCGGCGTCAAACCCTCCCGCACGGTACTGGCCGGCTTCTCGCAGGGCTGCGCCATGACCTTCATGGCCGGGCTGCGTCACGGTGAGCGCCTGGCCGGGTTGCTCGGCATGTCGGGCTACCTGCCACTGGCCGACATGACCGCGCAAGAGCGCAGCGCAGCCAACGCCGGCGTGCCGATTTTTCAAGCCCACGGCAGCGCCGATCCGGTGATCACAATCGCCCGCGCTACCGCCTCGCGCGACACGTTGCTGGCGCTAGGCTACCCGGTCGAGTGGCACGCATACCCGATGCCGCACTCGGTGTGTGCGCCAGAGATTGCCGACATGAACCGGTGGCTCTTGAAAGTGCTCGGCTGAGCAGGCAGCGCGACCCTGCGACTCGCCAGTCCGCCGCAGTCGGTTTAACGCTCATGATGCGGCTCACCAAGTCTCGTGGCGAGCGCCGCCTTCTACATGTGAGCCGAGAAGGCGTAGGTGAAATGGACCGAGAAAACGAAGTTGAAATCGCGGGACGTGATGGCTTGACGTCCCCGTACGGGCGGGTTGAATTTGTTCGCGGGCGTTCAGTTCGTCGAGCGCTCGCGGGCGCCGTCCGTGCGCGCCGCCCGCGCCACCGGCGGCGCGAACCTTTGCCCCGGCTTCTCCGCCCGCGCGTACAAGCCCGCCACCTTCGGCAGGTTCTTCTCGATGTCGGAAATGCGAGTTGGCCCGGATGGGTGAGTGCTGACAAACTCCGGCGGCCCGCTCTTATTGGCGGCGGCCATTTTTTGCCATAACGTCACACCCGAGCGGGGGTCGTAGCCGGCCCGGGCAGCGAGCTCAAGGCCCACCAGATCGGCTTCGGATTCGTCTTCGCGGCCGAACTTGAGCGTGAGAAGCTGGCCGCCCGCTCCGGCGGCCATGCGACCAAGGTTGCCCAGGCCGAAGATCGCCGCACCCACCTCGATCGCGCCGCGCGTGGCCATGGTTTTGCCAAGGCGCTCGCGAGCGTGCTCGCGCAAGGCGTGAGCCATCTCGTGGCCCATGATCATCGCCACCTCGTCGTCGGTCAGCTGCAGCTTGGCGAGAATGCCGTAGTAGTACGCGATCTTGCCGCCGGGCATGCAGAAGGCGTTGATCTGGCCGCTGCCGATCAGGTTCACCTCCCACTTCCACTGGCGCGCGCGTTCGTTCCACTCGTAGGTGTGCGGAATGAGCCGCTGCGCGATGGCGCGCAGGCGCACGAGCTGCGGGTGGTTGTCGGGCGCAAGCGCTTTCTGCTGCGCATACTGGCGTTGCATTTGTACGTACTGCTGCGCTGCGCTCTGCTCGATCTGGTCGGACGACACAGCTCCGGCGAAGATCGACTTCTTCCCCACTTCCACACCTTCGCGCGCCAGCGCCGGCAACGCGGCGCCAGCGGTGGCGGCGAGCAGCGCGCCGGTGAAGAGCCGGCGCCCTGGCATGAACGCGCAGGCCGCACAGTGGCCCCCAAGCGTTCGGAGTAAATACGGCGTGTGGTGATGGGTCATCGTCGGCTCTGATCGCGGCGCGGTTTAATCGTTCCCCGTGGCGCCCGAACGCGCCTGGGCATCGTTCAGCATACGGCCCACCTGTGGCAGCAGGAAGTAGGCTGGGAAGCTGAGCCAAAAGGTCAGGAAGAAGTAGGCCGCGTAGCCCATCTCTTGCGCACCGATGCCGCCAGCCCAGCCGGCCACGGCACGGCTGAAGGCAAAGATGCTGGACAAGATCGCGTACTCGGTTGTCGCTTTCGTGCGGCTCGTGATGGCCATCAGGAATGCGAGGAATGCGCCGGTGCCCAGACCGCCGGTGAAGCTCTCGACTGCACTGGCGCTGTAGACCACCAGCTGATGAAGCGCTGCGATATCGCTGCCCTGTGCCGCCCTTGGCACCACGTAGGCAGCGAAGGCGTAGACCAGGTTCGACACGGCCTGCCAGATGCCAAGCACCCACAGGCCCTTGAAGATGCCGCGCGTGTCGACATACCAGCCGCCGAGCAGCCCGCCAGCGATCGACAGCGCCAGGCCGAGCTGCACGCTCACCAGGCCGATCTTTTGGTTTGTGAACCCCGCGTCGACCCAGAACGGCTTGACCATGAAGCCCATCGACGCATCACCCAACTTGAATAGGAGGATGAAGACAAGGATGGCAATCATGCCGGGCCTCGACAGCAGCTCAACCCAGGCGCCGAACACCGGCCCTTCGCGCATCAGCTGCGCGCGCGGGTGGTTCGCCGCGGTCACCATCAGGGCGGCACCGAGGAACATCATCCCGACCGGGATCGCGCCCTTGAACCACCAGGTCTTGTTCAATTCGGCCACCGCGCCCCAGCCCGCCACCTGCGCTACCGGTGCGAGTGCGGGCCAGAGCAGGCCGAGCAGCACGAGTGCGAGCGCTGCGATCCACAGCGGCTGGTCGAGCAACAGCCTGAACTCGGTGGCCAACGTGCCGGGGGTGGACAGTCGGGCGCCTTCGGGCGGCGCGAACAAGGCCATGAACGCATTGCACGCGAACACCACACCGCCGACCACATAGGCCACGCCCCAGCCGAGCCAGCCCGACGTGATGAGCACGACCCCCGCGAAGATCATGCCGACGCGGTAGAAGCCGATTCGAAAGCCGTTGGCCATGCCGTATTCGCGCCGGTCGAGCAGCTCGATGGTGTAACCGTCGGTCGCGATGTCGTTGGTGGCCGAGAACACCGTGAACAGACCAATAGCAACCCACACCCACGGCCCGAACACGTTGGCCGAACCCGTGGCGAAATACCACATCACGCAGGCCATGCCGGCGTTGGCAAAGCTTACCCACCAGCGGTGGCGGCGGGCCCAATCGATCACCGGCGCCCAGAGGAACTTCACAGTCCAGGCCAGGCCGAGCAGGCTGAGCAGGCCGATGTCCGCCAGGTTCACACCCTGCTGGCGAAAGTAGACCGGGAAGATGTCGAAAAACACCCCCAACGGCAGGCCTTCGCTGAAGTACAGCAAGGCCACCCAGAAGAGCTTGCGTTTGTAGACGGGGGTGGCAGGGAGCGCGCCGGGGGCGGGTGCCCCGGAGGTGGGGGAGGTCATGGGCGCATTCTAGGGACGAGGCCAGCGCAGCCGGGGCTGGCGCTGCGTCACCGGCTGCGCTTGGGACCAGTAGAGCGCCGAGCTCACCTGGGCGCTCTATACGCAACACGGCCTGCATGTGGCCCTCGGGCTTCCGCAGATCGCCCTTGACGCGCAGCGTGTTGGCCGCTTTGCACGAGGGGACTCTCGCGAGCGCCTGGGGCGCCGTTTCGCCGATCACGCCATCCGGGATGGACAGCAGCCCGGCGCCCTCGGCAAACGCCTGTTATTCGACCGAGCTGCAGCACAGCACAGCAGTTGGCGCTGCTCAAGCGGCAGCTTCTGAAGGGGCTTAGTGCGATCCGGGACAATGGTCTCCATGAAACCACCGACAAGCGCCCTCGCCCCGAGCTTCTCACTGCCCGAGTTCCGCGCTGCGCTGGGGATGTTTGCCACTGGCGTGACCATCGTGACCGCGCGTGGGCCGGTTGGCGAACCGGTCGGCTTGACCGCCAACTCCTTCAACTCGGTATCGTTGTCTCCGCCACTGGTGCTGTGGAGCCTGGCGCGCAGCGCCGGCTCGATGCCCGCCTTTGAGCGCGGCTCGCACTACGCCATCAACATCCTCGCTGCCGAACAGCACGCGCTGGCTCAGCGTTTCGCGAGCAAGGCGGTCGACCGCTTCGAGGGCCTGGCGTTTCGCGAAGGTGCCGGCGGCGCGCCCATCATCGAAGGCGCAGCCGCGGTGTTCGAGTGTTTCAACCGCAGCCGCTACGAAGAAGGCGACCACGTGATCTTCGTCGGCGAGGTCGAGCACTGCGAACGCCGCGAAGGCGTGCAGCCGCTGATCTTCCACGGAGGCCGTTACTTCACCGAGCTGCCGCTCTGAGCCCGGGCGCCGTGGCGGCTTCAGTCGGGTTTGAAATCACGCAGCGCCATGTCCACGTCCATGAACTGCCATTGTTCGCGCCAAAACAGCGGGCGCCTGTAACCGATCACCCAAGGCTGCGTCAGGTCCACGTAGATGCGGTGTGTGTGGTACTTGTAGGGCGCGTAGGCGACTTCGAACTTGTCGATTTCCTTGAACAGACCAAGTCGCTGCGGGCCGTCGGGCAACTCGCTCATGCGCTTGTAGATGGCGTCAACCGCCTCCAACTTGAAGCGTGCGAAGTTCGCACCACCGGCCTGCGGCCCGTGAACTCGGCTGAGGCCGCCAAAGCCGTCGGGTGACGTGGCCGAGCTGGCCAGCGACCACACCATCAGTTTGCCGGCGCGCCCGGCTTTCAGGTTCTCAGCGAACTGCTGAATGCGCAGTCTGACCTTGATGCCGATGGCGCTGAGGTTCTTGCGCTGGAGGTCGTCGAGCTGGCGCGACAGCTCGTCGGCCTGCGTGGCCACTTCGAGCACCAGCGGCGAGCCGTCGGGCCGCTCGCGCCAGCCATCGCCGTCACGATCAAGGTAGCCGTACACGTCGAGCAGCGCATTGGCGCGCGCCGGGTTGTACTCGCTGCTGGGGCTGCGGTAGGTCGGGTCGTAGCCATAGGTCTGGGGCACAACGCCGCTTTGCGCCACGATGGCCTGGCCATTGCGCACAAGGCGGATCTCGGCCTCCACGTCGTAGCCCAGGCTGATCGCTCGGCGCAGCGCCACCTTCTCGGGCGTTGGACGAAGCCGCTACGCGGAGCAAGCCCATCACCAGTCTCGTATGGTGCCCATACACGCGCTCGATTCTGAGGCGTGAGTCAGTGCAACCCAGCGAGGAGTTTTCAACATGGCGAACTTTCCGGAGCATTTTGAGCA